>DASXYS010000160.1:0-41595 GCA_036502365.1 Amycolatopsis sp.
CACGGGGTGCTGCGGCGGGTGCACGGCGGCGCCGTCCCGGTGGTGCCGACCGGGGTCGAGCCGCCGTTCGACGCGCGGCTGGCGACCGGCGCCGACACCAAGCAGTCGATCGCCGCGCTGGTGGCGTCGATGATCTCCGACGGCGAGACCGTGCTCCTCGACAGCGGCACCACCGCGTTGGAGGTCGCGAAGTGGCTGCGCGACCGGCCGGTGACGGTGATGCCGCTGTCGCTGCACGCCGCGCTCGCGCTCGTCGACGCGCCGACTGTCCGCATCCTGCTGCCCGGCGGCGAACCGCGCCCCGGTGAGCTGGCGCTGGCCGGCCCGCTGGCGCTGGCGTCGATGCGATCGCTGCGATTCGACGTGGCCGTGCTCGGCGCGTGCGCCTTCAGCCTCGACGCGGGCCTGACCGCGTTCGACCTGGGCGACGCCGAGGTGAAACAGCAGGCGCTCGCCGTGTCGCGCCGGTCGATCCTCGCGGCGGACGGCTCGAAATGGGGCCACGCCGCCCTTGCCCACGTGTGCTCCGCGGGCGACCTCGGCGCCATCGTCACCGACGAGTCGGCCCCCGAAGAGCAGCGGCGCCAGCTGGCCGGGCTCGGCGTGCACGTGTACGTCGCCTGAGTCACTTGCCCGCGGGCAGCGCCGCCACGAGCAACACCCCGCGGTCCTGGTCGACCACGTACGCGCGGCTCCCGTCCGGCGCAAGCGCGACCGACGCCGAGTTGTCCGCTGTCACCGGCAGGGTTCCACGCGCTTTGCCGGTCGCGACGTCGATGATCGTCAGCACGTTGCCCTCGCCGTGGGCGTAGGCGGTCCGGCCGTCAGGCGAGAAGGCGACGTTGACGGCCGGTTTGTCGAATGTGACGGACCCGGTGACGCTGTGCGAAGCGACGTCGACCAGGTCCACCTGGGGCCGGCCGGCTTCGGCGACGTACAGGTGCCGCCCGTCCGGGCTGTACGTCGGCGAGAAAGCCGGGCCCCCCAACGGAACGGTGGCGATGAGATGGCCGTCGGCGCGGTCGAGCAGGACCAGGTTCGAGTCGTCGAAGCTGGTCACGGCGAGGGTGGTCCCGTCCGGTGAGAGCGCGGCGAAGTCCGGCGAGGTGACCGGGTATCGCCGGGTGACCACGCCGGCGCGCAGGTCGACCTCCACCACGAGCCCGTCGCGCTGCAGCGCCGTGTAGCCGAACCGGCCGTCGGCGGAGATCGCCATCGAGTACGCGCGGGCTTGCAGCGGCACGGTCCGGCGGACGGTGGCCGTCGCGGGATCGATCTCCTGCAGCCCCTGCGGCACGGCGATCCACACCGCCTCGCCGTCCGGGGTGAAAGCCACCCCGGACGGGTTGCCCGACATCGGGATCGTCGCGACGCGAGCGCTCGTGGCCACGTCGACAACGCTCATGGTGCCGCCACCCTCGTCCGCGACGTAGACCCGCCGTCCGTCCGGCGCCACGGCCAGCCCGAACGGCGCCTGGCCGACCGGAACGCTGCTGACGGTCCCGGCGGGCAGCGGCGGCAGAACCGCCGGCTTCGGCTTCGCGACCGGCGATCCCGCGGACGGCGTTCCGGCGGACGACCCCGCCGCGACCGCCACGGCCGTGCCCGCCAGCTGCGGGGACCGCCCGGCCACCGCGGCGGCCGTGATCCCGCCGCCCAGTACCAGCACCACGGCGACTACTGCGGCGACCCGGAACCGATGACGTCCGGGCCCACTGTCGCGAGTGGACCGACCGCCGCCGGGCCCGCCAACGCTGCCGAGCCCAACGCCGCCACCAAACCCGATCCCACCGTGCGCCTGCCCATCGCCGGGCGTGAACTGCGGCCCGGGTCCGCCCACCGTCGGCGCGACTGTCGGCGCCGCGGTCCCGGTCAGTGCCGCCCGGACCGCCGCCGCCAGTGCACCCGCTGTGGCGTAACGGTTTCCGGGCCGTTTCGCCATCCCGGTGGCGACCACGGTGTCGAACTCGGGCGGCAGGAACGGGTGCTCGGCGGCGGGCCGTGGCGGCGGCTGGTCGAGGTGGGCCCGCATCGCTTCGGGCAGGCTGCCCGTGGTGAACGGCGGCCGGCCGGTGAGGCAGGTGTAGAACAGGCACGCGAGCGAGTAGACGTCGGCGCGGTGGTCGACCGGCCCGCTCTCGAACTGTTCGGGCGCCATGTAGTCCGGCGTCCCGGTGATCCGGGAGCCGCCGGTCGCGGTGAGGTCCGGCCGGCTCGCGATGCCGAAGTCGAACAGGTACACGAAGTCGTCGTCGAGCACCCGCACGTTGGACGGTTTCAGGTCCCGGTGCACGAGCCCGTCTCCGTGGGCCAGGTCGAGCACGCCGGCCAGCTGCTCCACGATCGAGGCCGTGCGCGCGGGCGGCAGCGGCCCGTCTTCGGTGAGCACAGTGGACAGATCGCGGCCGCCGACCAGCTCCATGTCGAGGTACAGCCGCCCGTCGACCTCGCCGTAGCGGTGGATGGGCACCACGTGCGGGCTGCGCAGCGCCGCCGCGAGCTTCGACTCACGGCGGAACCGCGCCCGGAACGCCGGGTCGAGCGCGAGCCCGGAGGGCAGCAGTTTGAGCGCGACGAGCCGGTCGTCGTGCTCGGTGTCGCGCGCCCGCCAGACCTCGCCCATGCCGCCGGCGCCGATCATCGACTCGAGCGCGTACGGGCCCAGGTGGACTGTTCCCTCTTCCGTCACAGATCAACACTAAGCCCCGAAACCGGGACCGGTCCCCCGCTGGCAGGAACCGGCTAAGCCGAAGGCGCGAGCACCGGCCGGGCGTGCTGCACCCGCAGGACGTCGGCCAGGATCAGGTCGGCGACCAGCCGCTGCTCGTCGTCCGCGGGGTCCGGGAGGGCAGGCGGCACGGAGCCGTCGGCCAGTGCGCGGGCGGCGCCTTCCGCGTACGCGGCCAGCTCGGCCGAGCCGCCGCGCAGCATGGCGCCCGCGGACGACGCGAGCCCGCGGAGCCCGTCGGCCGCCTCGTCGAGGGCTTCGCGCTGCGCGTCGTCCGGATTACGACTGCCCGCTTCCGGGCTGAGCAGGTCCTGGTGCGTACGCGCGGCGGCACGGAACCGCAGGCCCAGCTCCCGCGGTGCCGGCGGTTCGCCGCGCAGCCGGGACGCGACAGCGGCGAGCAGGTCGCCCGTCGCGGCCGTGGCGTCGGCGAACCGGCGCGCCACCGAGGGCTTCGGCACCCCCGGCACGGCGGCGAATCCGAACAGCAGGCCGATCACCACGGCCAGCAGCACGAGCAGGAGGTACTCCACAAGCACTGACACCGCGTCCAGGTGCCGCGTGGTCGCGTTCACCCCGACGCTCATCAGCACGATGCACCCGTTGAACACCATGGGTTTCGTCTGCATGAACAGGAATCCGACGAGCAGCGCGACGAGCCCGATGGGCAGCAGCGCCGAATGCGGCAGCAGCCACAGCACCAGCGCGAGCACCACGGCGCCGGCCACCGCGCCCGCGCACCGCTGCCAGGCCTTCGCCAGGGTGTCGCGCCACTCCGGCTGCATGATCGCGTACGTGGTCATCAGGAACGACACGGTGAGCGGGTCGCCCGGCCGCAGGCTCGCCACGATGACCGCGACCAGCATGCCCAGCGCGCACCGGACCGCGTGCCGCAGCTGGGCCGAGCGCCACGACAGCGCGCCCGCCGCCTCGCGCCGCACGGCCTCCTCGACGAGGTGGCGCGGGAAGTCCACAGTGGACTCGTCGCGGACGGCGACCGCCGCGTGCACGGCCTCGATCGCGGCCCACAGCTCGTCGATCAGTCGGCGCGTCTCGCCCGGCAGGTCCACGGTCACCTCGACACGGCTGACCGCGGCGAGTTCGGCCGGGGCGTTCTTCTCGCGGACGGCTTCGGCGATCCGCGCCAGCTCCTCCTTGGCCGCGGTGAGCACGGCCGTGACCGCTTCGGCCGGTTCCGGGTCCAGCGCACGGAGCCGGTCACCCAGCACCGCGGTGATGCCGTGGGCACGCAGGCCCGCGCCGAGCACCCGGGCCTGCCACAGGCGCGGCCGATCGGCTAGCCAGAGCCGGGTCACGCGCTCGGCGCTGTCGGAGTCCGGGCCGGCCAGCGCGTCGGCCAGCGCGGTGCGGGTCGGCTTGCCCGGGTCGCCGAGACCCATCAGCAGCCGCAGCACGAACACGACGCCCACCGCGAGCGCGGGCGCCCCGATGATCTGCGCGGTGCTCGCGGAGCCGGTCAGCTGGAAGCCGTAGCCGAACACCGACGCCATGCCCAGGCCGAGCCCGACCGTCACGAACCGCTGGCCGAGCGCCGGCAGCAGCGCGGACACGAACACCACCAGCACCAGCAGCGCCACCGCCGCCACCACCGAGACCTGGCCGAGCAGCCTCGGCCCGGCCGCGCCGATGATCACCGCGGGCGCGAACGCCGCCAGCAGCCGCAGGTCGGGCCGCAGCGGCCCGCCGTTCGCCGCGATGAAGCAGAACAGGGCGGTCAGCCCGGCCAGGATCATCGTCCCGCCGAGCCCGACGGCCGCGCCGATCCCCGCCGTCCCGCCGACCACCACCAGAATGACGACGAGCATCCCGCCGCCGCGCGCCAGAGCGTTCACCCGCACCTCACCGTCGTCGATCTTCGCCAGGAGCCTCGCACCTCCGCCGCCGGCGCGCCACAGCGGGGCCTGAGTCCTTTGTGGACTCAGGCGGCTCAGGCGGTGATCGCCTCCAGCAGCTGCGCCGCGCGCTCCCGGAACCGCGCCACGGCGGCCAGCTTGATGTCCTCGTACCCGCGGACGGCGTCGGGCAGCGCGGCCAGCTCCGTGACGGCTTCGGCGGTCTTCTCGTCCAGGTGGGCCAGCGCCCGGTCGACGAGGTGCTGGTACTCCCCCGGCAGCGCGCGCTCCACACGGCGGACGCGGGCGTAGCCGAACACGTCGGCCTTCGTGCCGCGGAGCCGGCGGGCGCCCCGCAGGGCCCGGAAGGTGACGGTGGCCGTGCGGCCGCGCAGGCGGATCTTGCGCTTCATCCCCATCGAGCGCAGCACCGGCGGGTGCAGCAGCACGGCGACGTCCGCGTCGGCGCCGAACTCCGCGTCACGGCGGGCACGCTCCACCGGGTCGAGGTGCAGCCGCGCGACCTCGTATTCGTCCTTGTACGCCAGCAGTTTGTGCAGCCCCTTCGCGAACGCGGTGCCGATCCGCGCGCCGGTCTCCGCGTCCGAGCGCCCGGTCGCTTCGGCGGCGACCCGGCGGACCTCGGCGGCGTACCGGCGGGCCAGCGCCTCGTCCTGGAAGCCGATCAGGTCCGCGACCCGCGGCGCCAGCACGGTCTCCAGATCCCCGGATGCGATCGACGCGGCGACGGCGCCGACCTCGACCGGCGCCACCACCGCTTCCCGGACGGCGGCCGCGTCGAGCACTGCGGCGCGGCCCCAGCGGAACGCGGCCAGGGTCTTCTCCACGGCCGTGCCGTTGAGCCGGATCGCGGCCTCGATCGCGTCGGCCGAGATCGGCACCGCCCCGTGCTGGTAGGCGGCGCCGATCAGCAGCATGTTGGCCGGCATGTGGTCGCCGAAGAGCGTTTCGGACAGCTGGTTCGCGTCCAGTGGCAGCAGGTCCGCGGTGACGGCGGCGATCTGCTCCAGCGCGTCGTCCGGCGAGCCCGGCAGGACGACGCGGTGGGTGACCATCGCGGCCGTCGGCACCACCGCGGTGTTCACCACGGCGACCGTGTGCCCGGCGCGCACGGTGGCGAGGTTGCCCGCGTCGGCGGCGCCGAGCAGGTCGAAGCCCACCAGCACGTCGACCGTGGCCCGCGACGCGCGCAGCGAGCCGACCAGCGGGGTCTTGGAGATCCGGACGTCGGAGACGACCGGGCCGCCCTTCTGTGCCAGACCGGTCTGCTCCAGCCCGGCCGCGAACCGGCCGTCGAGGTGCGCGGCCATCTGGAGCACCTGCGAGATCGTCACCACGCCGGTGCCGCCGATCCCCGGCATCCGCAGCAGCACGCTGTCCATTTCGGACAGACGGGAGACCGGATCGGCCAGCGCCACCGGCAGTTCCGGCACCTCGTGCCGCCGCGGCGCGCCCGGCGTCACGAGCAGGAACGACGGGCAGTCGCCCTTGAGGCAGGTGAAGTCGCTGTTGCAGGAGGACTGGTGGATCCGCGTCTTGGCGCCGAATTCCGACTCGACCGGCCGCACCGAAAGGCAGGTGGACACGTCGCCGCAGTCGCCACAGCCCTCGCACACGCGCTCGTTCACGACCACCCGCTCGGCCGGCGAGGGCAGCTGGCCGCGCTTACGCAGCCGCCGCTCCTCGGCCGCGCACCGGTCGTCGTGGATCAGCACGGTGACGCCCTCGGTCGCAGCCAGCTCGGCTTCGACCTCGGTGAAATCGTCACGATGGCGCACGGAGGCGATCGGGTCGATGGCGATGCCGCGGTAGTCCGCCGGGCTGTCCGTGGTGATCACGATCCGGCGCACCCCCTCGACGGCCAGCAGCCGCGTGATCGAGGGGACGTCCATCCGGCCTTCGGCGCGCTGCCCGCCGGTCATCGCGACGGCGTCGTTGTAGAGCAGCTTGTACGTCATCGTCACGCCGCCCGCCACGGCCGCGCGGATCGCGAGCGAGCCGGAGTGGTGGAACGTGCCGTCGCCGAGGTTCTGCACGAAGTGTCGGTCGTCGGTGAACGGAGCGAGCCCGAGCCACTGCGCGCCCTCGCCGCCCATCTGCGTGAGGCCGACCTGGTGGCCGCGGCCCGCCCCATCGATCGCCACCATCGCGTGACAGCCGATGCCGACGCCCACCAGCGTGTCGTCCGAGGTGCGCGTGGAGACGTTGTGCGGGCAGCCGGAGCAGAAGAACGGCGTGCGCGGCGCGGTCGCCGTCGGCAGGGCGATCCGCGCGGGCCGCGGCGGCGCGATCGCGCCCAGGTGGATGGTCGCCGCACGCGGCAGCCGGTCCGGCCCCACGACAGCCTCGATCCGCTTCGTGAGCGCGCGGGCGACGTCCTCGGCACCGAGCTGGCCGCGCGCGGTGAGCAGCGGGCGGCCGTTCTCGTCGCGGCGGCCGACGACGTTCGGCGCGCCGGGCCGGCGGTAGAGCGACTCCTTGAGATGCCCTTCGAGGAACGGCACCTTGTCCTCGACCACGAGCACCTCGTCGAGGCCCTCGGTGAGCTCCGCCAGTGCGTCGGCGTCGATCGGATACGGCATGGCCAGGCGGATCAGCCGCAGCCCGAGCGCGTCCATCGCGGCCTCGTCGAGCCCCAGGTCCTGCACCGCCCGCTGCAGCACGGCGTACCCGGTGCCCGACGCGAGCACGCCCAGCTTCGGCGCGCGGGCGGAGAAAGTGACGCGGTTCAGGCCGGTCTCCCGGGCGTACGCGCGGGCCAGGTCGAGGCGGCGGGTGAGCTGGTCGTGCTCGGCGTCCACCGCCGGGGCGCCGACCAGCGCCGGCCCGGCCGGGCGCACGGTCTCCGGCGGCATCGGGATGCCGTGGCGCAGCGCGCCGACGTCGATGGTGGCCGAGGCGTCGGCGATGTCCGCCACGATCTTCAGTCCGGTCCACAGCCCGCTCGCCCGCGAGAGCGCGACCGCGTGCAGGCCGAACTCGATGATCTCCGGCACGCTGCCCGGCGCGAGCAACGGCATCACCAGGCTCTGCGCCATCGGCTCGCACGAGCTGGGCACGGTGGAGGACTTGCACGCCGGGTCGTCGCCGATCCACGCCACCGCGCCGCCGAGGCTCGCCGTGCCCGCGAGGTTGCCGTGGCGGATGGCGTCGGCCGCGCGGTCGAGGCCCGGGTTCTTGCCGTACCAGAAGCCGGTGACCCCGGCGTGGCGCCGGCCCGGCACGTTGCCGAGCAGCTGCGTGCCGGCGACCGCGGTCGCGGCCAGCTCCTCGTTCACCCCGGGGCGGAACACCACGCCGGCCGGGTCGAGGAACCGCTTCGCCCGCCCCAGCTCCTGGTCGAGCCCGCCCAGCGGCGAACCCTGGTAACCCGAGATGAACGCCCGGGTGTCGAGGCCGCGCGCCCCGTCGAGCCGCCGCTGCTCCAGCACCAGCCGGACGAGCGCCTGCACCCCGGACATCAGTGCCCGCCCGTGGTCGGCGTCGTACTTGTCGTCCAGCGAAACCGATTCCGTGAGCACGGCGGCGCTCCTCTCGCGCGGGGACCCTGTGGGGTGGCACACAGCAGAACCGACACCCTCTCACGGTGCAAGATCCGTGTTCACTCCACCGGGTGGCACGCAACTATGTAACGTGGTTTTGCGGTCCTGATTCATTTCTTGCGCGGAGGCACGATGAGCGCCGTGGACGACATCGACCTGCGGCTGATCGGCTTCCTGAAGGTCGACGGCCGCCGGTCGTACGCCGACATGGCGGCCGAGATCGGCCTCTCGCTGCCCGCGGTGAAGCGCCGCGTGGACCGGCTGCAGGCGGCCGGCGTGATCACCGGCTTCACCGCGAAAGTGGACTACACGAAGCTCGGCTGGAGCATCGAGGCGTTCACCGAGCTGCGCTACACCGGCCGCACCCGCCCGCCGGACATCGAACGGCTGGCCGTCGACCTGCCCGAGGTCCAGGCCGTCTACCTGATCGCGGGCGACCCGGACGCCCTGTGCCACATCCGCGCGAAGGACGTGACGCACCTGCGCTCGGTCATCGACGCCATCCGCAGCTCGGGCGGGGTGATGGGCACCAAGACGTTCATCACCCTCGGCAGCTCGACCGAGCCGGCCTGACCGGAGGCGCGCCGTCCGCGGTGCCGTGTAGGGCGTTATACACAACATTCCCTTGCCCGGCCCCGCTTTCCCGGGTGATCGTGGGGGTATGACGGTCATCCGGGAACTCACGGTGGACGACTGGGCCGACTGGCGGGCGCTGCGGCTGACCGCGCTCAGCGAAGCACCGCACGCGTTCGGCGCGCGGCTGGCGGAGTGGCAGGGCGAGGGCGACACCGAGGCCCGCTGGCGGCAGCGGCTGATCGACCGGCCGTTCAACGTGCTGGCCGAGGTCGACGGGCGCGCCGCCGGGATGGCCAGCGGCACCGAGCCCTACGAAATCGTGCCCGACAAAACCGTGCCCGACGAAACCGCCACCGTGAGTCTGCATTCGATGTACGTGGCGGATTTCGCGCGCGGGCACGGCGTCGGCGGCGCGTTGATCGAGTCCGTCGCGGGCTGGGCGCTGAGCTGTGGCGCCCGGCGGCTGCGGCTGGAGGTGTTCGACGACAACGAGGCCGCCATCGCGCTCTACCGGCGGCACGGGTTCACCCCGGCGGGCACCGTCCGGTACCCGCGGCCCGCGCTGGAGATGACCCGCGAGGTCAGGCACCCGTCACGGTCAGCATGATCGAATAGACGGAAGTGGTGGCGCATACGAACAAGAGGTTGTGCTTCGGGCCCGCCGAACCCGCTGGAGCGGCCCGCGATGACCGTGCTCGCCACTGTCCACCTGGCCGGACAGCCGTTGTGCGTCGGCGAAATCGCCACCCGGATGCAGGTGGTGGGCCCGCCCGGCTGATCGAAGCGACGCCGGAGGGCGCGGCCGGCTGCTCACCCGGCCGGCCGACGGCCTGTCCGGCCATCTGCCGGCGCTGGGCGACGAAGGCCGGGGAGGACCCGCCCAGTAGCCGCCCGGACCGGTGTCCGAGCGGCTGCGGCGGGGCAACGAGCGGCTACTGCCGAGGCGGCGAGAAGCCCAGGAACTCCTGCTGCTCCCGGTCGTAGCGCTGGGTGAGCCCGGCGCCGTAGCGGTCCCACCAGTTCGCGGTGTGGCCGCCCTGGTGGGTGGTCGTGCCGCCGTAGACCTGCTGGTCGTAGTCGATCCGGGCGTCGTGGAACTGCTGCTGGAACTCCTGCGGCGAGAGGCCCTGGATCTGCTGCACCGCGGCCGGGTCGAGGGTCCGCGCGCTCTGCACGATGTCCGCGCCGCCCATGTGGTTCAGGATCGCGCGGACGCCGCCCGCGCCCCGCATGTGCGCCCCGGACATGACCGCGGCCTGCGTGCCGGGGTCGGTGAAGTTCAGCGCGCCGGCCTGGCGGGCGTTGTTCGTCATCAGGCCCGCGACCACGGCGTGCTCCTCGGGGCTGCCGATGCCGTACTGCTGCCGGGCGGCCATGATCTGGTCGTAACCGTTGTGCATGTTCTGCCGGAAGCCGTAGGCCTCGGGCACCCCGCCCTGCTCGCCGGTCGCGCCCTCGGACTGCATGATCGAGTCGACGACGCGGGAGTCGAGCTGCGTCGGCGCGGCGGCCGGTGCGGCCGCGCCCCCACCGGCGGCCGGCGTGGTGGCCTGGGCGGTCCGGGTCCCGCCGCCGAAGCCCTCGGCGACGGCGCTGTCGGCGTCGGTGTAGCCGTTGGCCGCGGTCTGGACCTTGCCGTTCACCTCGCCGATCAGGCTGACGAGCTTGCCCAGCGCGGAGCCGAGCTGCGACTGCAGCGTGGAGTTCGCGGCGGCGACCCCGCTGCCGATGCCGGCGAACGACAGCGCGTCGATCACCAGCGTCTCCAGGTCGCGGGTCGCCGAGAGGGCGGAGGCGCCGATGCCCTCCACGTTTTTCACGATCGACGACACCTCGGCTGGCAACACCCGGTAAGTCCCCGCTGTCATGGCTGCTCCGTCCCGGTCCGCCTGATCGCTGTCGGGACCGAGAATTCCCCACCGGAAACCTCACGCCCACGGTCGAATTACCCACTCGTCGCGGTCAAAACGGCCCGCGCCTGGGTATGTAGCCGCGCATGGAGCCCGACGAAGCCCGCCACGCGCGGGTGGACCAGGAGATCGAGCGTCTGGACGAGCGCCTGTGGTCGCTCGCCGGAGAGCTGCACGCGCACCCGGAGCCGGCTGGTGAAGAACACAACGCGGCGAAACGGCTGACAGCCGAGCTCGCCGCCGAGGGGTTCGACGTCAGACGCGGCGTCGCGGGCCTGCCGACAGCGTTCACCGCGCGTTATGGCGCCGGACGGCCGTGCGTCGCGCTGCTGCTGGCGTACGACGCGCTGCCCGGCCTGGGCCACGCGCGCGGGCACAACCTCGTCGCGGCGGCCGGGCTCGGCGCGGCGCTGGCCGCGCGCCGGGTGCTGGCCGGCGACCCCGGGTCGCTGCTGGTCGTCGGCTGCCCGGCCGACGAGACCGCCCCGGCGCTGGCCGGTGTGTTCGACGAGGCCGACGCGGCGCTGGTGTTCCACCCGGGCGCGCACTCGTGGTCGTGGACCCCGCTGGCCGCCCGGGCCGAGGTGCGGCTGACGTTCCACGGCCGCGCCGCCGGCCTGGCCGCCCCGGAACCGGGGATCGACGCGGTCGCCGCGCTGATCCAGGCGTTCACCGCGGTGGCAGCCCTGCGCTCACGGCTGCCGCCGGGTGCGCGCGTGCAGGGCATCGTCACCCGCGGCGGCGAGGCCACCGACGTCGTGCCCGACCTGGCCGAGGGCCGGTTCGGGCTGCACGCCCGGACCACGGCGGAACTCGACCGGCTGACCGCCGACGTGACCGCGTGCGCCGAGGGGGCGGCACTGGCCACCGGCGCGAAAGCGGTCGTCGAGCAGCTGGACGTCAGCTCGCACTTCCGCGACAACCCCGTGCTGTCCGGGCGGTTCAGCCAGCACCTCGCCGCGCGCGGGATCCACTCGACCCCGCCGGAGCCCGGGGTCTTCGCGGGCGGCTCGGGGGTCGGCGAAGTGAGTATCCGGGTGCCGGCGATCCGGCCGCTGATCGCGATCCTCGACCCGGCGCACGCCGATCGCCCGCACGAATTCGCGGCCGCCGCGGCGTCCCCGCGCGGGCGCACCGTCCTGCTCGCGGCCGCCGCGGCGCTCGGCCGGACGGCGGTGGACCTGCTGGCCCATCCGGCACTGGTTTTCCAGGCGTGGTCCGGTTTCACCGAGTCGGCCCGCGCCGAACGCGCCGGTCCGCCGGTGGTCTCGTGAGTGTTTGCTGCGCGCGGGCCGCGAAGGACGCGAGGCGAGCCTGGCCCACGGCGCGACGGCCGAGTTCGACCAGGACCAGCTTCTCCCTGTCGACTGGAAAGCGGTCGACTGGAAAGCGCTGGAAACGACGTGGTCCTCGCTGGGCCGGCTGGACTGGCTGCTCGCCCTCGGCTGACGCCGGGTCAGGCCAGCAGCTTGGCCAGTAGCGACTCCCCGTCCGGCCACGGCCCGTACGCGCCGGTCAGGTGGCCGACCTCGCCGATCGACACGCACTCGGAGCCCCACTGCGCGGCGAAGTACCCGGCGCGGGCCGGCGACATCCACCGGTCGTTCGCGCTGGCGGCGAGGATCGACGGGAAGGGCAGCCGCCCGCGCGGGATCGGGGCGAAGCCGGCGAGGGCGGGCTCCTGGTTCTCTTCGACGTCGGCGGGCGTCACGAGCAGCGCGCCCCGCACCGGCCGGGCGGCGCCGGCGGCCAGCCAGTGCAGCACGGTCAGCGCCCCCAGGCTGTGCCCCACCAGCACGGGCGGCTCCGAAAGCGCCGCGATGGCCTGGTCCAGCTTCGCCACCCATTCGGCCCGCTGCGGGTGCTCCCAGTCGTCCTGAAGCACCCGCGAGGAGCCGGGCAGCCGATCGGCCCACACTGACTGCCAGTCCCCCGGATCAGGCCCGAACCACCCGTCCACGAAAACCACGCTCATGCCGCCAGTATCCCGCTGCGGCTAACGTTGCCGGTGAGGCCGTGACAACCACCGGAGGTCCACCGCGATGAGCAACATCGAAGCCGCGCCCGACGAGCTGACCTGCGGCGGCAGTCCCTCCGCGGGAGCCGGCCGGGTCCAGGTCCTCGAGGCCCGCGAGGTGCCGCTCGGCGGAGTTCGCGCGATGCCGGTGCGCCGGACGCTGCCGCAGCGCAGCCGTTCCCTCATCGGCGCCTGGTGCTTCGCCGACCATTACGGCCCGAACGACACGACCGAGTCGGGCGGCATGGCCGTCGGCTCGCACCCGCACACCGGGCTGCAGACCGTCAGCTGGCTCTTCGCGGGCGAGATCGAGCACCGCGACAGCCTCGGCTCCCACGCGATGGTCCGGCCCGGCGAGCTGAACCTGATGACCGGCGGGCACGGCATCTGCCACTCTGAGGTCTCCACGCCGGAAACCACGACGCTGCACGGATTCCAGCTCTGGGTCGCATTGCCGGAGGAGCACCGCCACGCCGCCCGCGGCTTCCAGCACCACGTCCCGCCCGCCACCGTCCTGGACGGCGCCACCGCGCGGGTTTTCCTCGGCACGCTCGCGGGCGAGACCTCGCCGGTGGAGACGTTCACGCCGCTGCTCGGCGCGGAGCTGACCCTCGATCCGGGCGCAAACCTCACCCTGGACGTCGACCCGGCGTTCGAGCACGGCGTGCTGGTCGACACCGGGGCGGTCACCTTCGCCGGCACCCCGCTGGCCCGCGCCGAACTGGGCTACCTCGACGCCGGCGCCGCCACGCTGGAGCTGGCCAACACCGCTGACGGCGAGGCCCGCGTGCTGGTGCTGGGCGGGCCGCCGTTCGGCGAGGAAATCCTGATGTGGTGGAACTTCGTGGCCCGCACGCATGAGGAGGTCGTCGCGTTCCGCGCAGCCTGGGAGGCCGGGTCGGACCAGTTCGGCGCGATCCCCGAGGTGCCGGGCGCGCCGCGCATCCCGGCGCCGGTGCTGCCCGCGGTGCGGATCAAGCCACGGGGGAATCCGACACGCTGAAGATCCCGCTCAGCCGAAGAACTCCGCCAGCTCCCTGGCGACGTCCGCCGGCGCCTCCTCCGGCAGGTAGTGGTCCGAGGCCAGCGCGCGACCGCGGACGTCGGTGGCGTAATCGCGCCAGACGTCGAGCACGTCGTAGCTGCGGCCGACGAAGCTGCGCTCGCCCCACAAAGCCAGCAGCGGCACGGTGATCCGGCGGCCCGCCGCCGCGTCGGCGTCGTCGTGGACCAGGTCGATCGAGGCCGCCGCGCGATAGTCCGAACAGGACGCCGCGATCGCGGCCGGGTCGGCGAAACAGCGGACGTACTCGTCCTCGGCCGCGGGGTCGAACGCAGTGCCGCCGGCGTGCCGGGCGCCCATCCGCGCGCGGATCCAGAACTCCGGGTCGCCGCCGATCAGCCGCTCCGGGATCCCGTTGCCCGCGGCCAGGAAGAACCAGTGGTAGTAGCCGAGGCCGAACGCGGCGTCGGCGTGGGCGAAGGTGTGCCGCGTGGGCACGATGTCCAGCACCGCGAGCCGGCTGACGGCGCCGGGATGGTCGAGCGCCATCCGGTGCGCGACCCGGCCGCCGCGGTCGTGCCCGGCCACGGCGAACCGCTCGAAGCCCAGCTCCCGCATCAGCGACACCTGGTCGCCGGCCATCGCGCGCTTGGCGTACTCGGCGTCGTCCGGGCCGGGCGCGGGCTTGGCGCTGTCGCCGTACCCGCGCAGGTCGGCGGCCACCACGGTGAACCGCCGCGCGAGCACGGGGGCGACGTGGTGCCAGATCACGTGCGTCTGCGGATATCCGTGCAGCAGCAGCAAAGGCGGGCCGTCACCGCCGATTGCGCAATGGATCCCCACACCGCCGGCGTCCACTGTCCGGTATTGGAACGGGCTGGGCAGCGGGACACTCATCGGCACACCTCCGGTTCGGACAGACGCTTCAGCCCACCCCGGCGGCGTCGAGCACCGCGCGGGTGAACGAGACGGTAGTGGCGGTGCCGCCCAGATCCGGCGTCCGCAGCGCGGTTTTCGCGAACACGTCCGCGATCGCCGACTCGGCCTCGGCGGCGGCCTCGGCGTGGCCGAGGTGCGCCAGCAGCATCGCGGCGGTCCAGATCGCGCCGACCGGGTTCGCGATCCCGCGCCCGGCGATGTCCGGCGCGGACCCGTGCACCGGCTCGAACATCGACGGGTACTCACGCTCGGGGTTGATGTTCGCCGCGGGCGCCATGCCGATGCCGCCCGCGACGGCGGCCGCGAGGTCGCTCAGGATGTCGCCGAACAGGTTCGACCCGACGATCACGTCGAACCGGGCCGGGTCCAGCACCAGCTTCGCGGCGAGCGCGTCGATGTGCTCGGACTCGACGGCCACCCCGGGCCGGGCTGCGGCGCGCTCGGCCACCAGTTCGTCCCAGAACGGCAGGGTGTGCACGATGCCGTTGGACTTCGTCGCCGACGTCAGCCGCCCGCCGCGGCGCTCGGCGAGGCCGAGTGCGTAGTCGACCACCCGGGTCACGCCGGCCCGGGTGAACACCGCCTCCTGCACGGCCAGCTCGTCCGGGAAGCCGCGGTTCAGCCGGCCGCCGATCTCGCTGTACTCACCCTCGACGTTCTCCCGCACCACCACCAGATCCACCTCGCCGGGCCGCGCCGCGCGCACCGGGCTCTCGACGCCTTCGAACACCCGGATCGGCCGGAGGTTCACGTACTGGCGGAAGCCGCGGCGCAGCGGAATCAGCAGGCCCCACAACGAAACGTGGTCGGGCACGCCGGGCTGCCCGACGGCGCCGAGGAAGACCGCGTCGTGGTGGCGGACGCGGTCGAGCCCGTCGGCGGGCATCATCGCGCCCTCGGCGAGGTAGCGCTCGCAGGACCAGTCGAACTCGTCGTAGGTGAAGGAGATGCCATGGCGGGCGCCGATCGCGTCGAGCACGGCGCACGCCGCCGGGGTCACCTCGCGGCCGATGCCGTCACCGGGGACCAGTGCGATGCGGTGGTTCGTCATGCCCCCTATGGCACCAGCGCGGGCCGGGCAGTGTCCAAGACCTGATCACGACCCGGCTTATCGGCCGAGCCTATGAGTCGCCCGCGCAGTCGAGGAACGCTTTCGCCGGCGGGGTCAGCCCCGAACTGCGGTGCAGCAGCGCGAGGTGCAGGTACGCGGGCGGGTCGAGGTCGAGCACCCGGGCCCCGGCTCGCTCGGCCAGCGGGGCCCACGAGTCGGCGAGCAGCGCGACGCCCACGCCGCCCAGCACGAGCGGCAGGATGGCTTCGCGATGCTCGGTCTCGACCACGTCGACCAGGTCCACCCCGCCCGCGCGGAGGCCGTCGACCAGCCGGCGCATCCCGGTGCCGGGCTGCCCAACGATCATCCGCTGCCCGGCCAGATCCCCGTGGCGGACCACGGTCCCGGGGAACGGCGCGCCGGGCGGCGCGACCAGCACGAACCGCTGCCGGCCCAGCGGCACGACCTCGACCCCGGCCGCGGTGAGCGGCTCCGGCCCGGCGGCGAGCCCGATCTCGGTGGCGCCGCCGCGCACCAGGCCGAGCACCTCGCCGGGGGTGAACGCTGCGCGCACGGCCACCGACAAGCCGGGGTGACGGTGGGTGAAGCGGCGGATCATCCCGCCCAGCGGCTCGACCGCCTGCGACGGCATCGCGGCGACCTCGACCCGGCCCACCGCCAGCCCGGCCACCGAGTCCACGCTGGCCCGCGCGGCCGCCAGCCCCCGCACCACCTGCCGCGCGGGCTCGATCAGCGCGCGGCCCGCCTGGGTGAGCACCAGCCGCCGGCCGACGCGGTCGAACAGCGCGGTGCCCAGGTCCCGTTCCAGTGCCCGGACCGACTGGGACAACGAAGGCTGCGCGACGTGGAGCGCCTGAGCGGCGCGGTTCATCCCGCTGTGATCGACCACCGCGAGGAAGTACTCGAGCTGCCGCGCGTCCACTTTCGTCCCCTCACTCCACGCCCGTGACGATAGCGTGGCGCCCTCCGAGACCGGCCGGTCAGCGGCTCAGCCGTGAACCCGCGCGCGCCGGGTCGAAGTTGACGCGCCGGAGCGGGCCGGCGACGAGCAGGACCACCGCGGCCGAGCAGACCGCGGCCAGCAGCATGGCGGCGACGAACTGCGCGGCGGCGGAGGTCGCCGTGGCCAGCACCGCGTAACCGCCCAGCACGAGCGCGGACGGGGCGAGCAGGGTGACCAGCACCGGGACCAGCGCCACCCCCGTGGAGTCCGGGCGGCGGGCCGAGACGACCGCCGCGCCGGCACACACCACGGCGGCGACCAGCAGGCAACCGCCGACGGTGTCGGAGAGCCGGTGCCAGCCCAGCGCGACGGTCGCCGCGGCGACCCAGGCGACGCCGAGCGAACCCCCGGCGAGCACCCAGGTGCGGAACCGGGCGGGCAGCACCACACCCAGCGCGAGCACCACCGCCGTCGCCGCACTGACGTGCCCGCTCGGGAAGCTGTTGTGGCTCGCGACCGCCAGCCCGTCGTTCATGCTGGGCCGGTCGAGCACGTAGATCTTGAGCAGCTGTGCGGCCAGCATCGGGGAGCTCAGCAGCACCAGCGCGGTGACCCCGAGCGCGAAGCGGCGACGCGCCAGCGCGATGGCCAGCACCAGCACCGCGACCCCGCCGAGCGCGACCACCAGGTCGGCGTGCTGCAACGGGGCAGCCCAGTCCACAGTGGACCGGCGGCCGGACTGGGCGCTGTGCACCACGCCGTTTTCCGTCTGCTGCCCCGAAGCCGTGCGCACGAACAGCAGGTACGCCACGACGAACGCCACCGCGCAGCCGGCCGCGGCGCTGATCAGCAGGACGGTGCGCGAAGCGGCCGCGGTCACCAGTGCGTGGCGCGGGGCGCTGGACGAGGTGGCCGAAGGTGTTTCGGAGAACATCACAACCATGTCCCCGAGTTTCGGCGCGGCTTTTCTCGGTCCCGTCAGAGCAGTGTCATGGTTTCGCTACAGAACGGCCCCGGTTGGCCCCGCGCCCCCGTCTTCCGAATAATGTGCCGGGTGGCGGTGCTCCTGGTGATCGAAGACGACGCGTCCGTGCGCGAGGGACTGGAGCTGGCCCTGCGCCGCCAGGGGCACACCGTGCACACGGCCGGCACGGGTGAGCGGGGCCTGGAGATCGTGGCCGAACGGGGGCCGGACATCGTGGTGCTGGACCTGATGCTGCCCGGGATGGACGGGTTCGAGACCTGCCGCCGGATCCGGGCCGCCGGGCAGATCCCGATCATCATGCTCACCGCCCGCAGCGACGACTTCGACATCGTCGCCGGGCTGGAGGCGGGCGCCGACGACTACGTGGTCAAGCCGGTCGAGCCGCGGGTGCTGGACGCGCGGCTCCGGGCCGTGCTGCGCCGCGCCACCGCCGACCACGACGCCCGCGAGAACGAGGCCGAACAGCACGGCGACCTGGTCATCGACCGCGCCGGGATGCAGGTGACCAAACGCGGCGAGCCGGTCGCACTCACCCCGACCGAGCTGAAGCTGCTGCTGGAGCTGTCACGCACGCCCGGGCAGGTGCACAGCCGCCAGCAGATCCTCACGGCCGTCTGGGAGCACGACTACCTCGGCGACTCCCGTCTGGTGGACGCCTGCATCCAGCGGCTGCGCTCGAAGATCGAGGACGTGCCGGCCCGGCCGGACCACGTGCAGACCGTGCGCGGCTTCGGTTACCGGTTCGGCCGCTCGTGAACGGTCACTCGTGAAGAGGCACCGCTGGTGAAAAGGCACTGCTCGTGAAGGGCCACCGGCTGCGGCAGTGGCTCGCCGGGCTGCGGCCCCGGCTGGTGCTCTCGTTCGCGGCGATGACGCTGGTGGGCGCGGCCGCGGCGGCGGGCGCGAGTTACGTGTCGGCCCGCACCACCATCCTCTCCGGGGTGCAGGACCCGGCGATGAACCAGCTGCGCGACCAGGTCACCGTCTACCTCCCGCAGCTCCGGCTGCCCCCGGACCAGGCGCAGCTCGACCGGTTCGCGAACAACCTGAAGAACCTCAAGGGCTTGACCATCGTCGTCTACCGGGACCTGGTCGGGGGCAGCAGCTTCGCGCCGCGGGCCGTGCCGGCCGAGTTGCGCCGGGCCGTGGCCGCCGGGGGGACCGTCCAGTTCCAGCGGGCGTCCGTCGACACGGTCCCGACGCTGTTCGTCGGGATGCCGGTGCTGGAGCGCTCCGCCACCGACCCGGCGGCGCACACCGGCGTCGAGGTCTACGCGTGGATTCCGCTGTCCGCGCAGGAGGCGTCGATCAATCAGCTCGCCGTCCGGGCCTGGCAGACGGCGGCGCTGGCGCTGCCGATCGCCGTGGCGCTGGCGCTGCTCGCGGCCCGGCAGGTGCTGCGGCCGGTGCGCGCGCTCAACACCGCGGCCCGCAAGCTCGGCCACGGCCAGCTCGACGTCCGGCTGCCCGCGAAGGGCTCCGACGAGCTGGCCGAGCTGGTCACCACGTTCAACAGCACCGCGGCCGAGCTGGAGCGGACGGTCGGCTCGCTGCGGGCGATGGAGGCGGACGCGCGCCGGTTCGTCGCCGACGTCTCCCATGAGCTGCGCACGCCGCTGGCCGCGATGAACGCCGTCACCGACGTGCTGGACGAGGACGCCGAGCAGCTGCCCGCGGACACCGCCGTCGCGGCGCGGCTGGTGTCGGCGGAAACCCGGCGGCTGACCCGGCTGGTGCAGGACCTGGTCGAGATCTCCCGGTTCGACGCGGGCCGCGCCGAGCTGCGGCTGGACGAGTGGGACGTGGCCACGGCGGTGGCCGACAGCATCAGCGCCCGCGGCTGGACCGCCGAGGACGGCATCGTGACGGACCTGCCCGCCGGCGTCGTCGCGACGCTCGACCCCCGCCGGCTCGACATCGTGGTCGCCAACCTGGTCGGCAACGCGCTGCGCCACGGCGAGCCGCCGGTCGAGGTCCGGCTGCGCAGCGACGCGGCGACCGTGACGCTGGAGGTCGCCGACCACGGCCCGGGCATCCCGGCCGAGGTGCTGCCGCACGTGTTCGACCGGTTCACCAAGGCGGACAGCTCGCGCGCCCGGTCCGAGGGCAGCGGGCTCGGCCTGTCGATCGCCCGCGAGAACGCGCGCCTGCACGGCGGCGACATCGAGGTGGCCACCTCGCCCGGCGGCACCCGGTTCGTGCTGCGGCTGCCGCGCCACGCCCGTCCTCCGGAGCCTCGATGAAGCTGCGCAGAAGGGCACTGACCGCGCTGACGGCCGTCGCGCTGCTGGCCGCGGGTTGCGGGGTCCAGCCCACCGGCGTCATCCCGGCCGGACCCGCGCCGGCGGTGGCCGGCTCCCGGCTCGGCCTGCTGACGCTGTACTTCCTGCTCGACGGGCAGCTCGCCCCCGTGCAACGGCCGTGGCCGGGGACGAAAACCCCGGAGATCGCGCTGGCGCAGCTGTTCGACGGGCCGAACGACGAAGAGCTGAAGATGGGCTACGGCTCGCTGCTGCCCACCGGCGTCAGCCCGCAGGTCGGGATCACCTCCGCCGACGGCACGCCGACGGTCACCTTGCCCTACCCGCTGCAGAAGCTGAACCCGGACGGTTTGAGCCAGATCTCCTGCACGACGATCGCGGCGCTGACGGCCGAAGGCCAGTTCGTCCGCACCGGCGGCATCACCGTCGCCGGCCCCGACCTGACCGCCACCCAGGTGGGGTGCGGCACCGGCGGCTGAGCCGGGTCACTGCGCGGGCAGGAAGCCGCGCACCGTGCGTGCCACGGTGGCCGGCGCCGGCTCGGACGCGGCCCGAGCACGCGCCCGCGTTCGCCCGTCAGTCCACTTCGGACAGTCCAGGGAAAGGGCCCGCCCGCGGCTCCCACCAGGTGTAAAGTCAGGCGAGAGGGGCGCGTCGAAGACCGAGGAGCCGTGCGATGATCCGGACCCACGTCGAGCGAGCGGCCGAGATCAACGAGAACGTGCGGACCGCGCGTGAAGAGATTTCCCTTGCCCTGCACACCATCGAGCGTGTCGAGGGCACCCGTGACGTCCGGGCGCAGTACGAGGTGCTCGCCCGCGCCCGGCACCGGATCGCCGAGGCCTACCGGGCGGCCCGCGGGCTCGACCTGCGCACCGACCTCGACGAGTCGCTCTGGTTCGCCCTCGACGAGGCCGCGCTGTGGCAGGACCTGGAGGCGGAGCGCTACCGGCGGCTGGCCGGCACCCGGTGAACGCGTCCACACCGCCGGTGCAGGTGCTCCTGCCCGACGGGGTAGTGGCCTGGGCCCGGCGGCTTCGTCCCGGTGACGTCTCGGCCGTGATGGCCCTGCGCGGCCGGCTGACCGGGCACGACCACTCCTTCGCACTGGGCACGACCCGGCTCGCCGAACTCGCCACCCAGCTCACCCGCAGTTCCGGCGTCGGGCACACGGCGGTCGGCTGTTTCGTGCACAGCAGGCTGATCGGGGTCGCCCGCTACGACATCCTGGCCGACCCGGCCGTGGCCGAGGTGGCGCTGGTGGTCGACGACCGCGTACCGGCGCTCGGGGTGTCGACGATCCTGCTCGAACAGCTCGTCGTCGCGGCAAGTGCCGATGGGGTAAGGAGTTTCCTCGCCGACGTGCCGGCCGGGGACCCCGCCGCGCTCGGCGTGTTCACCGCGCTGGGACTGCCGTTCCACCTCGAACACGACCGGCCGGCCACGGTCTCACTCGCGCCCGCCTGACCGGTCCGGCGCGTCGCATTCGGCGAGCAGGGTCGCGACGGTCGCCGAATTTCCGGTTTCCGCAGCGGTTTTCAGCACCCGGTGTGCGAGCACGGAATCGGTGGCCGGCGGGACGACCAGCAGGGTCAGCCGCCGTTCGGGGCCGACCACGGTCACCGTGCCGGCGGTCTGCGCCCGGAAGCCTTCCAGGCGCACCGAACGGTCCCCCGGCAACCGGCGTGCGACCACGGCCCGGTCGGCGAGGCTGTAGGTGACGTGTTCCACGTGTTTCAGCGGCGACTTCAGCTCGGCCAGCAGCGCCGGCAGCTCGGCGACGAAGTCGTCCGAACGCGGCCACCACGCACCGTCGACCTGACCCGAGATCGGGCCTTCGGGCTTGAGCCGCAACCGATCGGCCGCGGTTTCCCGGTCCTGGGCGGTGGTTTCAGCTGCGGTGGTGACTGTCCGCGGGCCCGACGGCATGCCGGTGCTCCCGTCCCCGGCCGGACGGACCGGCCGGCCTGGTCGCCGCAGGACGGCGCGGGCAGAGGCGCCTGCGCGCAAAGTGCTCTGGGGCTGCTCCGAACACTACACCCCGCCATCCGCGCGACGTTTTGTGTTAAGACTTGCTTCTAGCGAAGGGGCCAAAGTGCACCAGCTCAGTCTCGGAGTCATCTCCCGGTCGCGCAAGGAAAACGAACGGCGGTTGCCGATCCATCCCCGGCATCTCGAACGGATCGACGCGGATCTGCGCGCGACCATCTACCTCGAACAAGGCTACGGGGAGCGCTTCGGCATCCCGGACGAACAGCTGGCCGGCCTCGTCGCCGGCCTGCGCTCCCGCGAGGAGCTGATCGCCGAGACCGACGTCGTCCTGCTCGCCAAGCCACTGCCCGAAGACCTCGCGGAGCTGCGGACCGGCCAGGTCCTGTGGGGCTGGCCGCACTGTGTGCAGGACGACAAGCTCACGCAGCTGGCCATCGACCGGCAGCTGACCGTGATCGCGTTCGAGGCGATGAACCACTGGAACAGCGACGGCTCGTTCGGCCTGCACGTGTTCCACAAGAACAACGAGATCGCCGGGTATTCCTCGGTGCTGCACGCCTTGCAGCTGATCGGCTCGACCGGTGACTACGGCCGCCGGCTGCGCGCCGTCGTGATCGGCTTCGGCGCGACCGCGCGCGGTTCGGTGACGGCGCTGAACGCGCTGGGCATCCACGACGTCGACGTCCTCACCGGCCGGGGCCTGTCCGCGGTCGGCTCGCCGATCCACTCGGCGAACATGGTCCACTTCGAGCACGACGTCAACAACCCCGGCGACCCCCGCCGCAGCCACGCGCTGACCGAGCACGGCCGGGTGCCGCTGGCCGGTTTCCTCGCCGAGCACGACATCGTGGTCAACTGCGTGCTGCAGGACACCGACGCGCCGCTGACGTTCCTGCTCGAAGAAGACCTGGATGCCTTCGCGCCGGGCAGCCTGATCGTCGACGTCTCCTGCGACGAGGGCATGGGCTTCAGCTGGGCGCGGCCGACCACGTTCACCGATCCCGCGTTCGTGGTCGGCGGCGACGTCACCTACTACGCGGTGGACCACAGCCCGTCGTACCTGTGGGACTCGGCCAGCTGGGACATCAGCGAGGCCCTGCTGCCGCACCTGCGCCCGGTGCTCGCCGGGCCGCCCGCCTGGGACGTCAGCGAGACGGTCCGGCGCGCGATCGAGATCCGCGAAGGGCACGTGCGGAACCCGGCGATCCTGGCGTTCCAGCACCGTTCGCCGGACTACCCGCACATCCGCGGCTGACCGGTTCCGGCGCGGGCGGCGCGAATCCGCCCGCGCCGGCGGCCTCACGCGGGATAGGGCCGCGCGGCCCGTCCCTGGGCGAGCGAACGGGCCCACCACTCCAGCTGGTCCAGCAGGGCCTTCGCGGCGACGGCGGTGGCCGGCGCGTCCTTCGGCGAACCGTTTTCGTCGAACCGGCCGTGCGCGCCGTGGAAGCTGACGGTCTCCCGGATCGTCACCGCGTGCAGTTCGGCGAAGACCTGCCGCAGGTGCTCGACGGCGCGCAGGCCGCCCGAAATCCCGCCGTAGGAAACAAAAGCCACCGGTTTCGCCCGCCATTCGGCCATGAACCAGTCCACGAGGTTCTTCAGCGAGGCCGGGTAGCTGTGGTTGTACTCGGGCGTGATCACCACGAACGCGTCGGCGGCCGCGAGCCGGGCGCTCAGGTTCGCCACCTCCGCGGCGACCTCCGGGGCCGGCTCCGATCCGTGGCCGGGCATCACCAGCGGCAGCGCGAGATCGGCGACGTCGACCAGGTCCACCTCGAATCCGCCGTGCCGGCCCGCCTGTTCGGTGAACCAGCTCGCCACCGTGGGAGCGAACCGTCCTTCCCGGACACTGCCGACGATCACGGCGACCCGGACGGGAGCTTCCGACACTGTTCTCCTCCTGTGCTTCGAGGCGGGGAAAGGGCTTTCCCCGCCGTCTGGCCCAGTCTGAAACCTCAAGCTCCCTTGAAGTCAAGACCGGCCGGCGGGCACACTGGCGGGCATGACGAAAACCGAGCTGCCGGACCTGAGCGTCGGCGAGCTGTCCCGCCGCAGCGGCGTCCCGGCGTCGGCACTGCGGTTCTACGAGGACGAGCAGCTGATCCGGAGCCGCCGCACCGCGGGCAACCAGCGCCGCTACCGGCGCGACACCCTGCGCCGCGTCACCTTCATCCGGATGTCGCAGCGGGTGGGCATGCCGCTGTCGACGATCCGCGAGGTGCTCGCCCTGCTGCCGGACGACCGCACCCCGACCCGGGTCGACTGGGACCGGATTTCGCAGTGCTGGCGCAGGGACCTCGACGAGCGCATCCGGCAGCTCGAACAGCTGCGGGACCAGCTCAGCGACTGCATCGGCTGCGGCTGCATGTCACTGACGAAGTGCCGGCTGGCCAACCCGGGCGACCAGCTCGGCCGGGTTGGCCCCGGCCCGCAGCGGCTCGCCGACCACCGCGCGGAGGGCTACGCCTGAACCGAGCCTGTCCTGGCCGTGCTCAGCCGAGCAGCACCCCGTCGCAAGTAGGCGGCCTGACCGGCGTGCTGCAGGTCGTCGGACAGGACGCTGACCAGCCGCACTCCGAGTGTCACCGGCGGGTCCCAGCGCTCGTCGACGATCCGGTCCAGGTCGGCCTCGCCGAGGCCCGCGACCCAGCCGACGGTCTGCTCGTGCACCGCGTCGTAGTAGCCGGTGAGCAGTTCGGGCGAATCGGCCCGCACGGCGGCGACGTCGGCGCTGCTGTGCCCGTACCCGATGTCCGCGGGCGGGAACGGCAGGCCGAAGCGGCGGTGCCAGTCCTGCGCGGTCCAGACCTGCTCGGTGCCCGCGACGTCGGCGACGTGGTCGTCCTGCACCCGGGCGAGGTGCCAGACCAGCCAGGCGATCGAGTTCGCGTCCGGGCCCACCCGGGCGGTCAGCTGCTCGCCGGTCAGTCCGTCCACGGCCCGGTGCACCACCCCCTGGATCCGGCTGAAGCCGTCTGCCAGCAGCTCGGCCACGTTCATCAGGTGTCCTCCTCGGCTCGTCCTGCTCTGCTACCCCGATCATGCCCGGGGCAAACGACCTTGCCCAGCAGTGTCCACAACGGACTCGTCCGCCGGTCCCGATCACCGCGTCGGCGCCGCCGGATGCGGTACCGTCAAGGGGAACAGTGCGAATCCGGCGATTCGGGAGGACGACCGTGCCCCACGGCTTGGGCTTCGACACGGTGTCGTACGCCGTGCTGCCGGGGTCCGGCAGCGTCGCCGGGGTGCCGATCCCCGGCTGGGCGACCGCGCTCATCGCCGTGGCCTGCGCGGCGTCGGCCGTGGTGGTGCTGCTGGTGTTCCTGCGCAACCGCCGCCGGTGAGGCTCAGCGCAGGTACCGGCTCACCTCGATGAGGTTCCCGTCCGGGTCGCGGAAGTAAACGCTGAGGATCGGCCCGGTCGCGCCGGTGCGCTCCACCGGCCCCTCCTCCACCGGCACCCCCGCGCGGGCGAGGTCGTCCTGCACCTCGTCGAGGGTGTCCGTGGTGATCAGGCAGAGGTCGGCGCTGCCCGGGGCCGGGTGCCGGGCCTTCGGCTCGAACTCCTGCCCGGCCTGGTGCAGGTTGATCTTGCTCCGGCCGAAGGCCAGCGCCTTGCGCCCGCCCTTGAACGTCACCTCGGTCATGCCGAGCACCCGCGTGTAGAAGACGACGGTGGCGTCGACGTCCGCGACGGTGAGCACGAGGTGGTCCAGGCGGTCGATGCGCATGAAGGGTCCTTCCGGTCGGCCGGCAGCGGTATCGGCTCAGGCGCGGGTGAAGCGGGTGGTGATCACGTGGTCCTTGGCCGGCCCGGTGACCACCCACTCCTGCCGCCAGCGGCCGGCGTCGAGCACGACGTACTCGCCGCGGTAGATGTCGTCGCGGCAGGGGTGATCGGTCGCCCAGGCGCCGGTGCTCAGGTCGAGGTCGTGGAAGAACCCGCCGTGGTCGAAGTGCACCGCGGCCCGGGCCCCGCCCGCCGGGTGGTAGAGCAGGGTGCGGCTCATCGGGCCGGTGTACGCGCCGAGCCGCATCCGGCCGGTCTCGCGGTAGACGAGCACGCCGTCCTCCATCGTGAAGACCGCCTCGCCGTCCGCCGTGCCGATCGGCTCGCCGTCGACGGCCACGATCTCGCGCGCCAGCCGCCAGGCACCGGCGAAGTGCGCTGTGAGGTCGGTGATCGCGAAGGGCACCCGGCCATTCTGCGCCCGCGGCCGGATCCCCGTCCGCCCGGACGGGGATGGATCACAGCACCGCCGCAACAGAGGGTCACGCTTGCCGCGGTGAACGGGACACTCGTGCCAGGACGGCCAGGGCGGCCGAACTCTGTCGGACCCCCGGCCTAGAATCGGCCGGGTGGCTCACCCCGACACGGCCATGGCGGCCGCCCCCACGTCTGCGCTCGAAACCCTGCACCGGGTGTTCGGCTACGACGCCTTCCGCGGCGACCAGGCGGAGATCGTCGAGCACGTGATCTCCGGCGGCGACGCGCTGGTGCTCATGCCCACCGGTGGCGGGAAGTCCTTGTGTTATCAGATTCCCGCGCTCGTGCGGCCCGGCGTCGGCGTGGTGATCTCGCCGCTGATCGCGCTGATGCAGGACCAGGTGGACGCGTTGCGCAACGTCGGCGTGCGCGCGGGTTTCCTCAACTCCACGCAGGATTTCGCCGAGCGGCAGCGGGTCGAGGAGGCGTTCGTCTCCGGTGACCTCGACGTGCTCTACCTGGCGCCGGAACGGCTTTCGGTCGAGTCGACCGTGCGGCTGCTGGACCGGGGGAAGATCGCGCTGTTCGCCATCGACGAGGCGCACTGCGTGTCCCAGTGGGGCCACGACTTCCGGCCCGACTACCTGATGCTGTCCTCGCTGCACGAGCGCTGGCCGGACGTGCCGCGCATCGCGTTGACCGCCACGGCCACCGAGTCCACGCACAAGGAGATCTCCGCGCGGCTGAACCTCGAAGGCGCGAAGCACTTCGTCGCGAGCTTCGACCGGCCGAACATCCAGTACCGGATCGTCGGCAAGGCCTCACCGCAGAAACAACTGCTGGAACTGCTGCGCACGGAGCACAAGGGCGACGCGGGCATCGTCTACTGCCTGTCCCGCGCTTCGGTGGAGAAGACCGCGGATTTCCTGGTGCAGAACGGAATTCCGGCGGTGCCGTACCACGCGGGGCTGGACAAGCGCGTCCGCGCGGCGAACCAGTCGCGGTTCCTGCGCGAAGACGGGCTGGTGGTGGTCGCCACGATCGCGTTCGGGATGGGCATCGACAAACCGGATGTCCGCTTCGTCGCGCACCTCGACCTGCCGAAGTCCGTGGAGGGCTACTACCAGGAGACCGGCCGCGCGGGCCGCGACGGACTGCCGTCCACCGCCTGGCTGGCATACGGGCTGCAGGACGTGGTGCAGCAGCGCAAGATGATCGACAGCTCCGAGGGCGACGAGGCGCACCGGCGGCGCCAGGCGGCGCACCTGAACGCGATGCTGGCGCTGTGCGAGACGGTCGAGTGCCGCCGCGTGCAGATCCTCAACTACTTCGGCCAGGCCGGTCAGCCGTGCGGCAACTGCGACACCTGCCTGACCCCGCCGGAGCAGTGGGACGGCACGATCCCGGCGCAGAAGCTGCTCTCCACCGTCGTGCGGCTGCGCAACGAGCGCCGGCAGAGCTTCGGCGCCGGGCAGATCACCGACATCCTGCTGGGCAAGACCACGCCGAAGGTCACGCAGTTCCAGCACGAAACGCTCAAGGTGTTCGGCATCGGCACCGAGCTGCACGAATCGGAATGGCGCGCGGTCGTGCGGCAGCTGCTGGCCCAGGGCCTGCTGGCGGTCCAGGGCGACTACGGCTCGCTGGTGCTGACCGAGGCCAGCGCGGAGGTGCTGAGCGGCTCGCGGAAAGTCATGCTGCGCCGCGAGCCGGAGCGCCCGGCCGGCGCCCGCGCATCGCGGACCCGCAGCAAGACCGCCGCGGTGGAGCTGCCGCCGGAGGCGGCGCCGCTGTTCGAGCGCCTGCGGGCCTGGCGGGCCGCCACGGCGAAGGAACAGGGCGTGCCAGCGTACGTGATCTTCCACGACGCGACCCTGCGCCAGATCGCGACCGAACGGCCGGGGTCGCTCGAGGCGCTCGGCACGGTCAGCGGGGTCGGCGAGAACAAGCTGGCCAAGTACGGGGAGGGCGTTCTGGCTTCGCTGGCCGAGGAGTGAGCGCCCGCCGGTCTCGGCCGGGACGTAGGTAGGGTCGGCAACCGGGGTCCCGGACAGCTGCAGGAGGCATTCGGTGGGCGAGTCGAACTGGGCCGGAAACCACGGCTACGCCGCGGAAACGGTGCTGGCCCCGCGCACGGTGGACGAAGTGCGGGCGGCGGTCGCGACCGCGGCCACGGTCAAGGCCCTGGGCAGCAGGCACTGTTTCAACGACATCGCCGACGCCCCCGGCGGGCTGCTCCTCGACCTGGCCGCGCTGAAGACCCCGGTGGAGATCAACGCCGAAGCCGCCACCGCGACCGTCGGCGGGTCGGCGCGCTACGGCGACTTCGTCGGACAGCTGCACGAAGCCGGTTTCGCGCTGCCCAACCTGGCTTCACTGCCGCACATCACGGTGGCCGGCAGCGTCGCCACCGGCACCCACGGGTCCGGGCGGCGGCGGCAAGGACTCGCGTCGGCCGTCTCGGCGCTGGAGCTGGTCACCGCGGACGGCGAGCTGCGGACCTTCTCGCGAGAGCGGGACCCGGACGTTTTCCCCGGGCTGGTCGTCAGCCTCGGCGCGGTCGGTGTGGTCACGCGGCTGACCCTGGATCTGGTGCCGGCGTTCGACGTCCGCCAGAACGTCTTCGAAGGCCTGCCCTGGGCCGCGCTCCCCGGGCACTTCGACGAGATCGAGGACGCCGGGTACAGCGTCAGCCTGTTCACGGACTGGACCGGCGACAAGATCGGCGCGGTCTGGGTCAAGAGCCGCGTCGAGCCCGGTGTGCCCGCGCCGGCGGGGCTGCACGGCGCCATCCCCGCCGACGGGCCCCGGCACCCGGTGCCCGCGGCCGGCGTCCCGGTCGCCCACACCACGCCGCAGCTCGGGGTGCCGGGGCCGTGGCACGAGCGGCTCCCGCACTTCGCGCTCGCGTTCACCCCGAGTGTCGGCGACGAGTTGCAGTCGGAGTACTTCGTGCCGTACCGGGACGCGGTGGCCGCGATCGAGGCGCTGCGCGCGATCGCCGACCGGCTGGCCCCGGTGCTGCTGGTGTCCGAGATCCGCGCGATCGCCGCCGACGAGCTGTGGCTGAGCCCGTCCCACGGCGGCGACCGCGTCGCCTTCCACTTCACCTGGCGCCCGCGCCAGCCCGAGGTCGAAGCGCTGCTGCCACTGCTCGAAGAACAGCTGGCCCCGTTCGGCGCGCGCCCCCACTGGGGCAAGCTCTTCCACCGCAGCGCACTGGGCGAGGACTACCCGCGGATGGCCGATTTCCGGGCGCTGGTCACCGATCTCGACCCGGGCGGGAAGTTCCGCACCCCGTTCGTCCGCCGGACGGTGTTCGGCGAAGCCGTTCAGCGCCGCTGATCAGAACTGGTTCTCGCCGCCGTCGATGTCCAGATTCGCTCCGAGCACGAACCTGCTGTCGGCGGAGGCGAGGAAGGCCACCGCGGCGGCGATCTCCTCCGGACGCCCCATCCGGCCGATCGGCACGCCCGCGGCGAGTTCGGTCTTGGCGGCGGCCGCGTTCTCCTCGCCGGCGATCCGGTTGATGGCCGGGGTGTCGACCGCGCCCGGCGAGACCGTGTTGACCCGGATGCCCCGGTCCTTCAGCTCGTTGGCCCAGGTTCGTGCGAGCGACCGGATCGCCGCCTTGGACGCCGAGTACAGGCCGTAGGTCTCCCAGCCGTCGTCGGCGCGGATGGAGGCGTTGAGGATCACCGACGCGTCCGGGTTGAACAGCGGCAGCGCCTTCTGCACGGTGAGCCAGGTGCCCCGGACGTTGACCCCGAAGATCTCCTCGTACTGCGCCGTAGTGGCCTGCTCCAGTGGCGCGAACGTGGCGGCGGCCGCGTTCGCGAACACCACGTCCAGGCCGCGCCCGCGGTCGCGGACCGCGTCGTACAGCCGGTCCAGGTCCGCCGGGTCCGCGATGTCACCCGGCACCGCGGTGGCCGACGGCCCGATCGACGCGGCGGCCGCGTCCAGCTCGGCCTTGCGCCGGCCGACCAGGAACACGTGCGCGCCCTCGGCCGGGGATCCGCCGGGAAAACTCCGATGGGCCGGCCACGCGGCTTCGACGCCGGCGAGGCGCTGGAGCGCGCCATGCTGGTGTTCTGGGAGCAGGGCTACGAAGGCGCCAGCCTGACCGACCTGACCGGCGCCATGGGCATCACCCGCACCAGCATGTACGCGGCCTTCGGCAACAAAGAAGAGCTGTTTCGCAAGGCGATGCAGAGATACGCCGAAGGCCCCGCCGCCTATACCGTCCGGGCGCTGGAGGAGCCGACCGCCCGGCAGGTGGCCACGGCGTTCCTCACCGGCTCGGTCCGCACGACCACCCGCCCCGGCGGTCCCACCGGATGCCTGGCCGTGCAGGGCGCACTGGCGGCCGGCGACCTCGGGCGCCCGGCGCGCGACACTTTGACTTTCTGGCGCGACGAAACCCGCTCACGCCTGCGCGACCGCTTCCAGCGGGCCGTCGACGAAGGCGATCTGCCGCCGGAGACCGACGCCGGACTGCTCGCCCGCTACCTGATGACCGTGTCGAACGGCATCGCCGTCCAAGCCGCCGGCGGCGCCGATCACGGCGAACTCCGGCAGGTGGCCGATGCGGCATTGCGAAACTGGCCACCGGCCTGAGCAGTGCTATTCAGAACCGGCCGGGTCAGTGCCCGGGACGGGGCTTGGTCACGTCGCTGACCTTGCGGACCGCGCCGCTGAGCTGGCTGTGGTACCTGCCCTTCGTCTTCTCGTCGACGAAGGTGGCGGCCTTGCCCACGACCTGGTTGACCTTCTCCGGGTTCTTCCGCGCATAGGACTGCACGACGCCCGCCGCGCCGGCCAGGATGGCCAGGCGTTTCATCAGTGCCATGAGTGATCCTCCCGTTGTTCCTCGCCCGTTCAACGCCCGGCGGGTACCCCCGGTTCCCGGAAGCCGAACATTCCGGACATCGGCGCCCGGCCGAATCGGGACGAAAACCAGGCGACCCCGCCGCGCCGTCCCGGCATGATCACGGGCATGCGCGACCTCGCCGCCCTCCCCAAGGCGCACCTGCACGTCCACCTCGAAAGCACGGTGCGGCCCGGCACGCTACGCGAACTGGCCGGCGCCAACGGCGTTCCCCTCCCCGGTGAGACGCCGGTGTTCGACGGGTTCCGCGCGTTCGCCGACTACAACTCGCTGATCCGCGCCTGCCTGCGGCGGCCGGAGGACTTCGAGCGGATCGCGCGGGAGTTCTGCGAGGACGAGTTCGCGCAGGGCACCCGGTACGCCGAGGTGACCTTCACCGCCGCCTCGCACGGGGAACGGCTGGGGGAACTGGAAAAACCACTGTGTTCCGTCCTCAAAGGACTGTCCGAAGGCGGCGCGCGCACCGGCCTCGAATGGCGGGTGCTGCTCGACCACTCACGACGGCGGCCGGTGGCGCGGGCCGAGCGGACGCTGGAGCTCGCGCTCCACCACGAAGAGGTGGTCGGCCTCGGCCTGGCCGGCGAGGAGCGGTACCCGCTGAAGCCGTTCGCGGCCGTCTTCGACCGGGCCCGCGACGCCGGCCTGCACCTCGTGCACCACGCCGGGGAAGACGCCGGGCCAGCCAGCATCCGCGAGGCCCTCGACCTCGGCCACAGCGAGCGGATCGGCCACGGGATCCGGATCCTGGAGGACCGGGCGCTGGTCGCCGAGGTGCGTGAGCGCGGCGTCGCGCTGGAGGTCTGCCCGTCGTCGAACGTCACGCTCGGGCTGGTGCCCTCGCTCGCCGCGCACCCGCTCCCCCGGCTCGTCGACGCCGGCCTGGCCGTCACGCTGAACACCGACGTCCCCTCGGTCACCGGGACCACGCTCACCGACGAGTTCACCCTGGCCCGCGCCGCGTTCGGCTACGACGACACCCGGCTGGCCGCGATCGCCGCCGCGGGCGTCACCGCGTCTTTCGCGCCCGAGGCCACGAAAACGGCGCTGCACCAAGGGATTTCGGCCTGGCTCACACCGGGAGAAGGCGCGTGACGAGTGCGCTCAGCTGCTGCACCGTGCGGCACTCGTGCATCTCGACCAGCTCGGCGTAGGCGAGCGCGGCCGAGTCGCCCGTGGACCACAGCGCGCGGCGCTCCGGGTTGAGCCAGAACACGTGCCGGGCGCGGTCGCGAACAGTACGGAGCGCGTCGAGGTTCGGGTCGCCGCCGTTGGTGCGGGCGTCGCCGAGCACGAGCACGGAGGTACGCGGGCCGACGGCGTCGAGCCAGCGGTCCGCGAACTGGCCGAGCGCGCCGCCGTAGTCGCTGTGCCCGTCCCAGCGCACCACGGCCGCCTCGCTCAGGATGCGCGCGCCGAGGTGCTCGGGGTCGGCCGTGCCGGCGGTGACCAGGTGCGTGACCTCGTCGGTGCTGTCGACGAACGCGAACACCCGGATCTTGCTGAACTGATCACGTAATGCCTGCACCAGCTGCATGGTGAAGTTCGCGAACCCCGCCACCGAGCCGGAAAGGTCGCACAGCAGCACGATCTCCGGCCGCCCGGGCCTGCGGTGCCGGTACGCCGGGCGCAGCGGCACTCCCCCGGTCGTCAGCGAGCGGCGCAGCGTCCGCCGCAGGTCGATCTGCCCGCGGGTGGTGCGCTTGCGCCGCGCGGCCAGGCGAGTGGCGAGCTTGCGCGACAACGGCTGCACGGTCCGGCGCAGCTCGGCCAGCTGCGCGCGGCTGGCAATCAGGAAGTCGACGCGGTCGGCGGCGGGCGCGACGGCGTGTTCCGCGACCCGCTCGCGGCCCCGGACCTCCGCCGCCCGGCGGCGCGCCTCCGTCCGCACCTGGCCGCGGAAACCCTCGACGCGGCGGCGGATTTCGTCCCGGGTGAGCCGGTCCGTGAACGCTTCCCCGGCCTCTTCGGCCTGGGCGCCGCCGCCCGCGCGCAGGGCCGCGAGCACCCGCGCGATCAAGGTCTGCGGCTGGAGCCGGTCGAGGGTCTGGTGCGCGGAGAAGCCGCCGCCCGGCCCGGACCCGGCGCCGTACTGGCCGAGCATGTCCACCGCGAGCCCGGCGAGCTGCGCCAGGGTCTGCTCGTCGCCCTCGGCGAGCGCGGCGCCCAGCGCGTCCCGCAGCTGCTCGAGGTCGCGCGGCCGGTCCTCGCGCGCCAGCTCCGGCACCCCGACCCCGGCCGGGAAATACAGGTCGAAGGTCGCGTCGAACACCGCCCGCTGCCCGTCCCGGCGCACCAGCGCGGCGGCGAGGCCCTCACGGACCAGCTCCCGGTCGTCGAACCCGAGCACCTCGAGCGCGGCCGCCGCGTCGACGGTCTCGCTCGGCCCGGCCGGGATGCCGTGGGACCGCAGCGCCCGGACGAACCCGGTCAGCCGCTCGGTGACGCCGGGGTCGGTCACGACGCGTCCAGCACCTGGTCGAGCTTGAGCCCGGCCCCGGCCTTGACGATGTCGTCCTGGTGCTTGAGCACCACGCCCAGGCTTTCGCGCACCACCTGCTCGTCGAGCGTGCCGGCGCCCAGCTCCAGCAGGGTGCGCGCCCAGTCGATGGTCTCCGCCACGGACGGCAGCTTCCGCAGGTCCATCGCCCGCAGCGCGGCGATCACGCGGACCACAGAATCGGCCAGCGCGGCGTCGACGCCCGGCACCTTGAGCCGGACGATCCGGCGCTCCAGCTCCTCGTCCGGGAAGTCGATGTGCAGAAACAAGCAGCGCCGCCGCAGGGCCTCGGACAGCTCGCGCGTGGCGTTGGAGGTCAGCACCACGAACGGCGCCCGCGTCGCGGTGATCGTGCCCAGCTCGGGGACGGTGACCTGGAAGTCGCCCAGCACCTCCAGCAGCAGGCCCTCGACCTCCATGTCGGCCTTGTCGGTCTCGTCGATCAGCAGCACGGTCGGCTCGGTGCCCGAGATCGCCGTGAGCAACGGGCGGCGCAGCAGGAACTCCTCACCGAAGATGTCGGTGCGCGCGTCCTCCCACGTCTCCTCGCGGCCGGCGGTGATGCGCAGCAACTGCTTGGCGTGGTTCCACTCGTACAGCGCGCGAGCCTCGTCGATGCCCTCGTAACACTGCAACCGCACCAGCCGCGACCCGCTCACTGCGGCGACCGCCTTGGCCAGCTCGGTCTTCCCGACCCCCGCCGGCCCCTCGACCAGCAACGGCTTCCCCAGCCGGTCAGCGAGGAACACGGTGGTCGCCACCGCCGTCGAGGCGAGATAGCCGGCCTCGGCCAGCTTCGCCGACACATCGTCGACGGAGGAGAAGAACCCGGTACCCACGCGACCTCCTAAGCGACTGCCAAGTGGTCATTATGCGGGACACATCCCCACCCACTCCGGCGGTTCTCGTCACAACAAGCTGGCACCGGACGTGATCCGAACGACTACCTAGTGTGGTCGGTTCGGCCAATTCCGTTGCCGAAGGCACGCGCCGGGGACGCTTTCGCGCACGAAACTCAGTGGTGTTCCGACCGCAACCGGCCCGAAATAGTGGTCACCTCCACTGGGGTGCCGCGCCGGAAGAGCGTGGCGGGCTCTGCTACGCGGCCGTTATCGCGGAGGGAGGCGATGGTGGCGAGGATGTCGATCTCGCGGATCATCAGCCGGCTGGCCGCGACCGCCCCCAACCGGGTCGTCGCGACCGCCGGCGACGTCCGGCTCACTGCGGCCGAGCTCGACCGCGCGAGCAACCAGTGGGCGCGGACGCTACGGCAGCACGGCGTGCGCCAGGACAGCCTCGTGACGGTTAGCCTGCCCAACGGCCTCGACTTCGTCGTCGCGTGCGCAGGTGTCTGGAAGGCCGGCGCAACGCCGCAGCCGGTCTCTCGCGGGTTGACCGGGGACGAGCGCTCAGCACTCGAGCGCATCGCCCGGCCGGCACTGGTCATCGGGGTCCCACCGGTCGACCCCTCGATTCCGTCGCTGCCCCCGGGACGGCATCCGCCTGACCCCGTCTCCGACACGACGGTGCCCGATGCCTGGGCGAACAGCTGGAAGGCGCCGACCTCGTCCGGCAGCACGGGCCGGCCGAAGGTCGTGGTGGCCAGCGCCCCGGCACTGCTCGACCCCGACCGGCCGGTGTCGGCGTTCCTGCCGCTCGGCGCCACGCAGCTGGTGTCCGGGCCGATGACGCACTCGGCCGTGTTCACCTACGCCTTCCGCGGCCTGATGACCGGGCACAGCCTCGTGATCCTGCCGCGCTTCGACGAGCGCCGGTGGATCGACGCGGTCGAGCGCCACACCGTGACGTGGGCGCTGCTCGTGCCGACAATGATGCACCGGCTGCTGCGCCTGCCACCGGAGGAGCGCGGCCTTGCGCGGCTGCGCTCGCTCGAAACCGTGCTCCACCTGGGTGCCCCGTGCGCGCCCGGGCTCAAACGTGCCTTCCTCGACTGGATCGGCCCGCGCCGGGTGGTCGAGGTCTACGCGGGCAGCGAGTCGAACGGGCTCACGATGATCCGCGGCGACGAATGGCTCGCCCACCCCGGCAGCGCCGGGCGGCCGGTCGGCGGCACCGAGGTGCGGATCCGCCGGGGCGACGGCACGGCCACCGAGCCGGAAGAGACAGGCGAGATCTGGATGCGGCGGGCGCAACCAGCCACCTACCGCTACCTCGGAGCCGATTCACGGCGGGACGACGAGGGCTGGGACACGCTCGGAGACCTGGGCCGCCTCGACGCGGACGGCTACCTCTACGTCCTCGACCGCACCGACGATGTGATCAACCGCGGCGGCGAAAAGGTGTACCCCGTCGAAATCGAAAGGGTGCTCGAGGCGCACCCGGCGGTGCGCAGCGCGGTCGCCTACGGAGTTCCCGACGCGGAATTCGGCCAGCACGCCGAGGCGGTTGCCGATGTCGCCGACGCCGAAATCAGCGAAAGCGAACTGCTCGCGTACCTCGCCGAACGTCTCGATGCCGCCCGCTGCCCGACCAGGGTCCGAGTGGTGCGGCATCCGCTGCGCGATGACGCGGGAAAAGTGCGGCGGCGCGCATTCGCGGCAGATCCACCCGTTTCGGCCTAAACCGGTGCGGTGTTTGTTCACGGCGCTGCGTTGACGTCAGAGGTAACCCATCAGCTGGTTCGCGGAGTGCCCAACCGCTCGCCATCCTCGGGCAACGGGCCGGTGAGCCCGGCTCGGGTTCCACCCGCGGCGCGTTGATCAGGTGGTCACGGGTTCCTCCGGAGAAGTCGGGGTGCGGCGAGCACGCTAAGCCGCCCGGATCGCCGGGGCCAGTGGCGTCCAGCAATTGGACACCTGGAACTGCCCAATTGACAGCGCGGGTACTGGTGCCGTTCCCTGGCGCCTGCGTTTGTCTTGCGGCGAAAGGAAAGCAGATGCCCGTCGAGTTCGTCGGCATGATCGGCACCCGGGACGCGAGCGAGACCCGGCCGGCCAGAGGACCGGTGATCGACCCTGGTTACGTGCGGCGCTTCGCCCGCGCCCACGAGGACGGCGGCTTCGACCGCGTGCTGATCGGGTACGGCGCGGGCTGGCCGGAGGGCCAGCAGGTGGCGGCCTACGCGGCCGCCCACACCGAGCGTCTCGGCCTGCTGATCGCGCACCGCCCGGGGTTCGTCGCGCCGACACTGGCGGCACGCGCGTTCGCCACCCTCGACCACTTCAGCGGCGGCCGCGTCGCCGTGCACACCATCACCGGCGGCAGCGACGTCGAACAGGCCCGCGACGGCGACTACCTCGGCAAGGAGGAGAGGTACGAGCGCACCGACGAGTACCTGGAGATCCTCAAGCGCTCCTGGACGTCGGGCGACGCGTTTTCCCACCACGGCAAGCACTACCGGCTCGACGACTACACTCCGCAGGTCCGGCCGCTGCAGAATCCGCGGATCCCGGTGTACTTCGGCGGTTCCTCGGAAGCCGCCTACCGGGTCGGCGGCAAGCACGCCGACGTGTTCGCCCTTTGGGGTGAGCCGCTGAAGGAAACGGCCGAGCAGATCGCTTCGGTCCGGGCCGCGGCGAGGGCCGCCGGACGGCTCACGCTGCCCGGGATCAGCGTGTCGTTCCGCCCGATCCTCGGCCCGACGGAAGAACTCGCCTGGGAACGCGCGCAGCGGATCCTCGACACCATCACCGCGTCCGGCGCGGCGAAGGCGGCTCGCGAGTGGCGTGACGGCGGCGCGCCGACCAACGTCGGCAGCGTCCGGCTGCTGGCCGCAGCGGCGAAGGCCGAGCGGCACGACCGTGCACTGTGGACACCCACCGCCACCGCGACCGGCGCCGCGGGCAACTCCACCGCTCTCGTGGGTACCCCCGAGACGGTGGCGCAGGCGCTGCTGGACTACGTCGACATCGGCGTCACCACGCTGCTCATCCGCGGCTACGACCCCCTCGACGACGCGATCGACTACGGCAGGCACCTGCTGCCGCTGGTCCGCTCGGAGCTCGCCCGCCGCGAGCGGCAGCCCGCCGCGGCGGCCGCCGTATGACCGTCGCCCCACCCGGCCCCGCGAGCTGGGCTCCAGGCGGCACGGTGGTGCTGTTCCCGGGCCGCGGCGAGCACGCCGGGGTCTACCCGAAGCTCGGCGCGCGGCTCGCGTTCGACGGATACCGCGTCACCGTCCCGGAGGCCGGCCTCCCGGCGCGGATCGCGGCCGGCCCGGGTCCCGTGGTGCTGCTCGGCCACGACACCGGCGCCGTCCGGGCCCCGGACCTCGCCGCGAAACCACCCCACCGCAGCGTCGCGGCCGAGATCGTCCAGCTTCGGGAATGGCTGCGGGCCGGAACAGGCACCCCGTCGCTGGTCCGGGAATGATGGCAGGCATGCGCATCTCGGCCAGGGCGGACTACGCGATCAGAGTCCTGCTGGAGCTCGCCTCGGACACGACGCGGCCGATCACCTGCGAAGCCGTCGCGTCCGCCCAGGACATCCCGGCGCGGTTCATCAAGGCCGTGCTGCGCGACCTGCGCCAGGCCGGGCTGGTCCGCAGCCAGCGCGGCTGCGAAGGCGGCTACTGGCTGGGCCGGGCCGCGGCCGGGATCACCGTGCGGGACGCCGTCGTGGCGGTCGACGGCGAGTTCCTGAGTGTCCGCGGCGAACCGCGCCCGGCCCTGGCTTACCACGGCACGGCCGCCGGGCTCACGCCGTTCTGGTCCGGGCTCGAGTCCGGCCTGGCCGCGATCCTGCGCGCGACGACCATCGCCGACCTGCTCACCGACGCGACCGCTGAAGCCACCACCTGAAGGGACCACGATGACCGACCTCTGGCACCAGCCCCTGCGCCACATCCGCGGTGCGGACCTCACCGGCGACACCAACCAGACCACCGGGATGACACGCCTGGAGGCGATCTCCGGCAAAACCGTCGGATCGCAGAAGGTCTGGATGGGCGAGACGCACGTCGCGCCGGAGACCAACTCCGGCGACCACCACCACGGTGAGGCCGAGACCGCGATCTACGTCAAATCCGGCCACCCGGTCTTCGTCTTCGCCGACGGCGACGAGGAAATCCGCCTGGAGGCCGGGCCCGGCGACTACATCTTCGTGCCGCCCTACGTGCCCCACCGCGAGGAGAACCCGACCGGCGAAGAGGCGGTCGTGATCATCGCGCGCAGCAGCCAGGAAGGCGTCGTGGTCAACCTGCCGAGTCTCTGGTCCCCGGTCGACGTCCCCACGGATTGACCCGTGGCGCCCGAAGTCGTCGAGTACACCGACCCCGCCTGCCCGTGGGCGTGGGGCTCGGAGCCGAAGTTCCGCTGGCTGCGCGGAAAGCTCCCGGGCGTGCGGTGGCGCCGGGTGTTCGGCATCCTCTTCGACGACGACGAGGACCCCGCGCCGGATCCCGCTGCCGAGGCCGCCTGGTACGCGAGGTTCGTCGACGGCGTCGCCGAGCACACCGGTGCCCCGAAGCCGTCCCACCTCGCCTGGGTGACCCGGACGAGCTGGCCGGCTTCCCTGGCCGCGAAAGCCGCGGAAGCGCAGGGTTCGCAGACGGCCGAACGCGTCCTGCGGCGGCTGCGCGAATCGACGTTCGTCCACGGCACCCCGGCCGACGACGCTGGGGGTGTGCTCACCGCGGTCGGCGACCTGCCCGGTCTGGACGTCGGCGCGCTGCGGGCGGCCATGGACAGCGAGCCGGTGCGGCAGGCGGTTCGCGACGACTGGCGCGAAACCCGCCGCCCGTGCCCCGAAGTCCTCGACATCAGCGCGCCGGGACCGCACAGCGGCCGCGCGAAGCACCTCGAACACCACGTGCGCTACGCGCTGCCCACGCTGGCCGTCACCGGCCCTGGCGGCCGGTTCGTCGTCCCCGGCTGGCGGCCGCTGCGCGAGTATGCCGACGCCGTCCGCGCGGCCACCGGCCAAGTGCTGGACGACACTCCCCCGTACACCACCGAAGAAGCCTTCGCGTGCTTCTCCAGTCTCACCGGACCCGAGCTGATGCTGCTCACCGGCCGGAACGAGCCGCTGCCCGGCGCAGTCGCGGCGCCCGCCGTCCATGGTCCACTGTGGACGTTTCCCGGCCCGTGAGAACACCGCCGGGCGCATTGACTCTCCCCGGGCACTGGGCACAATAGACACATTCCGGTGACCATTCAGCCCGGTCCGGGTAACCGAATTCCGCGGCCCGACACCGCATTGGGGAGTTCCCGCATGTTCTCGAAACGCCGGCTCGCGCTGCTGCTCGCCGCCCTGCTCGGCCTGACCACGCTGACCGCTTGCGGACCATCCACTTCGGATTCCTCCGGTGAGGTCGTGCTGCGCGTCGGCGACCAGACCGGCGCCACGCAGTCGCGGCTGAAGGCCGCCGGCCTGCTCGGCAACCTGCCGTACAAGATCGAGTGGTCGCAGTTCGCCGCGGCCGTCGACCTGCACGAGGCCCTGCGCGCCGGCGCGATCGACATCGGCGGTGCCAACGATTCCCCCACGGTCACCGCGATCGCCGACGGCTCGAAGATCAAGGTCGCCGCGGCCTGGAGCAACGGCGGCAAGGGCACCTACATCCTGGTGCCCAAGGACAGCCCGATCCGCACGGTCGCCGGTCTCAAGGGCAAACGGGTCTCCCCGACCACCCGTGGCAGCGTCGCCCACTACCTGGTGATCGGCGCGCTGAAGCAGGCCGGGCTCTCCGACAAGGACGTCACGCTGAACTTCCTCGCCCCCTCCGAGGCCAACGCCGCGTTCGCGACCGGCAGCATCGACGCCTGGGCCACCTGGAGCGTCTACGCGGCGCGTGCCCGCGGCGAACTCGGCGCGCGGGTGCTCAGCGACGGCGCGGGCGTCAACAGCGGGCTCAACGTCCTGTCCGCCACCGACACCGCACTGGCCGACCCTCGCAAACGGACCGCGATCCAAGACTTCGCGAGCCGCGTCGACAAGGGCTACGCCTGGTCGAAGAACAACCCCGGCGCCTTCGACAAGTGGTACGCCGGGTTCGCGCACCAGCCCGTCGAGGTGGCCGCCCAGGTCCGGCCGGAAGAGACGGCTTACCAGCGCATCCCGGTCGACGCCGCGCTCGCCGGCCAGTTGCAGAAGACCTACGACACGTGGGTCCGGCAGGGCTTGTTCCCCGGCGGCAAGGACCTGGGCCAGTACATCGACCCGGAGATCGATCCGCGGTGACGCGAGCCTCGGCCGAACCGCCGCGGCGGTTCCCAGTCCTCGAGACGGGAAATACGCTCGCCGGCGGCGCCGTTGCCTCCCGCATGAGCATCGGTGTCACGCTGAACTCCTTGGCCCCGGAAGAAAACTACGTCGACACGATCGTCGAGCAGGCGCGGGCCGCCGCAGCCGCCGGTCTGGCATCCGCGTGGTTCGGGCAACGCGTCGACTACGACGCGGCGGCGCTCGCCACCGTAGTCGGCCGCGAGGTCCCCGGGCTGCACGTCGGCACGTCCGCCATCCCGATCTTCGGACGCCACCCCGTACTCGTCTCGTCGCAGGCGCAGACCGCGCAGGCCGCGACCCACGGCCACTTCCACCTCGGCCTCGCGCTCGGGGCCAGGTTCATCGTGGAGCAGACCTTCGGGCTGCCCTTCGACCGGCCCGTCGGCCTGCTGCGGGAGTTCCTGACCGCGCTGAAGTCGCTGCTGGAAACCGGTGGCGCCGACTTCCACGGCGAACGCCTCACCGCCGCGCCGTCGCTGCCCGTCACCGTCGCCGGAGCCGACCCGGTGGTGCCGGTGCTGGTCGCGGCGATGGGCCCGAAGGCCCTGCAGCTCACCGGGGAACTGGCCGACGGCACCCTGCCGTACCTGGCCGACCCGCGGGTGCTCGGCGAGCACATCGTCCCGGCGATCACGAAGGCCGCCGAGCAGGCGGGCCGCCCGGCCCCGCGGATCGTCGCGTTCGTGGCCGGCACGGTCACCGCCGACGTCGAAGCGACTCGCGAGAAAGCGTTGCGGGACATGGCTTTCTACGACCAGGTGCCGTCCTACCAGCGCGTGGTGTCCCTCGCAGGTGCCAAGGCGGCAGGTGAACTCGCCATCATCGGCGACGAGGCCCACCTCGCTGACGCTGTGCGCAGCTACTACGACGCGGGCGCGACCGAGGTCGTGTTCTCGTCGACCGATCTCAGCGGCCCGGAGGACCAGCTCCGGACCTTCGAGGTCCTCGGCGCGCTGAACCGCTGAGCCAC
>DASXYS010000161.1:0-5959 GCA_036502365.1 Amycolatopsis sp.
CGACCGGACTCGGTCAGGGTCACTCCGGCGCGCGCCTCGACGGACGCGCCGGGTCCCTCCCCCTCTGCCGCTGCCCACCGCGTGCGCGGGCGCCTGAGAGCTTCACCGGTCCTCTACCCCGACTGCTCGGGCCGGCTTGCACCATCGGCGGGCGAACCCGGCACGAACTGCCGGGCCCACCACTTTCCAGAGGTCGTCTCATCCACGCGGTACTCGATGCCTGAGAGATTCCGGGGAGGAGTTGCTCCTTCGGCGCCTGCGTCCAGAGGCTTCTGACTGCAGGTCTCTCCCGCGTGGAGTCGTTGACCGACCCTGGACATCTTACCGGGGTGATCTCCGGGTGTCAGCCCCGTGAGAGGGCCACGTCACCTCAACCCGCCGTACGGGTCCCGCGGTTGCGCCGCGAGGCGAGCTCGTCCTCGGGCGACTGGTCGACGATCGAGGCCCCCGCCCCGGCCCGCTCGGCCGGGAAGTGCGCGATGGAACCGGACAGCTCGCGCATCGCCCCGCCGACGGCGATGCCGAAGACGCCCTGGCCGCCCTGGAGCAGGTCGACGACCTCCTCGGGCGAGGTGCACTCGTAGACCGTGACGCCGTCCGAGAACAGCGTGATCTTCGCGAGGTCACGCACCCCGTGTCGGCGCAGCTGCTCGACGGCGGAGCGGATGTTGTTCAACGAGACGCCGGTGTCGAGGAGGTTCTTGACCACCTTGAGCACCGCGAGGTCCTTGAACGAGTAGAGCCGCTGGGACCCGGACCCGGTGGCCGTACGGATGCTGGGCACCACCAGCTTGGTGCGCGCCCAGTAGTCGAGCTGTCGGTAGGTGATCCCCACGATCTGGCAGGCCGCGGGACCGCGGTAGCCGAGGACCTCGTCGTTGGGGCTCTCCCCGAACAGCTCGTCCGGGAACAGCGAGCCCTGCTCGCCCGCGGGCCCGAGCGGCTGGAGCGCCGCGGCACCCGGGGCAGGCGCCGACGGGCCCGGTACCGATGCGCCCTGCGCCGACGGCGCTGGGGCAGACGCGTCCCGTGCGCCGGACGTCCTCCCGGCCCCGGGCCGCTCTCCGGCTCCCGCCACACCTGCCTCCTCGACGCCCGATCCTGCCCGTGTCGGGCCCTGGTCAGACGACCGTACGAGGGGCATCCACAGGGGTCAACGCGACGCGCGGCCAACTCTGTACCTGAACTTCAGGGTGAGACGAACGGCGTGTCACCAGGGGACGCGCCGACCGCCCTCGGGGCGAGCCGATCAGGTCCCCGCGAAGTCCTCGGGCGAGACGGTGTCGAGGAACTCGCGGAACTTCTCGACCTCGTCCTCCTGCTCGTCCGGGATGATCAGGCCGGCCTCTTCCAGCACCGCGTCCACGGCGTGGATGGGCACACCGATCCGCAGCGCCAGCGCGACCGAGTCGCTCGGGCGGGCGGAGACCCGGATGTCGCCGTCGAAGACGAGTTCGGCGAAGAAGGTGCCTTCCTTCAGGTCGGTGATCACGACCTGCTCCAGCTCGCGGCCCAGCGCCCCGATGACCTCTTTGAGCAGGTCGTGGGTCAGGGGCCGGGCGGGACGGACTCCCTGTTGCTCCAAGGCGATCGCGGTGGCTTCGACCGAGCCGATCCAGATCGGCAGGTACCGTTCGCCGTCGGTCTCCCGCAGCAACAAGATCGGCTGATTCGCGGGCAGCTCCACCCGCACGCCCACGACGCGCATCTCGCTCATCGGGCTTCGCCTCCCTCTCGTGCGCACGGGCCGCAGCGCTTAGGACGTACTCACGCCGATGGTTCCGACGCTACCCGTCATCCGGGCGCTGTGCTCGCTAGTGGCGGACTTTCTCGGTTCGCGGCGCCGCAAACCGTTCCCCTCACGGTACGGCATACGGACGCGAACAGTCAGTCATTGACATTCGAAGTAAAAGGGGATCGCGGCGCGACAACCGGTTCAGCCCCCGGTGACGCCCCGGATCCCGGCTTTGACGAGCAGCGTGTGCAGCGTCACGGACAGCGCCGCCAGCTCCCGCACCACTTCGTCGGCCCGGGCTTTTGCGCCGGTGTCACGGTGGCGATACACGGGAGTCACAATCTGCTCCAGCAAACCGACTTCACGGTCGGCCGCGGCGCGGAAGGCCCGCAGATGCCTCGGCTCGATACCGAATTCGGTCATCGCCTTCACGGTGCGCGCGACGTGCACCGCGTCCGGATCGAAGAAGCCGGCCGCGCCGGGCCGGACGAGCCCGTACTGCTGCAGCTCGGCCAGCGTCGCGGCGTCGATGCCGGCTTGCGCCAGCAGCTCCTCCTGGGTCAGCCGGACCTCACGGTCGGTCTCGAAGTCCGACGGCCCCGGGAGGCCGCCGTTCTCCGCCTGCGCGTCGAGCGGGACCAGCTTCCGCGGCAGCCGCGGCGTGACCGCGGCGGGCTCCACCCCGGAGTCCGCCGCGTCCAGTTGTTCCTTGATCACCTTGAGCGGGAGGTAGTGGTCCCGCTGCGCGGACAGCACGAAGCGGAGCCGCTCCACGTCCGCCGCGGCGAACTGCCGGTACCCCGAGGCGGTCCGGCCCGGCAGGACCAGGCCTTCCGCCTCGAGGAACCGGATCTTGGAAATGGTGACATCGGGGAAGTCGCCGCGCAGTTGCGCCAGCACCGCCCCGATGCTCAACCCGTCGCGCCGGGCCTCCGAACGACCGGGCTGCCCGGCCGCCGTCACTGTGCCCCCTGGCCCCCGTGCCCCGGGCCGGTCAGGAAGACCAGGCGGAACTTCCCGATCTGCACCTCGTCGCCGCCGGCCAGCACGGCCTGGTCGACCGGCTCCCGGTTGACGTAGGTGCCGTTCAGGCTGCCGACGTCGATCACCACGAACTCCCCGCCCTCACGCCGGAACTCGGCGTGGCGGCGGGAAACGGTGACGTCGTCGAGGAAGATGTCGCTGTCCGGGTGCCGCCCGGCGCTGGTGGTGTCCCGGTCGAGCAGGAACCGCGAACCCGCGTTGGGGCCGCGCTTCACCACCAGCAGCGCGGAACCCGGCGGCAGGGCGTCGACGCCCTGGACCGGTGCCTCGGCAGCCGGGACGGACTCGTGGCCTTCGACGTCGGCCAGGAAGTCGGCCCGGAAGACAGAGGTCCGCTCCGGAGACTGCTCCGGGGGAACGCCGGGCCCGTCGTTCGTGCTCACCTGAGCTCTCCTCTACACAAGATAAAACCATTGACCAAGAACGTGTGGCTGCCAACGTACCGTGCCTGATCGGTTCCGGACCCCGGGGCTCCCCCTTCCGCGAGCGGACGCCCCGGGCCAGGTGCGAACCGTTCTCAGCCGGCGATCAGCGCCTGGTAGGCCTCGGCTTCGAGCAGGGCCTCGAGCCCCGCGCTGTCGTCGAGCCGGATCTCCACGAGCCAGCCCTCGCCGTACGGGTCGGAGTTGATCAGCTCGGGCGACTCCGCGACCGCGTCGTTCACCGCGACGATCTCGCCGTCCACGGGCGCGAACAGCTCGGAGACGCTCTTGGTCGACTCCACCTCGCCGAACACGTCGCCGGTGCCGACCTGCCTGCCCACCTCGGGCAGGTCCACGAACACGACGTCGCCGAGCTGGTCCTGCGCGTACTCGGTGATGCCCACCCGGACCACGGAGCCCGCGCGCGTGGCGACCCACTCGTGTTCCTCGGTGTAGCGGAGTTCTTCCGGAGTGGACAAGGCCGCTCCCCTTCCTCGTGCCGTCTGCTAGGCGCAGTCTTCCATCACCGGGGACGCAGCGCGCGCACGACCTGCACGACGTAGAGCACCCCGGACCAGAGGTAGAGCACCCCGCCCCAGATGGTGAACGCGTACGCGATCGGCCGGGCGACCGCGGCCACGTCCGAGCCGCCCTGGGTGAGCAGCAGGAACGGGAAGGCGTACATCAGGACGAAGGTCGCGCCCTTGCCGATGTAGGTGACCTCGGGCGGGGCGAAGCCGCGGCGGCGCAGCACCAGCACGCAGACGGCGAGGACCAGCTCGCGCAGCACCAGCGGCACCACCACCCACCACGGGATGATCCCGCGCAGCAGGAACGCCACCAGCGTGGCGAGGATGTACAGCCGGTCCGCGGCCGGGTCGAGCAGCTGCCCGAGCCGCGACATCTGGTCGAGCCAGCGGGCGAGCTTGCCGTCGAGCCAGTCGGTCAGCGCGGAGAAGACGAGCACCGCCAGCGCCCAGCCGTCCTCCTTCGGGCCGAGCAGCAGCCACAGGAAGACGGGCACGCCGGCCAGCCGCAGCAGGGACAGCATGTTGGGGACGTTGAACGCCTGCCGCAGCAGGGAAGGCTCCGTCTTGGGCTCGGGGACCGTGGTCACCCGCCCAGCCTAGAGGGGCGGCCGGGCGGGGGAACCGATGGTCACGCGGCCGGGCGCGTCGTCCGGGGCAGGCACGGTGGGGGTGCGCTCGGCCGGGCAGCACTGGTCGGGGCGGGGCGGCGCGGTGGGCACGCGCGGGCCGGGATGGCGGCGACGCGGGAGGGTCACGCCGAGGGGCGTCACGCGGGGAGATGGTCACGCGGCCGGGGCGCGGGCTCGATGGCGCCGCGCCCCGGCCGCGGGTTCTGGGGCCTCAGCAGGCGCGGCGGCGGCTGGGGGTCCAGCCGCGGCGCTGGACTTCGGCGCTGCTCAGCGCCTCGGGCCGGCCGCGGTAGTCGGTGCCGACCCAGCGGGCGCGGCCGGGGCGGCCCTCCAGGACGTAAGGGCGCCCGTCGCACCAGACGACGCTGCACGGGACGGTCGGCGGGGTGGTCGGGGTGGCTGACGGCGGGGCACTGGGCTCGCTGGCTGCTGAGGTAGTCATCGCTCTCTGAGTTCGGGACGGCGGGGTTTCGGGACGGCGGGTATCGGGGACCAAGAACGCTTCGGGCGCTCACCATGTTCTTCGGCAACCGGGGCTCGCGCGTTAACTGCGCCGGCCCTGATTCGTCCGATCGATTCGGGATGACCGCCCAGTGTTTCACTGTGTAAACGCGAGATTAATCGTCCACAATGGACAGCGGTTCGGCGGGACCGGCGCGGCGGGCCCACCCGGCCGGCGGTATCTTCGCTCTCCCGCGCCGGGTGTCGGTGCGCGTCGCGCGTGCTCGCGCGGGTCAGAATGGCCCGGACGAACCCCTTGGCCGAAAGGACCGCCGGTGCCCCAGTCGCAGCCTGTGTGGCGGCCGCTGCTCGCGGCGTGGCTCCTGCTGCCGGCGCTGGCCGCCTGTTCGGGTGCCCCCTCGCCCCGGTCCTCGCCACCGCCCGTTCCCGCGCCGGTGACGACGTCGTCCGCGGCTCCGTCCACAGCCCCGTCGACCGCCCCGCCGCTGCCGGACACCGCGAAGCCGTCCTCGAGCGCGCCGAAGAAGCCGTCCGCCCCGGCCCCGGCCAAGGCCCCCGGCGCCTGCGGCACGGTGACCGCCGCCAGCGGCCTGACCCTCAACGTGTTCGACAGCCACGCCGGCGGCGTGCCGTGCGCCGAGGCGATGCGGCTGGTGAAGGAGTTCCACGCGAAGATCGCCGGCCGTCAGGGCTCGGGGTCGAACGACGCGGTGAACGACACCGTCGAGGGCTGGCTGTGCACCTCCGGCCCGCCCGCCGCCCAGGGCGGCACCACCTGCGGCAAGGGCGAGCAGACGGTGTTCGCCGCCGTGGTTCCGTCCGAATGAGCGCCAGGCGCCGAGGTCAGGACTTCAGGTCCGGGAAGTCCTCCTCGCGGAACTCGCCCTCGGGCCGGGCGTCGGGGTGCTCGCGGCCGCGCAGTTCGACGCGGCGGATCTTGCCCGAGATCGTCTTCGGCAGCTCCGCGAACTCCAGCCGGCGGATCCGCTTGTACGGCGCCAGGTGCTCGCGTGCGTACGCCAGCACGGCCTTCGCGGTGTCCGCCGACGGCTCATGGCCGGCGGCGAGCACGACGTACGCCTTGGGCACGTTGAGGCGGATCGCGTCCGGGGCCGGCACGACGGCGGCCTCGGCGAC
>DASXYS010000162.1:0-54789 GCA_036502365.1 Amycolatopsis sp.
ACCTGGTGCCCGGCGCACCAGACGGCGCGGATTTCGCGGGTGGCGGTGATGTCCGCGGTGGGGTCACCGTCGACGAGGACGAGGTCGGCACGCAAGCCCGGTTCGACGGCGCCGCGGTCGGTCAGGCCGAAGGCCCGGGCCGGCAGCACTGTCGCCGAGCGCAGGATCTCCACGGGACTGAGGCCGGCGCCGGCCAGCAACTCGAATTCGTGGTGGAGGCTTTCGCCGTGGGCGACGGCGCGGGGCACACCGGGCACGTCGTTGGCGTCCGTGCCGGCCAGTACTTCGATGCCGGCCCGGTGCAGACCGGCCACACTGGCCAGCAGGCCGTCCACCGGCGCCCGGCCCGCGACGGCGCCTTCCATCATGGTCAGGGTGGGCACCGCGACCTGGTGGCCGGCTCGCATCGTGGCGATGTCCTCGGGCGGGATGACGCCGTCCACCGGAACGTGGGTGACGAAATCCGCGCCCAAGCCGACGGCGATCGCGTAGGCCCCGACAGTGACCGCGTGGACGACGGTTTTCAGGCCGTGCGCGTGGGCGGCGTCGACCAAGGCCTGGAGCGCCTCCACGGTGGGGCCGCCGTCACCGGGCGCCTCCGCGACCCCTTTGATGTAGTCGACGCCCTCGGCGACCCGCGCTTCGACGTGCCTGCGCGCGTCCTCGGGAGTGAGGATGACCGCCTCGGCCGGCATGCCCGGGATCCGGACGTGATTTCCGGCGGGCCCGATCGCGGGCAGGCCGGCGGTGCGGAAGTCGGCGGTACCGGTGCGCCCGCGCAGGGACGCGACCAGTTCCTCGGGCCAGCACGCCATGTCCAGCCCGGTCGTCACGCCCCAGCGGGCCAGCGCGTCGAGGGTCTCCGGGCCGTGCAGGTGGACGTGGGCGTCGATCAGTCCGGGCAGCAGCACCGCCCCGGCCGCGTCGACCTCCCGCGCTCCGCTGGGATCGGTGCCGATCACCGGGCCGTCGATGACGACGGTGCGGGGCTCGGTCAGCCGGTGGCCGTCGAAGACCCGGACGTTGACCAGCGCGGTCTTGATGGGTGCGGTCAAGGGGAAACCTCTCCTCGAATAGGGGACAGTTTTGTCCACTAACGTGACTGTACCCCTCGACGCCCGCCCGGCCGCCAGCTATAACCGGACAGGTGACCGCCAGCTCTCGCGCTTCCACCGAGCCCGCCGCCGTAGCCGGCCGGCGACGCGGCGCGGAGCTGACTCGCGCGATTTACCAGGCCACCCTGCAAGAACTGGCGCGCACCAGCTTCGAGGAACTCGCCTTCGACAAGATCGCCCCGCTGGCGGGCACCGGGAAGTCGGCGCTGTACCGCCGCTGGTCCACCCCCGAGCAGCTGGTGCTCGCCGCGCTGACGGACCCGTCCACCGGCTTCGGCGAGCCCACCGCCCCCGGCACCGGCTCGCTGCGCGAAGACCTCACCACGCTCCTCGGCGGGTTCGCCCGCGTCCTGGACGAGCCGCGTGGCCGCGCCCTGCGGCCCCTGCTGATCCAGCGCGCCCGCCATCCCGAGCTCTTCGACGAAGTCCGCCGCCGGGTCGTCCTGCCGCACCAGCGCCTCCTGCTGGCGGTCCTGAAGGCCGCCGTCGACCGCGGTGAGGCCGACGCCCGGTGCGTCACCCCGCTCGTGGCCTCCGTGGGCCCGCGCCTGGTCATCGCCGACTCCCTGGAGCGGGGAACCGTCAGCCAGGCGCGGGTACGGGCCATCGTCGACGAGGTGCTGCTTCCCTTGGCCGCACCACGAATCGCTGACCAGTGACGCGAATCAGCCCGCCGGCGGCAGGAACTTCCGGTCGATCAGCGACTGCAACGCCTGCTGGAACGCGACCTCGGTGTCCACGGCCTTGGTGAATCCGGCCTGGCGCAGCTTGACGGTGCTCACGAAGGCCCGCGGGCCTTCCGGTGCGCCGTAAGCGAAAGCGAAGTCCGCGTGCTGATCGCCGTGCCCGGCCAGCTCGCGCAGGCTGAGCCGCCGAAGACCGTATTCCGCCACGATCTCGTCCCAGACCCTGGCGTTGTCCGCGAGGTAGCCGGCCAGGCTCATCGGCTCGTCCGGCCCGGTTTCCACCCCGAGTGTCTTCGCCAGCGCCGGCCACGCATTGCGCCACTCGAACACGTCGCCATTGGTGATGTTGAAGGCACCGTCGGCAGCCTCGGGTGATTCCGCGGCCCACACCGCGACGTCGCCGACGAGGCCGGCGTCGGCGGCCTCCCACACGAACGAAGGACCGCCGGTGAAGCTGAACGGCTCGCCCTTCTCCCGGCGGATCGCGGCGTAGGCGCCGATCGCGGGCAGCACGTTCAGCGCGCCCGGGATGGCCCCGGTGACCAGCTGCGGCCGCAGCGCGGTCCAGGTGAAGCCGTGCTCGGCCCCCATTTCCCGCAGGTAGTCCTCCTGATCGTGGAAGAAGTTGGCGTGCCGGTCGCGGGGATCGCTCTCGCGGGCCGGGATCGGGATCGGGTGCAGGTGCACGCCGTAGACCTTCGTCCCCTGCAGGATACTGATGTGCTCGAAGCCGGCCGCGTGGCGCACGATCGGTTCGACGACGTTGCGGAGCATGGCGTTGTCGGTCTCGATCTGGTCCCGGCTCGACCAGCCCGCGACCAGGTCGGGCTTCTCGTAGATCGCGGTGTACGCGATGTGGGTGACGTCGGTCAGCGGCTCGAAGGCCGCCCGGGCCGAGGCCTCGTCCCGGAGGTCGACCGCAAGGAACTCGATCTCGCGCCCGCTGGGCAGCTCCGGCTTGCGCCGCGCGACCCCGACCACCTCCCAGCCCGCGTCCAGGAAACTCTCGACGGTGGCCGTGCCCAGCAGCCCGCTTGCTCCGGTCACCAACACTTTGCCTGGCATGGTTCTCCTTCTCCCTGTCCGATGTGGACGGTCACCAGCCGTGTGCCGTCCACGCAGCTGGTCAACCCGGACCGGCCGGATTTCCCGCCGGCCATCGGGATTCACGGCAGCGCGCATAAGCACGGCTTCTGCCGTTCGTGTTTCATGGAGGCTGATTCCCACCGCAGGAAAGGACCGACCTGGTGCTCGAGCTGAAGAACCTCCTGGTCACCGCGCCCCAGATGGACGCGCAGCTGGCCGACTTCGCCACCTTCGCCGCCGAGGCCCGGTTCCGGGACGGCGACCGCTACGCCGTGCTCGATCCGGCAACCGCGCAGGTGGGGATCGCGCTCGCCGCGCCGGAGGACCACCCGGCGCCCGGTGAGCTGGTCCTGACCGCGAAGGCTCCGCACGTTCAGGCCGCCGCGGACGAACTCGTCGCGGCCGGCGCGGAGCTGGTCAAGCCGGTGCACGAGGGTGGGCACGAGGTGCGCGCGCTCGTCCGGCTCGGCGGCGGACTGCTGGTGCTGGTCTACGGGCCGGAGGCCTGATCGACGATCAGAGGCTGCCCGGGCGGACCAGGCCGGTTCGCTTGACCCCGGCCAGGATCGGGGTGACCTCGGCGGTGACCACGCGGTCCAGGGCACCCAGGGTGTCGTTCAGGAAGTGGTACAGCGCATCGAGATCGGCCGCGGCCACGGCGACCAGGAGGTTGGCCGGGCCGGTGGTCGCGGCGGTGAAGCGGACCTGGGGGTGGCGGCTGAGCCGGCGGCCGGCCTCCTCCAGGCCGCCGGGGGCGACCGTGATCCACAGGAGGGCCTCGGCGCCGATGCCGAGGCGGGCCAGATCGACCTCGGTGGCCGGCCGGATCACACCGCCGGTCAAGGACTCCAGCCGGCGGCGGGCGGTCAGCGGCGTGGTGCCGGCCCGGCGGGCGAGGTCGGCGTAGGACGCCCGGCCGTCCTCGGTCAGCGCGGCGATCAGCTCGTGGTCGATCGGCAGGAGCGCCGGGCTGGCGGGAGCCGGCGGGCGCAGTCCGGACAGTTCGGCGTCGGTCAGCAGGCCGCCGCTCCAGTCGAACGCGGCCGGGAAGACCCGCAGGAGGACGTGCGAGGTCCAGGATTCGACCTCGGGCGTCGCCGGGAGATCCCGCAGCAGCAACGTGTTCCGGGCGTCCGGCCCGTCGAGGAAGAGGATGACGCTGATCTCGTCGCCGCCGCCGAGGACGTCGACCCAGATCGTGTCCGGGCGGCGGGCCAGGGTGGCGGCGATGGCGCGGATCCGGCTCGGCCGGCAGCGGATGCGCAGGGCCAACGGGATCAGGCCGGGAAACCACACCGGATGGCGCACGACGGTGGCTCGCAGCGTTCCGTCGTGGAACAGCGGAGCCGCGCGGCGCACCACGGTGCGCTCGGAGAGGCCCAGCACCCGGCCGACCGTGCGCCACGAAGCCCGCGGCGAGGCCAGCAGCGCCGCGGCGATCCGGCGGTCGGTCTCGTCCAGCTCAAGATGGCGCACTTTCTCCATATCTGAAGATCATATGTCCGGCATCCGCGTCCGACAGCCGGGTTTCTGGCCCGGATCACCACACCGGCGCTAGAACCGGCTGCATCCGAACGAACGAGGTGAGCACGATGGTCAGCCGGATCACGGACACGATCAGCGGCAAGGTCAACGGCGTCGAGCAGGGCGGGGCGGTCTCCTTCCGCGGCATCCCGTACGCCGCTTCACCGATCGGCGAGCTGCGTTTCGCGCCGCCGTCGCCGCATCCGGGCTGGGCCGGAGTGCGGGAGGCCAGGCAGGCCGGACCGGCCGTGCCGCAGGCGGCTTCCCGGCTCGAACGCGTGATGGGGCCCCGGGTGCCGGACTGGAACGAGGACGGCTGCCTGACCGTCAACGTGCACACCCCGCGGCACGCGTTCGACGGCGGCGCGCCCCGGCCGGTCCTGCTCTGGTGGCACGGCGGCGGTTTCAGCAGCGGCTCCGGCGGCTGGGACTGGTACGACGGGGCCCGGCTGGCCGAGCTGGGCGACATCGTGGTGGTGACGGCGAACTACCGGCTCGGCCCGCTCGGCTACCTGTACCTGCCGGAGATCGGCGCCGCCAACCTCGGCGCCCAGGACCAGGCCGCCGTGGTGCGCTGGGTGCGGGACAACATCGCGTCGTTCGGCGGGGACCCGCGCACGGTGACCGTCGGCGGGCAGTCGGCCGGCGCGTTTTCGTCCCTGTCGCTGGCGCTCGATCCGGAGACCTCGGGACTGGTGGCCCGGGTGCTGCTGGAGAGCGGCCCGTTCGGCCTGTCGCCGCGGGATCCGGGGAACGCGGCCGAGACCACCGCGGAGTTCCTGCGGCTGCTCGGCGTTCCGGCCGACGCGAACGCGTTGCGCGCCCTGCCCGTCGAACAACTCCTGTCCGCATACGGCCGGCTGGCGCGTCCGGGCCGGGTCGACCCACCGATGTTCCCGGTGCTCGGCGGCCCCGGGCTCCCCCGCTCCTGGCCGCAGGCGCTCGCCGACGGTGCCCTGGAAGGAAAACCTCTCATGCTGGGTACGACCCGGGACGAGGCGACGGCCTTCTTCGCCTTCGACCCGGGTGTCCGGAACCTCACCGCCACCGGCGCGGTCGACCTCCTGACCGGGCAGCTGGGCGACCGCGCCCACGCCGTCTACCAAGAGCACGCCGCCCGCCTCCCCCAGGCGACGCCGGGGCAGGTCTTCACCGCGATCCAGACCGACGCACTGTTCCGCGACGGGACCCTGGGCCTCGCCGACCACCACGCGGCCGGTGCGAACCCGACCTACGTCTACCAGTTCGACTACCAGCCGGCCGAGGACGAGTACGCACTGGGCTCCACCCACTGCGCCGAATTGCCGTTCCTCTTCACCACTTTCGACGCCTACCCGGACAGCCCGATGCTGGGCCGGCCCACCGCCGCCGACCACGACCTGGGCCGCGCCTTCGCCACCGCTGTCGCGGAGTTCGTCACCACCGGCTCGGTGCCGGACTGGCTGCCCTACGCGCCCGGGATGCCCGCCCGCATCCGGCATTTCGGCTGAGATCGGCCACAGTGGACTATCGGCTGAGCTGCACCTGCGCCTTCTGACCGGAGCCGGGGGTGACCGCGACGGTGAACAGGCGGGCGGCCGCGTCGTAGCTCAACGGGCCGGCCGTGGCCGTCACCTTGGGGGCCGCCGGGGCGTAGCCGTGCAGCTGGACCGAACGCTCACCGGCGGTGGTCGCCGTCCGCGACACCGATTACCTCGACGCCCCTCGACGCCGTATACCCACGGGTCGGCGACGATGGTTGCCGGAGATCGGCGCGTCGATCTCGCCGGCGCAAGGGATGCCCTCTTCAGGCGCCGCGAGCTCAGGACCCGAGCAGTTCGGGGACGAAGACGTCCTCACTGGTCAGCCGCCGCAACGACAGGCCCTGTTCATGGTGGTAGCGCAGGAAAGTGTCGACCGCGTGGCGGTTCTTCCCGACGCCGTACGGCCACCAGTCCTCCGACAGGAGCCGCCGGTTTTCGGCGAACAGCGAGCTGAACCACGGCGTGATCACGTTCATGTGCTGCTTGGCCGCCCGGTCCAGGTAGTGCTTCTGTGTCTCGTCCTTCGCGGTCAGGAACGCGTCGTACACCGCCTGCGCGACGCCGGGGTGCTCGGCGTGGAAGTCCTTGCGGATCGCCACCACGTGCATCATCGGGAAGATGCCGGTGCGCGCGAAGTACTCCCGCTCGACCGATTCGTAGTCCGGGAACAGCCGCCGGATCCGGCCGGTGCCCGCCAGCACGGACTGCGGGACGTCCACCGACAGGAGCGCGTCGATCTCGCCCGCCTCCAGCATCGCCGCGAGTGTCTCGCCTTCGCCGGCGTGACACACGCGCACACCCTCGGGAACCGGCTGGGGCACCCAGTCGAACGACGGGATCGGGTGGTCCGTGCCGCCGATCACCCAGCTCAGCCGATCCGGCGTCACCCCGTGTTCCTCGGCGAGGATGCCTTTCACCCAGACCCCGGGATCGCTGCCCCACAACGCGAATTCGCCGATCGTCCTGCCCGCGAGGTCCTCGGGCCGCTTGATCCCGTTGTCCGCGTTGACGAACAGCGCGCAGTGGCGGAAGTTGCGGTTCGGGAAGATCGGCAACGCCAGGAAGGGCGACTCGCCGGTGTCCCACATGCGCAGGAAGTAGGTGAGCCCCAGTTCGGCGACGTCATAGCGCCCCTCGATCATCCCGCGGAAGACATCCGAGACCAGTGGCTCGGTCGTCGGCACGAGGTCCACGCCCTTGATCGGCACAGTTCCGTCGAAGACCGCGGCTGTGTGCTCGTAGTTGTACCCGCCGAGCCGCAGGGTCACCCCGGTCATGATCCCTCCCATATAAGTGAACGACCTTTCATCTAGAGTATGGGAGGCGACCGGGAACGGCGTCAAGGCGAATGCACGTTCATTTTTAGGACGGCAGAGTTTTTAGGACGGCAGAGTCAGGACGGCAGAGAGGGACGGCATGCCCCGCATCACGAGTGAGCGGCGGTCCGCGAACCGCGACCAGATCATCGCGGCCGCCCGCCGCTGCTTCGCCCGCCAGGGCTTCCACGGCACGTCGATGCCGGACATCGCGGCCGAGGCGGGCCTGTCCACCGGGGCCCCGTACCGCTACTTCAGCGGCAAGCAGGAGCTGATCGTCGAGGTCGCCCGGCTCGCGTTCGCGGCCGTCTTCGACCCGGTCCTGCGGCGGATCGAGGAGACGGGCACCGTCACGATCGGCGAGCTGGTGACCACTGCGGTCCAGGCCCGGCCGGCCACGTCCGAGGCCGACGACGAGTTACTGCGGTGCGGCATCGTGGCCTGGGGCGAGGTGCTCCAGAATGCCGACCTGCGCGAGCACGCGGTGAGCGGCTTCACCCGCGTCACCGGCGAAATCGCCCAAGCCCTCCGCGGCACCGGACTCGCGCAGGACGCCGAGGCGAACGCCCGTTTGATCGTGGCCCTCCTCCACGGGTTCATGATCCAGCGGGTCGCCCTCGGCCGGCCCGATCTCAAGGCCCTGCCCCACGACGCCCGCGCGGCGATCACCGGCGAAACGACCTGAAACAGCCGGTCAGGCCGCTTTACGCGCGAGCAGGTAGACGTCCTGGAACTGCCGCCGGTCGGTCGGCTCGGGCTCACGAACCATCCGGGCCACCTCGGCCAGCCCGGACTTGCGCAGCAGCGCGGCGAAGTGATCAGGCGACCATCGGTAGGCTGGGGCGACTGAGTGATCGAAAACCTGCGTCAGGTAGGACGGGTCTTCGGTGGCCGAGAAGCCGATCAGCAGGTGGCCGCCCGGTGCCAGCACCCGGTGGAACTCCGCCAAGATCCCGGGGAGCTCCGGCGGCGGGGTGTGGATGACGGACCACCGCGAGAGCACGCCGCCCAGCGTGCCGTCGGCGATGTCCAGCGCGGCCATCAAGCCCACCTCGAACCGCAGCCGCGGATACGCCTGCCGGGCCAGCTCGATCATCGACGGAGAAGCGTCGACGCCGAACACCGCCGGCCCCAGCCCGTCCAGATGAGCGGTGACGTCGCCGGGCCCGCAGCCCAGGTCCGCGACCTGGGCGCCCGCACCGACGATCTCGGCGAAGGCGCCCAACATCGCGCGGTCCAGGGGCCGGTCGCGCAGCTGGTCGCGGAACAGCTGCGCGTACGTGGCGGCAGCGGCGTCGTACCCTTCGCGGGTGGTCGTGAGGGCGTCGTGTTCGGCCATGCCCGCGACAGTAGTTCCCGGCCCGCATGCCAGGCTGATCACCACGGGAGCAGTCGGCCGCCGGCAGCATCGGACGAAGAACGGGGACCCCCAGCATGGTCACGGCCAGCGAGAACACCGCGAAGCTCGCGGTGCTGATCGACGCGGACAACGCCCAGCCCTCGATCACCGAGGCCCTGCTCGCCGAGGTCGCCAAGTACGGCACCGCGCACGTCAAGCGCGCCTACGGCGACTGGACCGGCACCAACCTGAGGGGCTGGAAGGACCAGCTGCTGGCCCAGTCGATCCAGCCCATCCAGCAGTTCGCCTACACCACCGGCAAAAACGCCACCGACACCGCGATGGTCATCGACGCGATGGACCTGCTCTACTCCAACCGTTTCGACGGGTTCTGCATCGTCTCCAGCGACTCCGACTTCACCCGGCTGGCGGCGCGGCTGCGCGAATCCGGCCTCACCGTGTACGGCTTCGGCGAACGCAAGACGCCCAAGCCCTTCGTTGCCGCCTGCGACAAGTTCATCTACATCGAGAACCTCACCTACACCGAAAGCGCCGCGACCCCGGCCGCCACCGCGCCCGCGCCGAAACCGGCCACCCCGGCCACCCAGCTCAAGGGCGACGCGACCCTGGTCACCCTGCTGCGCAACGCCGTCGAGGCGGCCTCCGACGACGACGGCTGGGCCGCGCTGTCGGCCGTCGGCAGCATCATCACCAAGCAACGCCCGGAGTTCGACTCCCGCACCTACGGCTATGCCAAGCTCAGCGACCTGATCACCGCCACCACCCTGTTCGAAGTGGACCGCCGCAGCCCCGGCGAGGGAAAGCCCGCGACGATCTACGTCCGGGACCGGCGCCGCAGGCCGGACCGGGACGCCAAGGCGGCTGTCACCGGATAAGTCCTTTGTGGACTTCGAACCCGGGACCGGACGGTCTCGCCGGCGAAGGGGGTCGCCATCAGCGGGAGTTCTCCGGAAAGGCGGCCGTCGCGCGGATCTCGACCAGGAGGCCCGGGCTGGCGAGGCCGCTGACGCCGATCAGCGACCAGGTCGGGTACGGCGGCGTGATCAGGCGCTGCTTGGCCGCGCTGAAACCGGGCAGGTGCCGGTGGATGTCGACGTGGTAGCTGGTCACGTCGACGAGGGCGGACAGGTCGAGGCCTTCCAGGCGGAGGATCTCCTCGATCCGCGCGATGGCGATTTCGGTCTGCTCTTCGATGGTCTCGGCGATGGTGCCGTCGGCGCGGCGGCCGATCGTGCCGGCGATGAACAGCAGGCCGCGCGCGCGGACCGCGGCGGAATAGCCGAAGCGCTCGAACGCGCTCCTGGTTTCCCCGAAAACTTCGGAGCCTTCGGGGATCTCGACGGTGTGGATGGCCATGGTGGTACTTGCCTTTCTTTGGTGACTTGGTACGGGATCAGTTGCCCCAGCGCGACGAACGGCACGCGTTCTCCATCCGCGTCCGGCCGAAGGTCTGCCGCTCGTGGAGGAACTCGCCGGGGATCGAGTAGGGCGGCGCGTTGCGCGGGTTTTTCGCGGCCTGCGCGACGATCGCGTCGGTCAGTGAGCCGATCATGTCCAGCCGCGGATAGCGGGCGTGGATGGTGTCCGCCAGCTCGTTGGTGACCGCCTCGAGGTGACCGCCGGCCAGCACGCCGCCGAAGTCGAGGCCGACGCCTTCGCGGACGAGCACACACAGCAAACCGCGGCGTTCGGCGATGCCCGGGGAGGTGTGCAGGGCGATCGCCTGCCAGACCAGATCGGCGTCGGCGGCGGGAATTCCTTGCTGTACCAGGAATTCGGCCGCACGGTCGGCGCCCTCGACCTCGAACCGCTGACGATACGGGCCGTCCGCCGCCACGCCGAGGTCGTGCATCGCGCACGCGGCGAACAGCAGATCGTCGTCGTAATCGCCGGCGTCCGGGCCGAGCCGGCCGGCCACCAGCCGGGCGAACAGGTAGCTGCGGATGCTGTGGTTGAACACCGACCGCGATTCCACCGGCCGGATGAGGTCCACCACCGCCTTCGCCAGTGGCGTGTCCGGCAGCGTGATCAGGTCGGCGTTCGCCTCGTCGGCGGCAGGTCCGGTCGTCATGTCTCCAGCCTGACCGGAACCGCCCTGACCTGGTGAGTGGCAAAATTGCCCCGGTTCGATAGAATAGTGCCATGGTGCATCGAGTCGCGGTACTGGCGCTGGACGGGGTCACCCCGCTCGATCTCGCGATCCCGGCGCAGATCTTCACCGCCCGCCCGGAAACCCCGTACGAGATGACCCTCTGCGGCCTCGGGCCGACGGTGACCACCACCGCGGGCTTCACCCTGGCCCCCGAAGCCGGCCTGGACCGGTTGCGGGCCGCCGACACCGTGATCGTCCCGGGATTCGACCCGATCACCCCCCTGCCGGAGCCCGCGCTGAGCGCGCTCGCCGACGCCCGCGACCGGGGCCGGCGGGTGGTGTCGATCTGCACCGGCGCCTTCGCCTTGGCCGAGGCGGGGGTGCTGGACGGCCTGCACGCCACCACCCACTGGCAGCACATCGACGAACTCGAACGGGACTATCCGGGCGTCACCGTCGAGCGCGACGTGCTCTATGTCGACCAGGGCGACGTGCTCACCTCGGCCGGAGTGTGCTGCGGCATCGACCTCTGCCTGCACATCGTGCGCCGCGACCTGGGCGCCGTGACGGCCAACCGGATCGCCCGCGGCCTGGTCGCGGCTCCCCACCGCGACGGCGGGCAAGCCCAGTACGTGCCGGCCCCGGTCGCCGTCGCGGGTGAGACCTCCCTGTCCGGCACCCGGGCCTGGGCCTTGGCCCGCCTCCAAGAGCCGCTCGCCCTGCGCGTGCTGGCCCGCCACGCGGGAGTCTCGCAGCGCACCTTCATCCGCCGGTTCACCGAAGAGACCGGCACGACCCCGTTGCAGTGGCTGCTCAATGCCCGCCTCAGCCGGGCCCGCGAGCTGCTCGAAACCACCGATGACCCGGTCGACCGGATCGCCCGCGACTGCGGGCTGGGCACCGCCACCAACCTGCGCCTGCACTTCCGCCGCGCGCTCGACACCACGCCCACCGCCTACCGCCGCGCCTTCCGGTACACGGTGCCGGAAGGCGCGGCAGTCTGAGTCCGACGTTCACGAAAGTGCCTGTGCGGCAATGACTTCCGAACCGGACTCAGCCCGGCCACGGCCTTGATGTCCGCAGTGAGGAGGGCGACCAGCGGCCGGTCCAGCAAGGAGAAATCGGCCCCGATCACCCGCGATCGAGGTCGGGGATGAGTTCACCGATCAGCTGGATGCTCCGGGTGACCTGGTCGTGGGCGAGACCGCCGATCTGCTGCAGGCACATCATCCGGTCGATGCCGAGGCCGGCGTAGGCCCGGAGCTTTCTGAGGCAGGTGTCCGGGCTGCCGACGATCAGCGAGTCCTGCGCGCTGAGCACGGTGAAGATCTCGTCGTCCGGCACCTTTTCGCCTTGCAGGATGCGGCCGATCAGCAAGGCGGCCTCGCTCGGCGGGTCGGCGGCCTCGCCGCGGAGGAAGCCGCCGGTGAGGCCGCCGCCGTCGGGTGCTTCCGCCAGTTGCTGCTGGAGCTGGGCCGTGCGGACGAACTCTTTGGCCGCCTCGAAGAAGTTCAACGCCGTGACGGTGTACCAGGCGGCGGCCGCGGCGGCGCCGTTGCGCATCGCTTCCTCGTCGGTGTCCGCGCAGTGCACGAAGGTGAAGAACCCGACCTGGTTGTTGACGAACGCACCCACCGGGTCGGTGCACGACGCGGCCGCCTCGCGGTAGAGCGAGACCATCCGGCCCGCGCGTTCGAGCGACTCCCACATGGTCGTGCCCAGCACGCCGACGCCGCGTTTTCCCGCGTCCTCGAACGACTTCGGGCTCGCCGCCGCCTGCCACAGCGGCGGGTGCGGCCGTTGCAGCGGCTTCGGCGAAATCGGCACGTCGTCGATCTGGTAGGCGTCGCTGTGGTAGGAGAACCGGTCCGTGGTCCACATCTTCGGCAGCATCTCGAACGCCTGCTGTGTCTGGGCCCTGGCGTCGTCCGGCTCGATGCCGAACAGGCGCCACTCCGGGATCGTCGAACGCGTCAGCCCCAGCTCGACCCGGCCCCCGCTGAGGTGGTCGAGCGTCGCCGCACGCTCGGCGACGCGGATCGGGTGATTGAAGCGGCCCGGCGCGAGGACGGCGGCGTGGCCGAGCCGGATCCGGCTGGTGCGCTGGGAAAGCGCCGCGAGCATCAGCTCCGGCGCCGAGGACAGGCTGAACTCGCCGGCGCCGTGGTGCTCGACCTGCCACCAGCACCCGTACCCCAGCTCGTCCGCGAGCACGGCCTGCTCGATCGCCTGCGCGAACCGAAGCTGCTCATGGCCCGCCGGCCACGGCCGGGGATTCTGGATCTCGTTGAACAGGTCAATCTGCATCGGGTCCTCCACGGGTCGCGGGATCCAGCCGTAGAGTCCATCGCCGCGAGCGGCCGGCCCGTATCAACCGCCGGCGAGGTATTCGTCGCGGAGCACGTGCTTCTTGACCTTGCCGGAGCCGGTCATCGGGAACTCCGTGACGAACCGCCACACGCGGGGTATCTTGTGCGGCGCCAGAATGCCGCGGACGTGCTCGAACAGCTCGGTCTCGCCCGCCGCGGCGCCGGGCACGAGGCGGACGAACGCCGCGACCTGCTCGCCCCACTCGGCATCGGGCACGCCGACCACCGCGGCGGCGTCGACCGCGGGGTGCGTGAGCAGCGCGTGCTCGACCTCCTGGGGATAGATGTTCTCACCACCCCGGATGATCATGTCCTTGATCCGCCCCTCGATGCGCAGGTAGCCGCGCTCGTCCCGGCGGCCGAGGTCACCGGTGTGCAGCCAGCCGGCGGCGTCGATGGCCAGCGCGGTCTGCTCGGGCAGGCCGAGGTATCCCGTCATCACGTGGTAGCCGCGGGTGCGCACCTCGCCGATCCGGCCCGGCGGGCAGGAGGCCTCCGTGGACGGGTCGACGATGTCCACCTCACAGGCGGGCAGCGGGCGGCCGACCGTGGTGGCGCGGTCCTCCGGGCTGTCGTCCGGACTGGTCATGGTGATGCCCGGGGACGCCTCCGTCTGCGCATAGACGGTGCTCATGGGCACGCCCAGGGCAGCCTCGACGCGCCTGACCAGCTCCGGTGGCACCAGCGCGCCGCCGGACAGGGCATAACGAACCGACGAGAGGTCGGTGGCGGCGAAATCCGGGTGGCCGAGCATGGCGAGGATCATCGTCGGCACGCCGCCGAACACGGCGCTGCGCTCCGACTCCATCACGTGCAGCTGCAGCGCCGGATCGAACCAGGGCAGGAGTACCTGCGTGCCCAGCGTGGCGATCGGCGCCAGCGTCGCCAGCACACAACCGGCCGTGTGGAACAACGGCATCGGGTTGACGAACGCCTCGCCCGGCTGCATGGCCAGCTTCTCGGCGTAGGACAGGCGCGCGTTGTTGGTGAGGCCCCGGTGATGCAGCACGGCGCCTTTGGGCGTGCCGGTGGTGCCGGACGTGTACTGGACCTGCGCGGCGTCGTCCGGGCTGACCACGGGCAGCGGCCGGCCGGGCGAGCCGGAGTCGCGGAAGGCGCGCCAGTCCTCGAACAGCACGGTCTCCCGCAGGTGCGGAAGGTCGGGGCGGACGTGCTCCACCAGTTCGGCCATCCGGCTGCCGCGGTATTCGCGCACCAGGAACAGACCGGTGGCCTGGGAGTTCCCCAGCACGTGCCGCAGTTCCTGTTCGCGCAGCGCCGGATTGACCGTCACGAGCGTGATGCCGGCAAGGGCGGCGGCCAGTTCCAGCAGGACCCATTCCGGAATGTTGTTGGCCCACACGGCAATCCGCTCACCGGGCTCGAACCGGCCCAGCAGCGCCCTGGCCGCGCGCTCGGCCTCGTCGAGCAGTTCGCCGTACGTCCACCGCCGGCGCGCGTCCGCATCGGCGACCCCTTCCACCAGCGCGGGCGCCGCCGGTGCCTGTTCGGCCGCGGCGCGGAGCAGGTCGCCGACGGTCTCTTCGCGCACCAGTTCCGAACGGGACATGACCGCTCCTTCCCTTTGGCCGCAGCGTAACTGGGTTCGTGTGGAGTCGGTGCTCTGCGACGTCAGGCCGCCCGGTCCGCCAGGATCGCGCTCACCACCACATCGAAGAGATGCTCGGCGCGGGCCTCGAGCCCGGGCTGGTCGCCGAGCCAGGCGAGCGAGGAGGCCAGCGCGAACAGGTCGGCACCGTCGAGGTCGGCGCGTGCCACGTCCTCGGCCTGGGCCCGGGTGAGGAGCCGGGTGCCGGCCGCGCGCATGGCGACGCAGGAGGTGTGCAGCGCCGACTCGGGGTACTCGATCGCCCGCACCATCGACGTCACCACCCCGCGGTAGTTCGTGGTGTAGGTGACGAAATCGCGCAGCCACAACCTCAGCGCGTCCTGGGCCGAGCTCGAGGTCTCGACCTCGGCGGCCCGCGCCGTCAGCTCGTCAAAGCTCGTGCGGAGCAACGCTTCGAGCAGCGCCTCCCGCGTCGGGAAGTGGCGCAGCAACGTGGCCAGCCCGACCCCGGCCTGGCGGGCGATGTCGCGCATCGACGCGTCCGCGCCCTGCTCGGCGAGGACGGCGCCGGCGACCTCCAGCAGCCGGTCGTGGTTGGCCCGGGCGTCGGCCCTCATCAGCCCTCCTGGAACAAACGGATCACTGACCCGTATTATCGGATCAGTGGTCCGGAAAAACGGATCTCTGGTTCACTTAGGTTACCCCGGGCGAGACGCAGGAGAGAATCGTGCCGACACAGACCATGAAGGCGATCCGGCTGCACGAGTTCGGCGGCCCCGGAGTGCTGCGTCACGAGGAGGTGCCGGTGCCCGCACCGGGGCCGGGCGAGGTGCTCATCCGCGTGCACGCGATCGGCCTCAACCCGCCGGACTGGTATGCCCGCGAGGGAATGCCCGACGTACCGGCCGAGCTGAAGCCCCCGATGGTCCTCCCCCTGACCCCCGGAACCGACGTCTCCGGCGTCGTCGAAGCCGCCGACGTCGACGGTTTCTCGGCCGGAGACGAAGTGTTCGGCCTGCTGCGCTTCCCCACCGCGCTCCAGGCCGGCGCCTACGCCGAGTACGTCACCGCACCCGCGTCCGACCTCGCCCTCAAGCCGGCTGCCGTCGACCACGTGCACGCCGCCGCACTGGCCATGTCGGGGCTGACCGCGTGGCAGTTCCTGATCGACCTCGGGCACGACCACCCCTCGCCGTTCCAGGAGGCCCAGCACCGCCCGATTCCCCTCGGCCACGGGACGACGGTCCTGGTCAACGGCGCGGCCGGCGGCGTCGGGCACCTCGCCCTGCAACTGGCCAAGTGGCAGGGCGCCCGCGTGATCGCCGTGGCCTCCGGCGCCCACGAGGACTTCCTGCGCGAGCTCGGCGCCGACGAGTTCATCGACTACACCTTGGACCGGCCCGAGGAGGTCGCGCACGACCTCGACCTGGTCCTGGACACCGTCGGCGGTCCCCACAGCCGTCGTTTCCTGTCTGCCGTCAAGCGCGGCGGATCCCTTTACCCGGTGTACTTCGGCGAGTTCGACGACGAGGAGAACGCGAAGCTGGGGGTCACGGTCACAGCCGCCCAAGTCCGTTCGAACGGCGCCCAGCTCGCCGAACTCGGGCGCCTGCTGGCGGACGGCACGATCCGAGTGGCGATCGACAGTACCTTCCCGCTGCAGGACGCCCGGGCGGCGCACGAGCGAGCGGCCCGGGGGCACATCCGGGGCAAGATCGTGCTGACCGCCGTCTGAGCGCCGCCCGCCGGGCTGCCGGTTTCAGTGCCGGCAGGCGACCGCTCCGTGGCAGGAAGTCATGGCCTGCAACGTTTCGTGCAGTTGCTTCGCGGTGTCCGGCGGCAGCTGGGCCACGGTGTTGTGCAGTTCCTGCGGGTCCGTATCGCGGTCGTAGTACTCCTTGGTGCCGTCGGCGTACTCGACGTAGGTGGAGGTGGTGCTGCGGATCGCCTCGTAGGTGGTCGGGTTGCCGCTGTTCTTCTCCGGCTTGTCCGGGTCGGTCGCGTCGAAGTCCGGGCCGTGGTGCTCGACCAGCCCGACCGTGCGCCACGCCGGCGGGGTGGCCCCGTTCAGCAACGGCACCAGGCTTTCCCCGTCCACCTCCGCGGGCGTCCGGGCGCCGGCCAGCGCCTCGAAGGTCGGCCGCAGGTCGATGTTCTCCACCGGATCAGTCACGGTCGCGCCGGCCTTGACGCCGGGCCCGGTGACCACCAGCGGCACGTGCACGTCGGTGTCGAACGCGGTCTGCTTGCCGGGAGTGAGCCGGTACTCGCCCATGTGATAGCCGTTGTCCGAGGTGAACACGAGGTCGGTGGCCCCGCGCACGCCGGCCTGGTCCAGCGCGGCTTCCACGGTGCCGATCATCTTGTCCACCGACTGCACGGCCTGCGCGCGCTTGCGGAACGCCTTGTCGATGGTCGCCTTTTCCTTGTCCGTCAACGGAGTCCGGGACGCGAGCCACGGGGGCGGCGAGGACGGCAGGGTGTCGAACGCGGGCCCGCGCGGCGCGGTGAGGCCGGGGAAGGCACCGGCGTCGCGCGGCGCCGGGGTGTACGGGGCGTGCGGCGCGAAGGTGGCGAGCTCGATCGCGAACGGGGTGTGCGCGGCCGCCGAACCGGTGACGAACTGCGCGGCCTTACCGGCCATCACGTCGACCAGGTAGTCGCGGGGCGTCTTGCCGTAGTGCTTGACCGTGCCGTTTTCGTTGAGGTCGTAGGTGAACTCGCCATAGCCGTTGCCGGCGACGTCCCACTCGTTCCAGCCCGGCGGCACTCCGTCGGCCTTGGGGTCGTAGCCGTTGAGGTACTTGCCCATCATTGCCGTGCGGTATCCGGCCTGCTGCAACGAGGTCGCGTAGGTCGACTTGTCGTCGCCGCGGCCGTGGAACGCGGCGTACCCGCCGTCGGCGCCGCCATTGGTGAACACCCCGGTGTCGTGCGGCAGCATGCCGGTGAACAGCGACGACCGCGACGGGCAGCACAGCGAGTCGGTGACCGTGTAGTTGCCGAACGACGTCCCGGTCTTGGCCATCTCCTGCACATGCGGCAGGTACGGGAGCAGGTTCATCGACAGGTCGTCGGTGAGCACGAGGACGAGATTCGGCTTGCTGCCCGCGGTTCCGGCGGCGGAGGCCGAACCGCCGGTCGTGCAGGCCGCGGCGGTCGAAGCCAGCACCACGGCCAGTGCCGCGGTCAGGAGGAGACGGACGCGAGATGACATGCCGACAAGCTAACGGCGCCACCACAGAGCCCGGTCAGCGTTGTGTTCGGGCTCAGTAAAGACTCGTGAGTGTTTATGACGGTTCTAACCGGCATAAACACTCACGAGTTTTACTAGGTCCACGCCCAGCACCTTGCCCGAGTTGACGTTGCGGATCAGGCCCGCCGCACCGCCTCAGCGCGGCTGAGCCCGGTCACCGGGAGCGGGCCCAGCCGCGCGAATTCGAGTCGCGCCGCCGGGCCCGCTGCTCACGTCAGTAGCCGGGGAACACGTGGCGCAGGTCGTCGAGGGGCAGGTTGCCGTCGACGGTGACGCCCTTGTCGTACGGCGCCTTGAGGCGGCCGCTGACCAGGCGGACGAACGCTTCCGCCGATCCGTTGAACGTCGCGGAAGGCGAGTCGAGGTGGTCGACCACGGTGACCCCGTCGTCGATCACCAGGCCGCCGCCGGGGATCGCGAGGGACACCGGGTCCGCGAGTTCGGCCGGCTTCGCGAAGAAGCCCAGCATGAAGCCCAGCGGCCCGGTCAGGTGCTCGACCAGCACCGCAGCCGATTCGGCGTCCACCCCGGCGGCCGGGTCGAAGGCCACCCGCACGTCCCACGAGTGGTTGGCGACCTCGTTGAGCCGCATGGCCACCGCGGTCAGCAGCGGGACCGGCTCCGGCAGGAAGCCCAGGTCGACGGTCAGGGACGAGCGCTGCTCGGGCGTGAACGCCTCGACCGTTTCGAGCCAGCGGGCGTTGTGCTCCACGAAGCCTTCGGCCTGCGCGCGCGGCGACGACGCGTCCCAGCGGGCCCAGATGGTCTGGTTGTCCTCGGCCTCCACGGTCTCGCCGGCGGCCCGGGCGATCGGCGCGCGGCCGATCTCCGCGCCGCTGCCGAGGTGGGAAAACGCCTGGGCGACGGTCCATTCCGCGGCGCCGCTGGTGGTGGCCAGCTGCTCGTCGGTGAGGGTGCGGACGAGGCCGGCCAGCGTGTCGTGCTCGGAACGGAGTGCGGTGATCGTGCGGTCCACGAGTTGGCTCATGCCACGCTCAACTCCCGAAGGGGCGCGTGTGTTCCGCCGGCCGCTGTCACGATTTGACCGACTCGAAAATCACCAGGGGGCTCGACGTGGCCACCACCCGTTCGACGGCAAAACCCGCCTCGCCGAGCAACGCCCGGTACTCGCTCTCGGTGCGTTCCTTCCCCCCGAGCAGGCTCACCATGACCAGGTCCATGTGCTTGGCCGGATGGGGCTCGTCCCCCGCGGGCACGGCCTGTTCGACGACGATCAGCCGGGCACCGGCCGGGGCCGCGGCCCGGACCGACCGCAGGATCCGGAGCGCTTCCTCGTCGCTCCAGTCGTGCAGGATCCAGCTCAGCACGTAGATGTCCGCCGGCGGGGCCTCGTCGAAGAAGTTCCCGGCGATCACCTCGACCCGGTCGGCCAGTCCGGCGGCGGCGAGCACCGCACGCGCGGACTCGACGACGCCCGGGAGGTCGAAGACGATGCCCCGCCGGTCCGGCCGGTCGTCCAGGCTCAGCAGTTCCGCGAGCACGGTGCCGCCGCCACCCCCGAGGTCGGCGATCAGCTCGCCGTCCGGAAGCCGGTAGCCGTCGAAGGTCCCCGCCCGCAGCGTCCGGGAGAAAACGCCCATCGCCCGGCCGAAGAGCCCGGCCATGGCCGGGTCGGTGGCGACCTGGTCGAAGTACGGCTTCCCGAAGTACTTGGACGCGGCGGACTCCCCGGTCCGCAGGGTGTGTCCGAGTTCGGCGACGGCCCGGTAGTGAAGATGCATCCCGCCCACCGCGATGCCGTGCATCGACTGCGGGTGACTCTCGGAGAGAGTCGCGCCGAGCTCGGTGACCGCCACCTTGTCCCCTTCGGTCCGGAACACACCGTGCGGCGTGACGGAGCGGATCAGCCGAGCGAGCACGTCGGCATCGGATCCGGTGCGCTCGGCCAGCGCCGCGACCGTCTGGGGTCCCTCTTCGTCCAGAATCGTCGCGACACCCGCTTCGGCGAGCACGAACAACGCCTGGGACAGCAGGAAACCGTCCAGCAGCTGCGCCATCACCACGGTCGGCGGCGGCTGGACCTCGGGCTCGTCGGACATGGTGGCGGTGCCTTCCTCGTCGGGGCGGTTGATCTTCCAGCTTGCCCCCGAGACGGCGCGAGGGTCGGCCCGGGTTCCCTGTGGCCGGACCGCAACGCCTGCCGCCACCGGTTGCGGCCGTCCCACAGCTGGGGCCATCCTCCGTTGCGCCCGGCCGGGCGGCGCCGGACGCTGAGGCCGAACCGCCCCCGGCGAAAGGCTGGTCCCCACATGAAAACCTTGCTGAAGGCCGCCGGCGCGGTCGCATCCGCGGCCGCCCTCACCGTCGCCGTCGGCGGAATCGCCGGCGCGAGCCCCGCCACCAGCGGCAGCGCCACCTACTACACCGACGCAGGTTACGGCGCGTGCGGAACACAGATCAACGCGAGCACGGACATGCTGGTCGCCGCCCCCGCCGCGCTCTGGACCACGCCGAACCCGAACAACGACCCGTTGTGCAGCCAGTCGATCCGGGTCACCTACAACGGCACAACGATCACCGTGCCGATCAGGGACAAATGCCCCACCTGCGAGCCCACCAAGATCGACCTCAGCCTGCCCGCCTTCCAGTCGCTGGCCGACCCGAACCTCGGAATCATCCAGCTGGACTGGGAAATCCAGTAGCCCCGCCGGTCAGGGCAGCGGCACGGGCAGCGTGGCCAGCTCGCGCCGGCCGGCCACGCCGAGCTTGCGGTAGACGCTCGAGAGGTGGAACTCGACCGTGCGCACGGTGAGGAACTGCTGCTCGGCGATGCGGCGGTTGCTCAGCCCGGACCGGGCCAGCTCCGCGATCTTGCGCTGCTGCCCGGTCAGCCGGTCGCCGGCCTGACGGGTCAGCCGGTGCGCCGCGGTTTCCGCGCGTTCGGCCCAGGCCGCGTAACCCGCCTTGCGCGCGAGGTCCCGTACCTCGCCGAACATCGCGGCGGCCTGCGGGCACTGCCGCTCGGCGCTGAGGAAGTGCGCCAGGTCGTAGCGCGCACGGAGCAGGTCTTCCGTGGCCGGGCCCCGGGCGAGCAGGTCCGCGGCCTCGCGGGCCTCGCCGGAGGTCCGGCTCCGCACCACGGCGTGCGCGTGGATCGCCACGCCGAGCGTTCGCGGATCAGGCCAGCGGCGGGCCAGTCTCAGCTCACGGTCGGCGAGCACCGAGGCCAGCCGGTGCCGTCCGGACGCGTGGGCGCACAGCGCGGCCCGCGACCGCCACGGGACGACGGCCGGATTCCGCACCCCGCGCTCGGTGAGCAGCCGGCCGCATTCGAGGAACGCCGTCCTGGCCACGTCGTGGCGTTCCGCCGCCAGTTCCAGTTCTCCCAGCGCGGCAAGGAGTTCGGCCTTGTCCTCGCTGTGTGCGAAGGACTCGCCGCAGACGTGGTCGAGCATCCGGCGGTACGCCGTGTCGAGGTCGCCCCGGCTGACGTGCGCGGCCGTCGACCACGCCACGAGCAGATCACGCAGCCGCGGTCCGGGATCGCGTTCGAGCGCCTGGTCGAGGATTTCCGCCGCCGCGACGGGATCGCCCTGCAGCCAGGCCAGCCGGCCCCGCAGCGCGAAAGCGAACTCCGCCATGATGTCCGAGCCGACGGTGTCCGAGCCCAGGGTGTTCGCGCCCTGCGTGGCCAGCACCCGGTCGCAGTGCTCCCCGGCGAGGTCGGTCTCCCCGGCGTGCACGAGCGCCACCGTGGCGTACCAGAAAGACAGCACGTCGTGCCGGCCCGGCGAGCGCAGCACGAAGACGGCCTCGCGGATCACCTGGTCCCGGTCCTCGCCGTTGTTGGCCATCGCGATCGCGCGCAGCGCGTGGTCGCGTTCGGGCGGCGCCACCGCCGCGGCCCGCACGGCGGCGGCGCCACCCGGTGCGTAAGGCAGCCCGGACGCCGGACCGGCGCCCGCGGCCGATGGCTGTTCCCTCCCCGTCGACGACAAGAGATGCTCCTCTGCCTCACTGGCGGCCAAGGTTTCACCGTCATCCCGCCGATGATGGTGCCGGTTGACCGCGGGACCGGCGTCACCCGGGGAAGATCTGCCACGGCGCCCGCGGAAAACGTGCTCACCCAAGTGGCCCAGCGACAGGTCCGGCATCGGCTCGCCACACGGCCGTGACCAGCGCGTTCATCCCGCGCGCGGCGAAGGCAGGCAACGGGACCCGACCATCGATGTCACTCGTTAGCGTGACGGTCGGCCGAGAGTAATCCGGGCACGGAAATTGCCCGGAAATCGGTTGTTTTCTGCCCGGATCCGGGCATGCGAGGCTATTCGAAAGCTTATCCGAGGCGGCACGGAAATGGTGCGCCGCGGCCGGTCAGCCGGCCGGTTGCCATTCCGGATCGAGCAGGTGGAAACGGAGTTCGTCGCGGCCCCGCACACCGAGCTTGCGGTACACCTGCGAAAGGTGGAACTCGACCGTGCGCACGGCCAGGAACTGCTTGGCCGCGATGTCCTGGTTGCGGAAGTTGGCCAGTGCGAGAAAGGCGACCTTCAGCTCGGTCGGGGTCAGCGCCGGGCCGGGCCGCGGATCGAGCCCGCGCAACGCCTCCTCGGCCCGTGCCGCGCGATGCCGGTTCCCGGGGCCGTGGAATCCCGCGGCCGCCTTGGTGAACTGCACCCGGGCGAACGCGCGCTGTCCGGTCCGCAGCAGGCACCGGCCGAGTTCGTAACGGGCCTCGCCCGCCTCGATCGCCGCTTCGCCGACTTCCAGCAGCTCGGCGGCCTCGCCGAGCAAGTCGATCTCGTGCCCGTCGCCGGCCAGCAGCGCGACGCCGGCCAGCGCCTCCCCCACCACCCTGGGCTCACCCCAGGCCAGCGCGGCTTCGTGCTCCTCGCGGGCCAGCCCTGCCGCCAGTTCGGCGTCACCACCGGCGCGGGCGCACCACGCCGCCCGCCGCCGCCACGGGGACACCGCGGGATTGACCACCCCCTGGGCAGCGAACTGCCGCCCGGCGGCCAGGTGATCGGCCAGCGCGGCGCGGAAGTTCCCGCCGGCCATCGCCATCAGCCCACGGGCGCACCGCAGCTCCGGCCCGGGTCTGACGTCGCTGCCGTGTTCGGCGAGCAGCGCGCCCGCCTCGGCCGGCTGACCGCGGCTGACCAGCAGTTCGACGGTTTCGGCCAGGATCACCGGCCGCAGTGCCGGCCCGATCGGCCGGCGCCGGAGGTGCTCGTAGAGCTCCCCCGCGGTGTCCAGATCACCACGCCACCGGGCGGTGCGGGCGCGGATGAGCGTGCCCCGGTCGAGCAGTTCGCCGTCCTGGTGGTCCCTGTCCTGGTCACGGTGGCCGAGCTGGGCCGCCGCGCGGTCCGCGGTGGTCAGTTCCCCGGCCAGCACCAGGGTGGTCAGCGCGTCGAGGGCGCAGGCGGGCCGCCGGGCACAGGCGGGATCGGCCAGCGCCAGCTCGGCCTCCTGCACCGCGCCCGCCGGGTCCGTGCCGGCGCGGGCGAGCAGGATCGCCCGCCGCGCCGGGCACGAGCCGGGCGGCGGCGGTGGTGCGGCCGGACCGGATTTCCCGGGCCGGGAAAGACGAGACGACACAGCGGAAACACCCCCGGTGGGACGGGGAGAAGGTCCGCGGAGCCCGCGCCGCCCACACCGTTTCCGAGAATGAGGACCACTGCCGGATTCGTCAATAGTCATGGCGCTGTCTGACCGGTTGTCTGTCTCGCCGGGGTTCGCCGGAAATGTGCGGCCGGACCGTAAAGACGGATCCCGCCGCCGCGGCGACACTTTTGTGCGTACCCCGGTCCCGGACACGGAGGAACAGCGATGCGCAGAGCCCTCTTCCCGGTGCTGGCCGCCCTCGCGGCCGCCGCGCTGATGGCCGCAGGCGGAGCCTCGGGCGGCACGACGGCGACCGCCGCGGACGGCCCCACCGTCACCTTCGTCAACCAGAGCGGCGAAACGCTCTGGATCGGCAGCACGGTCAACGCCGACGGCTCGGAGAACCTGACCGGGCTGCCGGTCATCGAAGACGGCCGGCAGGCCACGGTGACCGTGCCGGCGTCGGACCGGCACTGGCGGGGCAAGTTCTTCGGCCGGCAGGGCTGCACCGGTGATTCCGCCAGCTCGTTCCACTGCGCGATCGGCGACTGCGGGCCGGACGCCGGCGGGTGCACCACCGGTGAGCAGCCGGCGAGCCTGGCCGAATTCAACTTCGACCCCCAGGACCAGCTGGCCCCGTGGTACGACGTGAGCTATGTGAACGCGGTGTCCCTGCCCATCACGATCGAGCCCGCAGGCAGTGGTGCCCGCTCACCGAGCGCCGAATGCGAGCCCGTCGGCTGCCCGGATCCGCTGCTCCAGTACTGCCCGCCGGAGAACCTGACCAAGGACGGCAACGGTAATCCGGTGCTGTGCACCAACCCGAACCGGGACGCCAAGACCCCGTACAGCGACGCGATTTCCAGCCACTGCCCGAAGGCGTACGCATGGTCCAAACAGGACACCGAGGGCGGCAACCAGACCGTCCGGCAGTGCCGCGGCTGCAGCGGCTTCACGGTGACCTTCCACCACGGCGCCTGACCCGGCCCGCGGCGGGAGAACGAGGAAGGCGGTAGTTCATGATCAGGAGTAACCGCGCGACGGTATTCGGGGCCACGGCGGTACTCGCCGCCGCGCTGGCCGCGGGTGCACCGGCGGCGACGGCAACCGCCGCGTCCGGTCCGGTGGCGCATTCGACCGTGTGCGACGGCGACGGCACCGGCGGGAAACGCGTCCAGCCGCTCTACGTGCACAGCACGGACCAGCCGGACCGGCACGACGAGCTGGTCGAGCAGTTCCGCACCTTCGCCGACCAGATCGACGACGACTTCGTCGAGGCGGCCGGGCGGCTCGGCGGCGGAACCCGGCACGTCCGGTTCACCACCGACGCCGATTGCCGCGCCACCCTGGACGACGTGGCGATCGATCCGTCCGCAATGGACACCGTGGACACGATCACCGACGCGATCAAGGCACAGGGCTACGACCACGCCGACCGCAAGTACCTGGTCTGGTACGACAAGGACGGCTGCGGCCTGGCCTTCGGCAACGGCGGCGACGACCGCCCCGGCGCGGACAACCCGTACAACGCGGGACCGCACTACGCGACGATCGGCACCGGCTGCTGGTCGTGGGAGGCCAGCGGGCACGAGCTGCTGCACACTCTCGGTGCGGTCCAGTCCAGCGCGCCGCACGCCACCAGCAACGGGCATTGCTGGGACGACGAGGACATCATGTGCTACGACGACGGCGGCATCCCGAACCCGCCGGGCGGCCTGGTGAAGGTCTGCGAAGGCGCGCCGGAGAACCAGATCGACTGCAACGGCGACGACTACTTCAACACCAACCCGGCGCCGGACAACTACCTGGCCACACACTGGAACGTGGCGAACAGCGATTACCTGATCCAGCAGTAGCCGCTCGCCGGCGGGCCGGACCGTCCGTTGTGGATGGTCCGGCCCGCCGGCTTCGGTCACCGTCAGTAGGCCGGGATCTCCGGGTAGGCCTGGTGGCAGATGAAGGGAATCGTGACCAGGTAGCCGCCGCTCTCGGTGCGGCTGCACATCGCCAGCCCGCCGAGGCACCAGCCGCCTTGGTAGTCGACCAGGTACAGCGCATACCGCACGTTCCGGTTCGCGGGGTCCGTCACCCGGGCGAAGTCGAGCTCGGCGGACAGCTGGTCCTCGCTGTCGAGAACGTAGGAACCTGCGTCGTAGACCGGATCGCTGCGCGGCGGATCGGACGGCCCGGGCGTGCACTGGTAGCCGCGCAACTCGTCGCCCGGCGGCTGCGCCATCGTCGCGACGACCGCCTCCGCCAGGCTGTGCCCGTCCGTCGGCCGAGGGGCCGGGCGCAGGACCAGGAACGTCACGACCCCGGCCGCGATCAGCACCACCCCGGCCAGCGCGAACCACCGCCACCGCCGCCACCGCGCCTCCGGGACCGGCGGCCCCACCAAGTCCGTCACCCGAAGCAGCCTATCAACGGGGCCCGGGAGGGGTCCCCGGCGACAACGGGCCACCGCCGCGACTTCAGCGGCGGATGCAACGGGCGGCCGACGCACGCCAGGGTTCCCGCGGTCGCGACCAGCGCGCCGTCATCAAACGCGGACGAGCGCCGGCGGCGCGCTGCTGTTGATACACAGCGGCATTTAGCCGAGGCGACGCGCGTCGTACCCGGACAGCACCTTTGTCATCAGGGAGTGCAGCTGTGACTGTTCTTTCTCGCTGAGTGCGCCGAAGGGCGAGCGCGCGTACGCGTTGGTCAGGAGCCGCCGGCGGATCTTGCGGCCGGCCGGGGTGAGCACGAGGGTGCGCACGCGCCCGTCGTCCGGGTGCCGTGCTCGGCGGGCGAGACCTCGCTCCTCGAGCTTGACGCTCAGCAGAGTGACGTTCGACGGATCGCAGTGCAGCCGGACCGCGAGCTGCTTCAACGGCACCGGACTGGCGTCGACCGGGATCAGCCAGAGGAGATTCGCCTGGGACTCGGTCAGGCCGACCTCGTCGATCACGCCCTTGATGATGCCCGTCACCAATGGTCCCAAGCCGATCAGCTGGTCGACCAGCAGCGCGTGGGTCTCCTGAGCATTCATGCCGAGGAGTGTAACTCTTGACATATTCACTGAGATGCTCAAGCAGTGGGCTACTTGACTACCTCAATTGTTTCGCCCTGCTCGGCTGAGGGGTCAGCAGGGGCCTTCCAAGGCGACCAGCAACGTCCGGAGATCGTCGTTCAACCGCTGCTGGGCCGCGGGGCCGAGGGAGGACAGCAGTGCCTGCTCGGTCTCGCTCTTGACGCCGAAGACCTCCATCGCCCGTTGCTCCCCCGCCGGAGTCAGGGTGACCAGGACCGAGCGGCGGTCGCCGGGGTCGAAGTCCCGGACGACCCAGCCGTTGCGCTCCATCTTGCTGACCCGGTTGGTGACCGCGCCCGAGGTGAGTTGCAGCTGCGTCATGAGCGCGCCCGCGCTGAGGCGGTGCTCGGGTTCGGTGCGGATGAGGCAGGCGAGCAGTTCCAGCTCCCACAGCTCGATGCCGTGCGGCGCGAGTTCGCGTTTGATCTCGGTTTCCAGCCGGTGGGCCAGCCGGCGCACCCGGTACGCGAGTGCCTTGGCCTGCGCGACGTCCGGATCGTGCCGGTCCGCGATGACCTCGATCATCCCGTCCACATAGTCCTGTTGTCCCGGGCGCGTCGCCATCGTCCCATCCTAACCGCGAACGCCGGGCAGCTTGGCGTCCACACGTTCCCAGCGGCTCGACACCCAGGCCAGCCCGAGCCCGATCAGCGCCAGTGCCGCGCCGGCCAGGCTCGGTGCGGTGTAATCGAAACCGGCGCCGATCAGGGCCCCGCCGAGTGCGGCGCCGCCCGCGTTGGCGATGTTGAATCCGGACTGCACCGACGCGGCCGCCAGGGTCGGTGCGTCCCCGGCCGCGCGGATGATGCGCAGCTGCACCGGCGGGATGACCAGCCCCGAGGCCAGCCCGATCACCCCGACCGTCACCAGTGCCGTGACCTCGTTGTGCACCGTCAGTGCGAACAGGACCAGTGACACGGCGAGCGCGCCCAGCGCCACGTAGGTCGCCGGGAGCAGCGCGCGGTCGGCCAGCCGTCCACCGGCCAGGTTGCCGGCGGACGAGCCCAGGCCGAACAGCGCCAGCGCCACGGCCAGGCCGACCGGTCCGACGCCGGCCAGTGAGGTGAGCGTGGGGGTGATGTAGGAGTAAGTGGCGAACACCCCCGCGAAGCCGAAAGTCCCGACCGCGAGGGTGAGCAGCACGGCCGGCCGGGTGAAGGCCCGCAGCTCCGAGCGCAGCCGGACCGGCTGGTGGCTGGAGTCGGCCGGCACCAGCACCATGATGCCCAGCACGGCGAGCAGGCCGAGCACCCCGATCAGCGCGAACGCGAGCCGCCAGCTGACCGCGTTGCCGAGCGCCGTCGCCGCGGGCACGCCGACGATGTTCGCGACGGTCAGGCCGGTGAACATCAGCGAGATCGCCCGCGCCTCCCGTCCTTGGCCGGCCAGTCCGGTCGCGACCACCGAGCCGACGCCGAAGAACGCGCCGTGCGGCAAGGCGGTCAGCACCCGGGCGGCCATGAGCCAGCCGTAGCCGGGGGCGGCCGCCGCGGCGAAATTGCCGGCCGTGAAGATCACCATCATGGCCAGCAGCAAGCGTTTGCGGCTGAACCGGCCCGAGGCCGCCGTCAGCAGTGGCGCGCCGATCACGACCCCGAGCGCGTACCCGGTGATCAGGTAGCCGGCCTGCGGAATCGACACGTGCATTCCGCCGGCCACCGCGGGCAGCACGCCCATCATGGCGAACTCGGTCGCGCCGATGCCGAAAGCGCCGAGGGCCAGCGCGAACAGAGCCGGCGGCATCACGACTCCCCGGCCGGGACCGGACTGTCCAGAGTGGTCCACGCGGTGATCGCGCCGGAGAGCCCGGCGGCAGAAGGCGCGGCGTGCGCGACGTACCCGTCCGGCCGGATCAGCGCCGCGCGCACGTCTTGCCACGCCGCGCGCCCGGGGCCGGCGGGAAGCGGCGCGCCACGGACCTCGACGTGCGCGGCGGCCAGTTCCGCGAGCGAGCCGTCGGTGGTGAAGTCGAGGAGCAGGAACCGATCCGGGCGCAACGCCCGCAGGAGTGTGCCCTGCGCCAACGTCAGATCCGGCGCGCGTGTGCCGGTCAGCGGATGGGCGCCGTCCGGCCGCGGGTAGGCCACCGCCAGTCCGGAAAGGACACCGGCCAGCTGCCGGCTGACCTCGCCGCCCTGGGCGATGAAGCCGCTGAACATCTCGCGCAGCGCCGCCCCGGCCGGGCTGAAGGTGTGCATCAGGGCGTCCTGCGCCTGGGTGCCGGCAACGAGCTGCGCCGCGATCGGGCGCCGCTCGGCGTCGTACCCGGCCTCGCCGCCGGTCACCTGTTCCGGCGCCCGGCCCTGCACCTCGGCGGCCAGTTTCCAGGCGAGGTTGGTGGCGTCCTGCAATCCCACGTTGAGGCCCTGGCCACCGGCCGGCAGGTGCACGTGCGCCGCGTCGCCGGCGAGCATGATGCGGCCGGCGCGGTACGCCGCCGCGTGCCGGCCGGCATTGCTCACCCTGGACAGCCAGGACGGGCTGTGCACGCCGAAGTCCCGGCCGCAGATGGTGGTGAGCGACTCGCGCAGTTCCGCGAGGGTGAGCGGTTCGGCCTGGCGGCGCCGGACCTCCACTGAGGACAGTCCGACATCGGTGGCCTCGACACCGAAGACGCGTGTCGTGGTTTCCGTCAGCGGGAACATACTGGTGTGACCGGCCTGGCTCCAATAGTGCCGGGCGCGCTCGACCGGCTCCGTCAGCCGCACGTCGGCGGCGAAGCCGACCTGATCCGGTGCGGTACCGGGGAAATCGATGCCGGCCGCCCGGCGCACCAGGCTGTGCGCGCCGTCCGCGCCGATCAGGAACCGCGCCGGGTGCCAGGTCTCCCCCACGCGGACCCGTACCTCGTCCGCCGACTGCGCCACCTCGGCCACTTCGGCGCCGTAGTGCACCGGGACAGCCCTGGCCCGCAGCAGGTCGGCGAGCACCAGTTCGGTACGCCATTGCGGGATCTGCAGCACGAACGGGAACGCCGTGTCGAGGTCGTGGTAGCCGACCCGGTCCGGCAGCGTCGCGAAGTGCGTGTCCGGAACCTGCATTCCTTCCGCCACCAGCAGGTCGCTGATCCGGCGGCCGTCGTCGCCCTCGAGCATGGTGAGCACCTCGAGCGTGCGCGGGTGCACGGTCGAGCCGCGGGACTGCCGGCTGGGCCCGGCGTTCCGCTCGTACACCTCCACCCGAACCCCGGCCGCGTCCAGCAGCGCGGCGGCCATCAGCCCGACCGGACCGCCGCCGACCACGATGACGTCCATCGTCCCGCTCCCCTCACCGGTGACTTCTGCGAACGTGAAGATAATGAATGTTGCCCAATGGGGCAAGGGCCGGCCCACAAGAGCACCGGTTTGCCTTATTCCGCCAACGAAGATGCGGTGTGCATCGCCCGGACCGCGGCGTGGACCCGGGTCGCCACAGCGTCGGCGTCGGATGCGTCGAGCTTGCCGTCGAGGTGCAGGAAGGCCAGACCGTGCACCAATGCCCACACGGCAGTCGACAGCGCCTCCGGCTCGGCACCGGGAAACGCCCGCTCGACGATGCCGCTGACGTAACCGGAGATGGCGGCAGTCGCGGCGACGCGTTCGGCACTGCCCGGATCGCAGGGCTCCACGAACATCACCCGGAACAGCGCCGGATGATCGAGGGCGAACCGGACGTACGCGACGGCGACCGCGGCCAGGTCCTCCGTCGTCGAAGGCTCCGGATGCGCCTCGTTCAGCTTCGCGCCGAGTTCGCCGTACCCCTCCGCCGCGACCGCGGAGACCAGGGCATCCCGATCGGCGAAGTGGCGATAGGGCGCCGTCGCGGAAACTCCGGCACGCCGCGCCACCGCCCGCAGCGACAGCGCCGCACTGCCGTCCTCTTCGAGCAGCTCGCGCGCCGCGCGCAGGCAGGCGGCGCGCAGGTCCCCGTGGTGGTACCGGTCAGCCGCCTTGGACATGGATCACTCCCGTGCAATGTTGACGGTGCTCACATCCCGGCCTAATGTGAGCGCTGTACACATCGTAGCCCACCGAGAAGACCCTGGAGACGCGATGACCCCGCACAACCACGTTGCGATCATCGGCACCGGCTTCGGTGGCATCGCGGCGGCGGTCCGCCTGCGGCGAGCCGGGTTCGACGACTTCGTCCTCCTGGAGCGGGCCGGCGACGTCGGCGGAGTCTGGCGCGACAACGACTACCCCGGCGCCGCGGTCGACGTGCAGAGCGATCTGTACTCGTTCTCGTTCGCGCCGAACGCCGGCTGGCGCACCACCTACGCCAGACAGCCCGAGCTCCACGCTTACCTCGGGAAGGTGACCGACCAGTTCGGGCTCCGCCACCGGACGGTCTTCGGCTGCGAGGTCGAACGGCTCGACTGGGACGCCGCCGGGCAGGTGTGGCAGCTCGGCACCGCCCGAGGGCCACGAACCGCCACCCACGTCGTCGTCGCGACGGGCGCGCTCGCGGACCCGGTCGTGCCGGATCTGCCGGGCCTGGACCGGTTCGGCGGGGTCAGCTTCCATTCCGCGCGGTGGGACCACGGCCACGACCTGACCGGAAAGCGGGTCGCGGTCGTCGGCACCGGCCCCTCGGCCGTGCAGTTCGTGCCGGCCATCCAGCCCGAGGTCGAGCGGCTGACGGTGTTCCAGCGGACCCCGGCCTGGGTCGTCCCCCGGCACGACCACGAGATCAGCGCGCTCCGGCAGCGCCTGTACCGGATCGCGCCGGTCCTGCAGCGGCTGGCCCGGCTTTCCCGCTACGTCCGTCGCGAATGGACGGTGTTCGCCTTCCGGCACCCGGCGCTGATGAAACTGCCCGAGCGCGGGGCCCGCAAGCACCTCGAGCGGCAGGTCCGCGACCCCGGGCTGCGCGCCGGCCTGCTCCCCGGATTCCGGTTCGGCTGCAAGCGCGTCCTGATCTCCGACGACTACCTGCCCGCGCTCGCGCAGCCCAACGTCTCGCTCGTCACCGACGGTATCCGCGAGATCGACGAGCACGGCATCATCGACGCCGCCGGTACCCGCCACGCGGTCGACACGATCATCTTCGGCACCGGGTTCCACACCACCGCGCTGCCCCTGACCGACCGGATTCACGGCACCGACGGCCGCACCATGGCCGAGATCTGGGGCGACCGCCCGTCGGCCTACCTGGGCACCGCCGTGGCCGGCTTCCCCAACTGCTACCTGATGCACGGGCCGAACATCGGACTCGGCCACACCTCCGTGATCCACATGCTCGAGTCGCAGGCCAACTACCTTTCGGCGGCCGTGAGCTACGCCCGCGACCACGGGTTCGCCTCCGTCGAGCCGACCACCAGGGCCCAAGAAGACTTCACCGCCCACGTCGAAGCGCTCGGCGCCGGCAGCGTCTGGACCACCGGCGGCTGCCGGAGCTGGTACCTCAACGACAACGGCGTCAACACCAACATCTGGCCGGGCACCACCCTCGAGTTCCGCCGGCGCACCCTCCGGTTCGAGCCCGCCCACCACCTGCGGCACCGCCGGGTCGCCGGCCTGAGCACCACCTCATTCTGACCACATCGGACACACACGGAAAGCGAAGTGCTTGTCATGCGGGGATATCTGTTGACCCGGTACGGAAACGCGGACGCCATGGAGCTGCGGGAGGTCCCCGAGCCGTCCCCCGGCGCCGGCGAGGTGCTCATCCGGGTACGCGCGGCCGGGCTGAACCCGATCGACTACAAGGTGCGCGCCGGCCAGCTGCGGCTGCTGACCCGCCTCGAACTGCCCCTGGTCGCGGGCAGTGAGCTGGCCGGTGTCGTGGAGGGACTCGGCACGGGCAGTACCCGGTTCGCCGTCGGGGATCGGGTGTACGCCCGGGTGGACAAGATGAAGTTCGGTGCCTTCGCCCCGTACGCGGTGGTCGACGAAAGCTTCGTCGCGAAGATGCCGGAGTCCCTGGATTTCGCCGAGGCCGCCGGGCTTCCGCTGGCCGGTCTGACCGCGCTGCAGGCGCTCCGCGACGAGCTGGCGGTCTCTCCGGGCGACCGGTTGTTCATCTCCGGCGGCGCCGGCGGGGTCGGCACCCTCGCCATCCAGCTGGCCACCTGGATGGGCGCGAAGGTCGCCACCACCGCGTCGCCTCGCGGCGAGGAACTGGTGCGCTCCCTGGGCGCCGAGACGGTGATCGACTACCGGACGCAGAAGTTCAAAGACGTACTGAGCGACTACGACGGGGCGTTCGACCTCACCGGCGGGCCGGACCTCGCGGACAGTTTCACGATCCTCAAACCGGGCGCCAAGACGGTCTCCATCGCGGGACTCCCCCTGCCGGTCAACGCAAAGGAGTACAACGCGGGACCGCTGGCCACCACGCTGCTGCGGATCGCGAGCGCCAAAACCCTGCTGCAGGCCCGGCGAAGGGGTGTCAGCTACCGCTACATGTTCATGCACCCCAGCGGGGAAGACCTCGAGCTGCTGGCAGGCCTCGTCGACAGCGGCCGGTTGAAGGCCGTGGTGGACCGGGTCTTCCCGTTCGAACAGATCGCCGACGCCTTTGCGTATCTGGAGCAGGGGCGGGCGAAGGGCAAGGTCGTCGTCCGGCTGTGACGGTCAGAGACCCTGGTCCCAGCCGGGCAGTTCCAGCCTGAGGTGTTCGAGGAGAGCGCGCTGGTGGGCGACGCAGGCGCGATCGAACTCGGCGCGCCTGCCCCGCGCGAGCGCCCGGGCCATCGGCTGGTGCAAGGCGATCTGCTCCTCGAACGCCGCCCCGATGAGCCACCGCGGCGACTTCTTGGCCGACACCCAGGATTCGTAGGCCTTCTCCACCAGAGCGGTGTGGATGCTGGAGAACACACTCGTCAGGAACCGGTTTCCGGCCAGGCGCACGATTTCGACGTGGAACACCGTGTCCGCGGCGATCCATTCGGACGCGCTGCCCCGCGCACCGGTCAGGTCGGCCAGCGCCCGGTTGAGCGGTTCCAGCTCGCGGGCACCGCGCGCGATGGCCTGCCGGCCCGCGGTCAGTTCCAGCAGGAACCGCAGCTGCGCCGCCTCGCCCAGCGACTCGGGCTCGAGCCGCAGCATCAGGTCGATGCTCGCGTCGACCATGGTGGACGGATCGCGCAGCACGTAGGCGCCGGAACCGGGCCGGATGATCACCAGGCCCTGGACCGCCAGCGACCGCAGCGCCTGGCTGACCGTCAGCCGGGAGCTCCCCACGAGTTCGGCCAGCCGTCGCTCGCTGGGCAGCCGCTCGCCTTCGGCGATGCCCTGGTCGAGGATGTAGTTCCGGATCTGGTCGGCGACCCGGTCGGCGATCCGGGAGAACGACTCGACCTGAAACGACGCGCCGATGCCCGCGTCGCCGGATCGACCACCTGGCGTACCCATTGTCCCTGTGCTCCCGCAGCCCTCTCGGTAACCGGGCCGGCACCCACGTCAGGCCCGGCCGCGACCGTCCGGCCCATGGTAGCGGCTGCCGTCCGGCCGGCCGGTCATCGACTTGGTCACCGATCGGGGTTCCGTCCTCCCCGGTCGTCTTCGGACTAGTGGCTTAGCCAGTTTAGAGTGTCCGAACGGTACTGTCGAGCCTGGCGTGCCGGTCGCCCGAAGCATTAGCCTGCACCGATGTTCCCGAAACTGGCCGAGGATCTCGCCGAGCTGCCAGCTCTCCTCGAAGAAACCCGCGCCTACGCCGAGCGGATCCTCACGGGTCTCGAGGCACGCCAGGTCGCCACCGGGCCGGTCGAGCACGCTCCGGCCGCGCTGCCCGAGGACGGAGCCGGCTTACGCGCGGCGCTGCGGACGTTCGCCACGCGGTGGGAGCCGGGCTTCTCCGCCAGCGCCGGGCCACGCTACCTGGGATTCGTCACCGGCGGCACCACTCCGGCCGCGCTGGCGGGCGACTGGCTCACCTCGGCGCTCGACCAGAACGCGCACGGCGCGGCCGGTTCCGCCGCCACCGCGCTGGAACGAGAGGCCGTTTCGTGGCTCGGCGCGCTGTTCGGGCTGGACCGGCCCGGAGCCTTCGTCACCGGTGCCACGATGTCCAATCTGGTCGGACTGGCCACCGGCCGGGAGTGGCTCGGGTCGCTGTCCGGCGGCTCCGTCGCCGACGACGGGGTGACCACGCCGATCCGCGTGTTGTCCGGCACGCCGCACTCCAGCATCGCCAAGGCCATGTCGGTGCTGGGCATCGGCCGGCGAAACCTCGTCCCGGTGGCGACCCGGCCGGACCGCGAGGCCGTCGATGTGGCCGCGCTGGAACGCGAACTCGCCGCCGGACCGGCCATTGTGGTCGCCAACGCGGGCACCGTGAACACCGTCGACTTCGACGATCTCCGCGCCATCGCGGCGCTGAAGTCCCGCTACGAGTTCTGGCTGCACGTCGACGCCGCGTTCGGCGGTTTCGCCGCGGTCTCCCCCGCCTTCGCGCCCCTGCTCGACGGCTGGACGGAAGCGGATTCGGTGTGCGTGGACCTGCACAAGTGGCTGAACGTCCCGTACGACTCGGCCGTGCAGTTCACCCGACGGCCGGATCTGCAGCTGCGGGTGTTCGAGAACGTGTCGAGTTATCTCGGCGCACCCGGCGACACACCCGACTTCATGCACCTGACCCCCGAGACTTCCCGGCGGCTGCGCGCCCTGGCCGCGTGGTTCGCGCTGGCGGCGTACGGCCGTGCTGGCTACCGGGAAATCGTCGAGCGCAACGTCGCCGGTGCCCGGGAAATGGGCGCGCGGCTGGACCGCAGTTCCCGCTGGCGGCTGCTGGCGCCGGTCCGGTTGAACGTCGTGTGCTTCACGCTCTCCGGCGACGCCACCGCCGAGCGGGTCAAGGAAGCCCTCGACGCTGTGACGCGCAGCGGCGAAGCCTTCCTGACCCCCACGGTTTATCAGGGTTTACCGGCCGTCCGCGCCGCTTTCAGCAACTGGCGCACCACCGCGGCCGACGTCGATCGCGTCTGCGCCGCCCTGGGTGCCTGAGCGGTCCTGGTGGAGGTAGTCGACGGCGAACCGGTCGGTGCTCAGCCGGTCCAGTTCGGCGAGCAGCTTCTGGTGCGCGGGGTGGTGCCAATATTCGCCGCGCAACGCGTTCTCGTCGGTGATCCGCACCAAGCAGCCCACGGTGTAACCACGGTCGCGACCGGACGGATTCGTGTTCTCGCCCCAGGTGATTTCGCGAACACTGGCGAGCTCCACGATCGCCGCGCCGAACTCTCCCAATGCCGCGACGAGCGCGGCCTCGGTCCCTTCGGCCGGCCGGAAGGCGACGTAGTGGTCAAGCACGCGGCTCGCCCCCTCCGCAGTAGTCGGCCTCGAACCGGTCCCAGTCGGAGGGCCAGCGGTAGCTGTGCAGCTGCGGCGGCACCGGCGCCTGTGTCTCGATCCACCGCACCCGGCCGCCTTCGGTGTTGTAACAGGCGTGGGTCGTGCCGACCCCGGCGAGCGCGGCGTCGCCCGGCCGGAAGTGGTGGACCTGACCACCGAGCTCGAAGTCCGTCTCGCCGGACAGGAAGAAATAGCCCTCTTCGAACGGGTGATCGTGGCTCTGCGCCGCCCCGCCGACTTCGTAGTCGACCATGAACATGGTCAGCAGGTGCGCACCGCGGTTGCGGTCCACCAGCATTTTCACCGAGATTCCGCTGTAGGTGAGCAGCGCGCTGTACATTCCCGCGGACTCTCGGCCGCGAGCCGGGCTCTTGACGGCCTTGGCCAGGTGATCGGGATCGGTGCCCTCGTAGTGGCCGACCAGCCGCAGCGTCGGATCGGCGAGGTCCGGCGGCGCGGCGCGGGAAATCAGATCGGGCGCGCCGGCCGGGAAGAACGTGTCGCGCCGGCCGGATTCCGGCTGGAGCGACACCGGGCTGCTCACGTCGAGCCACCGCGCTTCGCCGCTGCTTCGGTTGGCGCAGGCGAATACCGCCCCCTGCGGGATGAACGCGAAGTCGCCCGGCCGCAGGAGGTACGCGTTTTCCTCCAGCTGCACCGCCATTTCCCCGTCCAGCACGTACAGCGCTTGCTCGCCGGCCCGGACGTGCGCGGGCACCCGTCCCCCGGGTTCGAGCCGGCCGATCCCGAGGTCGGTGTGCACGGCCCCGGTGCCGGCTCCGACCAGGTCGAGCCGGTCGAATCCCTCGGACCGGCCGGTGAACTGCCACGGCGTGGCCGCGGCGGTCCAGTCCTGGCGGACCACGGCGCTCGGGCCGTGCGCCGCCGTCCGTTCGATGATGTGATTGCCGTGCGAAGGCATCGTGGCTGTCACAACAGCGTCCCTTCTTCTCGCAGAGTCCTTTGTGGAACGGTTCACCCCACGGCGGCTTTGAGCGCCTCGAGGTGCTCCGGCTCGGCCGAGGTCGGAAGCAGCAACAGCTCGGCGAAGCCGGCTTCCGCAATCCGGTCCCGGGTCTCGACCAGCTGCCCCGGATCGGTGACGACGTGGCTGGCCAGCTCGGCGGCTCGTTCCGCGCCGAGAAAGCCGTAGTAGCGGTGGATGTGCCGGTCGGCGTCCTCCCGCGCCCGGGGGCCGGCCGCGGCGTAGATCATCGCCACCAGTCGTGGCGCGCCGGGCTTTCGTGCCTCGGCCCAGGCGGCCCGCACCTCGGTGGCCAGGGCGGCTGTCCGGTCCCACGCGCCGAGCCCGGCCGCGGCGATCCAGCCGCCGCCGTGCCGGACGACCCGGTCCACCGTCGCCCGGCTGTTGCCGCCGAACAGGAGCCGTTCCCCGAGCAAGTCCCCGACCGAGGGACGCCCGGCGTCCAGCTGATCGTCCAGGATCCGGCCGCGCCGGGAGAAGTCGACCCCGCACGCGGCATAGTCGTCCTGCCGGCGGCCGACGCCGATGCCGAGCACCAGCCGGTGCTCGCTGAGCCGGTCGAGCGTGGCGATCTGCTTGCGGAACAAGGCATTCCCCGTTCGCAGCGGCGCCACCAGCACGCTGGTCATCAGCCGCGCGCGGGTGGTCACCGAGGCCACGGTGGCCAGCGTGAGCAGGGACTCCAGGCTCGGGTACTGCACCCGGTCCGTGCACGCGAGGGTGCTCGCCCCGAGGTCCTCGGCCTGCCGTGCCCAGCGCACCAGCCGGGCCGGGGTGACGCCCTCGACGTCCGCCGGCAGGCCGACACCGATATCGATCGCTACCACCGCCGCCACCCCCGTCCCGGGCCGTCCCGCCCGCTCATCGCAGCGTCACCAGACGCGGCTCGGTCATCTCGGCCATCGCGTACCGCGGCCCCTCGCGCGTGTTGCCCGAGTCCTTCACCCCGCCATAGGGCTGCTGGTCGGCGCGCACCGTGGGCACGTCGTTGAGGTAGACGCTGCCGAACTCCAGCCGCCGGGCCGCCCTGAGCGCCTTGCCGATGTCGTTCGTGTACACCCCGGCGTTCAGTCCGTAGCGCGAGTCGTTCGCGAGGTCGAGCGCGGTGTCGAAGTCGGCGAACTCCGTCACGGTCACCACCGGCCCGAAGATCTCCTCGGCCTGCACCCGCATCGCGGCCGTGACCTCGCTCAGCACGGCGGGGGTGACGACGTTGCCGCTCCGCTCCCCGCCGATGTCGGCCCGGGCGCCGCCGCCGACCGCCTCACCGATCCACGACTCGACCCGGAGCGCGTCCTTGGCACTGATCAGCGCGGAGACGTCGACGTCCTCGGCCAGGGGGTCGCCGACCTTCAGGCCGGCCACCCCGGCGACCAGCGCCTCCCGGAACTGCGCGGCGACGTCAGCGTGCACGTAGATCCGCTGCGTCGACACGCAGGACTGACCGGCCTGCACGAAGCCGGCCGACGCCGCCTTGACCGCGGCCGTCTCCCAATCGCTGTCCGCGTCCACGATCAGCGGCGCGTTCGAACCGAGCTCCAGCCGTACCTTCTTCTTCGGTGCCTGGGCGGCGATGCCCCAGCCCACTTCCGGCGATCCGGTGAACGTCACGTACGCGACATCCGGCTCCAGAACCAGGGCGCCGCCGACTTCGGCTCCCCCGCCCGGCACGACGTTCAGCCAGCCGGGCGGAAGCCCCGCGTCCAGCAGCAGCTCGGCGAGCAGCAGGGAGGACAACGGGGTCTGTGACGCCGGTTTCAGCACGACCGGACAGCCGACCGCGATGGCCGGCGCCACCTTGTGCGCGACCAGGTTCAGCGGGAAGTTGAACGGCGCGATCGCCGCCACCACGCCGACCGGGACCCGCAGTGTGAACGCGACCTTGCCCTGGCCCGAAGCCGCGGCGTCCAGCGGAACCATGTCCCCGGCGTAGGTCCGGGCTTCGGCGGCCGCGAACGCGAAGGTGTCGATCGTCCGCTCCGCCTCGATGCGTGCGGTCCGGATCGGCTTCGCGCACTCGACGGCGATCGTCCGGGCGAACTCCTCCTTGCGGCGGCGGAGGCCCTCGACGGCGGCGTCGAGCACGGCGATCCGCGCCGCCCGGTCGAACCGGTCCGCCCGCAGGGCATTCCGGGCCGCGGCGACCGCACGCGAGACCTCGGCGGCGCCCGCCTGCGGGACCTCGGCGATCGCCGCGCCGTCGTACGGCGAGTAGAGCGTGGTCACCCGGTCGGCGGCGAGCCACTCGCCGTCGATCAGGAGGCCGCGCGGGGACGGGATTTCCAGGCTCATCGGGGATCTCCTCACCACGTCCGCGCGGCGACCCGCACGGCATTCGCTTCACCGTCGGCGCAGACTTTGCGCGCCAGCTCGACGGTGTCCGGGTCGAGCTTGAGGAAGTGGCCGTCCGCCTCGTCCGGCAGCACGGAGTCCAAACCGGACAGTGTCCACGTCGATCCGATCAGGACACCGGGCCGCGGATTCCCGCGCAGCCGCGTGAGACCGTCGCGGACCGCGGCGACGTCGTGGCCGTCGGCCTCGCCGACCTCCCAGCCGAAGGACCGCCACTTGTCCGCGACGGGACTGAGCGTCGTGATCGACTCGGTCGGCCCGTCGACCTGGCTGTTGTTCCGGTCCAGCACCACGGTCAGGTTGCCGAGGCCGTGGTGCGCGCTGAACAGCGCGGCCTCCCAGACCTGACCCTCTTCCATTTCCCCGTCGCTCATCAGCACGTACACGTGCCGATCCGACCCGGCGAGCCGTTGCGCCAGCGCCAGTCCGGCGGCGACGGACAGTCCTTGCCCGAGGGAGCCGCACGTCGCGGTCAGCCCCGGGGTCTGCTCGGTGCCGATCGCTTCGAGCCGGCTGCCGTCCCTGCCGTAGGTCGCCAGCTCGGCCGGATCGACCAGCCCGGCTTCCACGCCGGCGGCGAAATGGACGATGGAGTAGTGCCCCGGCGAGACGACCAGCCGGTCGTAGCCGGGGCGCAGGGCGGTCAGGTACAGGGCCGCGGCCAGCTCGGCGGCGGACAACGCCTGACCGAGGTAGCCGTAGCCCTCGATCGCGACCATGTCGACCGCGCGCCGCCGGATGCGCCAGGCGGCGCGACGCAACGCCTCATCGTCGTCCCGGCTTGGTTTTGTCATGGGGAATCACCAGTTTCACGCTCTCGGGTCTGGCCGACGCCGCCAGCAGGTGGACTACTGGCTTAGCCAATATCCGACACCGGACGCGCACTGTCAAGCGGCGCCGAACCACTTGACAGCGGCGCGGCCGAGCTATCACACTCGTCTCAAATTGGCTAAGCCAGTAGTCCAAACAAGCCGAGCTGGAAGTGAACGAAGATGCCACTGCAGCCGCCCTACCGGACCATCCTCAAGCCGTACGGACAGGCCCTCGTCCGGTACGCGGCCGATCATCCGGAGGTGATCTGCCTCGGCGCCGACCTGACGCGGCAGACCGAGACCGATCTCTTCCGCGACGACGCCCGGCTCGCGTCCCGCTTCTTCAACGGCGGCATGGCGGAGCAGAACCTGATGGGCGTCGCCGCCGGCCTGGCCCGCGAGGGGCGCACCGTTTTCGTCAACACCTTCGGCGTGTTCGCCACGCGGCGGCCGTTCGAGCAGGTCGCCATGCAGATCGCCTACGCGAACCTGAACGTGAAGATCATCGGCCTGATGCCGGGCCTGTCCTCACCGGGCGGGCCGAGCCACCAGGCCATCGACGACGTCGCCGTGATGCGGGCGCTGCCGAACTTCACCGTCGTCGACGTGGCCGACGCCACGGAGGTCACGCAGGCGGTCGCGGCGGTCGCCGAGCGCCCCGGCCCGGTCTACTTCCGGCTCAAGCGCGGCGAAATCCCGGTCATCTTCGACGAGGGCCACGTGCTCGACCTCGACCGCGCGACGGTGATCGACCCCGATCCCGCACGGGAGACCGCGACCGTCGACTCCGTCGTGTTCGCGTCCGGGATGCTCGTCGCCTCGGCCCTGCGCGCGGCGACCGCGCTCCGCTCGGCCGGGCTGGTGATCGACGTGGTCAACGTGACCACCATCAAACCACTGGACGCGACGACCGTGCGCAGCCTCTCCGCCGGCGCCCGATCCGTGGTGACAGCCGAAAACCACACGGTCGTCGGCGGTCTCGGCAGCGCGGTGGCCGAAGTCCTCGCCGAAGCGGGCTTCAGCCCGCCCCTGCGCCGGGTCGGCATCCAGGACCGGTTCGGGCAGGCCGCCAGCGCCCGGTTCCTGTTCGCCGAATACGGCCTCACCGCACAGCACATCGTCGACGCGGTCTGGGAACTGGCGGGCCGGAGCGGCGAACGCCCGGCCGTCGCCGAGATCGAGACCGCCCCGGGTTCCTACTCACCCGTCTGAAAGGGAGTTCCATGTCCACCGTCAAGGCTCAGCCGTGGCAGCCGGGCGAGGCCGCCCGGGACACCACTCCGGTCGCCTCACCCGGCACCTTCATGTCCACCGACTGGGAGAACCGGGTCAACTTCGCCCGCCTGCGCGAGCAGCGGCTCGCCCGCGCGATGGCCGAACTCGAACGCGGCGATCTCGGCGCGGTCCTGTTGTACGACATGAACAACATCCGCTACGTCACCGGCACCCACATCGGCAACTGGGCCCGGGACAAGCTCTTCCGCGCCTGCCTGCTCGTGCGCGGGCACGCGCCGATCCTGTGGGACATCGGCTCGGCCGCCCGCCTGCACCAGCAGTACCTCACCTGGCTGCCCGAGGAGAGCTGGCGGGCCGGCCTGTCGACCTGGCGCGGCGCGATCGACAGCGAAGTCGGCGTCGAAGCGGGCAACGCGCGGAAAATCGCCGATGTCCTGCACGAGCACGGTCTCGCCGGTGAGCCGCTGGGCATCGACGTCGCCGAGATCCCGCAGCTGCGGGCGCTGGAAGCCGAAGGGCTGCACGTGGTCGACGCGCAGGGCCTGATGATGCGGGCCCGGCAGATCAAGACCGCCGACGAGATCGCCTTGCTCGACCAGGCCGCCGGCCTCGTCGACGCCGCCTACGAGAAGCTGTACCAGTTCCTCCAGGTGGGGGTGAAGGAGAACGAGACCGTCGCGCTGGTCAACAAGACCCTGTACGACCTCGGCAGCGAGGAGGTCGAGGCCGTCAACGCGATCTCGGGCGGACGCTGCAGCCCGCACCCGCATGTGTTCAGCGACCGGATGATCCGGCCGGGTGACACCGCGTACTTCGACATCGTCCACTCGTTCCAGGGCTACCGCACCTGCTACTACCGGACGCTGAACGTCGGCAGCGCGACCACGGCCGAGCGCGACGCCTACCGGCGGGCGCGGGAAGCGATCGACGGGGCCATCGCCCAGGTGCGGCCGGGCGCGTCGAGCGCGGACATCGTGGCGTCCTTCCCGTCGGCGAAGGACATCGGTTTTTCGTCCGAGGAGGAGGCTTTCGGCCTGCAGTACGCCCACGGCGTCGGCCTGTCGGTGTGGGAGAAGCCGCTGATGAGCCGGTACCACTCGTTCGAGCACCCGATCGAGATCAAGGAGGGCATGGTCTTCGCGCTGGAGACCTACTGGCCCACCCCGGACGGCAGTTCGGCGGCCCGCATCGAGGAGGAGGTCGTGGTCGAACGGGACGGCGCCCGCGTGATCACCCGCTTCCCGGCCGACGAGCTGCTCGTCACCGGCGTGCGCTACTGGAACGGCATCGACCTGCCCGCCACCGCCCGTTAGGAGTCCGTCATGCGCATCGGCTTCATCGGCCTCGGGAACATGGGCCGTCCCATGGCCGAGCGGCTGCTCGGGTCCGGCTGGGACCTGACCGTGCACAACCGGACCCCGGCCAAGGCCACCGCGCTGGTCGAGGCCGGCGCCCGCTTCGCGGCCACCATCGCGGAACTGCGCGGCTGCGACGTCGTGCTCAGCATGGTCGGCACCGACGACGACCTGCGCGCGATCGCCCTCGGCCCGGGCGGCCTGTTCGACACGCCGAGCACCGGCGTGCTGCTGGTCGACTGCTCCACCGTCGGCGCCGAGGTCACCGAGGAGGTGGCCTCGGCGGCGCGAGCGGCCGGCGGCGACGTGCTGGCCGCACCGGTCGCCGGCGGCCCGTCGGTCATCCCGGACGGCGGCCTCGCGATCGTGTGCAGCGGCACCCCGGCGGCATACCGGCGTGCCGAGCCCGTACTGGAATCGTTGGCCCGCAAGGTGATCTACGCCGGCGAGGGCGCGACGAGCCGGCAGGTCAAGATCCTGCACAACCTCATCGTCGCGGTGATCGCGCACGCGGTCGCCGAGGTGAGCGTGCTCGGCGAGGCCATCGGGGTCGCCCGGGCCGACCTGCTGGAGTTCGTCGGGGCGGGCGCGATCGGCAGCCCGTTCATCCGGTACAAGGCGGAGCAGATGAAGTCGCTCGACTTCTCGGCGGCGTTCACCACGGCGCTGATGGCCAAGGACATGGACCTGGGCCGCGCACTGGCCGCGGGCCGCGTCGACATGCCGCTGGTCGACCACACCCGGGCGACCCTGCAGGACCTCCTCGCCGCCGGGTGGGGCGAGAAGGACATCGCCTCGCTGGTCGCCTACCTGGCCGGCCGCAACGGGATCAACCTCCTTCCCCAGCAGTAGGCCGCTCGCCGCCTTTGATGCAGCGAATGACGCTTTCCCCGCACTGAGCGAGGCAAAAGCGTCATCCACTGCATCCCGCACCTTCGTCAGACACGCACTAGGGCGCTCGCCGCCGGAGAACAAACGGTGCTCACCATGGAACTTCGCCAGCTCGGCTACTTCGTCGCCGTGGCCAAGGACAGCAGCTTCACCAAGGCCGCCCATCGGCTGCACCTGAGCCAGTCGGCGCTGTCGATCGCGATCCGCGCGCTGGAACGGGACCTCGGCGCGCGCCTGTTCGACCGCACCCGGCGCGAGGTCGCGCTCAGCGATGCCGGCCGGGCCCTGCTGCCCGAGGCGCTTCGGGTCCTCGCCGCCGCCGATGCGGCCAGAGCCGTGGTCGGCGATGTCGGCCACGGCCTTCGCGGCACCGTGCGGGTCGGCCTGATGCAGGCGTCACCACTGGTCGACATGGCCCGGATCCTGCACCGCTACCACCGGGAACGGCCGCTGGTGAAGATCCTGCCGCGCCCGGCCGAGGGGGGATCCGGCGCGCTGGCGGACGCGCTGCGCGCCGGCGATCTCGACGTCGCCGTCGCCTCGCTGCCCGGCGGCCCGCACCCCGGGCTCCAGCTCGCCCCGCTGGCCGCTGAGCCGATCCGGCTGATCACGCCACCGGAGCACCCTCTCGCCGCCCGCCGCAGCATCTCGGTCGAGGAGCTGGCGACGGGGGATTTCGTCGAGTTCCCGGCCGGGTTCGGCACCCGGTCCGCCGTGGACACCGCGTTCGCCGAAGCCGGGCTCGAGCGCCGGATCTGCATCGAGGTCTCAGATCTGGCCACCCTGGCCGAACTGGTCCGGGCCGGTCTGGGCCTGGCCGCGCTGCCCCTTTCCCTGCTGCCGAACCGCGGCCGGCTCGCGGTCGTCGACATCGAGCCGGCGCCGATCTTCGAGGTCGCGCTCGCCCTGCCCACGGACCGGCGCCCGAAGGCGGCGACTCAGGCCTTCGTCGACCTGGTCGGCGCCATGCACCCCGCCGAGAACGCGGTGGACGGTGTCCGAGCCGGCCGGTGACAACCGGCCCGGACACCGCCGTCACCGCCCGGCCGAACCCGGCCGCAGCGCGATGTGCTTGTACTCGGTGAAATCCTCCAGCGACGCCAGCCCGTTCAGCCGGCCCTGGCCGCTTTCCTTGTAGCCGCCTTCCTCGAACTCGTCGAAGGTGACGCCCCAGTGGTTGACCCACACCGTGCCGGCTTCGAGTTCCTTGGCCACGCGTAACGGCTGGTCCACGTCCCGGGTCCAGATGCTCGCCGCGAGGCCGTACTTGCTGTCGTTGGCGAGCCCGATGGCCTCGGCCTCGGTGTCGAAGGTCTGCATCGTCAGCACCGGCCCGAACACCTCCTCCTGGACGACGGCCGCCGCGGGGTCGTCCACCTCCAGCAGCGTGGGCCGGTAGAACGCGCCCGAGGCGAGCGCCCCTTCGGTGATCGGGCCACCCCGCACCACCGCGCGGGCGCCGGCCGCGATCGCGGTCTCGACCATCGCGTCGACCCGGGCCACGTTCGGCTTGTCGATCAGCGGGCCCATGTCGCTGGCCGCGTCCGCCGCCGGGCCCGGGCGCACGGCCGAGAGCCGCTTGCCCAGCCCGGTCCGGACCTCGTCGGCGACGGAGCGGTGCACCAGCAACCGCGTGCCGGCCATGCAGAACTGGCCCGCGAACGTGGTCAGCGCCTTCTCCAGCACGGGCAGCGCACCGGTCAGGTCCGCCGACCCGAACACGATCATCGGCGTCTTCCCGCCGAGTTCGAGCCCGAACCGCTTCAGGTGCGCCGCGCCCGTCGCGGAGATGGCCTTGCCGGTGGCGGTGCTGCCGGTGAAGCTGATCGCCGGCACGTCGGGCGACTCGATCAGCGCCGAAGCCGCGTCGCGGCCGCTCGTGAACATGTTGAGCACGCCCGGCGGCAGCCCCTCGGTCTGGGTGAGCACCTCGATGAACAGGCGGTTGATCTGCGCGGTCTGTTCGGGGAGCTTCACCACCGCGGTGCACCCGGCGGCCAGCGCCGGCGCCAGCGACCGGACGGTGAGGACCACCGGCGAGTTCCACGGCGTGATCACGCCCGCGACGCCGAGCGGCTCACGCAGCACCAGGGAAAGGCTGCCCGGCCGTACTTCGGCCGCCCGCCCGAAGTCGCTGAGCGCCAGGGCCGCGTTGAACCGCAGCTTGCCCGGCACCAGATCGATTTCGAGCGCGGCCTCAGCCTTGACCTTCCCGTTGTCCAGTGACAGCAGGGAGATCAGCTCGTCTCGGCGTTCTTCGATCCGGTCGGCCATGGCGTTCAGGACCTTGGCGCGCAGCCGGCGGTCGGTCCGCCAGGCGGTGGTCCGGAACGCGTGCTTCGCGGCGGCGATGGCCCGTTCCACGTCCGCCCGGGTCGCCCGCGCGAACGTGCCGATCGGCTTACCTGTTGCGGGATCGACGCTCTCGTCGTGATCCGGCGAATCCGCCCAGTGCCCGTCGATCCAATTCAGGGCGGTGGGACGGCCGCCATCGGTAGTGGACAACTTGGTGTTCCTCCGTTCCTAGGGCAGGAGTACGACCTTGGAACCCGCGGCGCCCGCCAGCACGGCCTGGTACGCCGCCCTGGCTTCCTCGAGCGGGTAGGTGGTGACGCGCGGCGCGCGCAAGGCGCCCGACTCGAACCCCCGTCGCAGGACGTCGAGGATTTCGGCGGCCCCGGCCAGCGTGAGGTCGAGGGTGTTGACGCCGAAGACCGTGCGCTCGTTGCGGTAAAGCTCCAGCACGTTCAGCTCCGCCACCGGATTGCCCAGGCTCGCGATGACCGCCGACCGGCCGCCGTGGCGGAGCGTGTCGAGCACCGGACCGAAGAGCGCTCCGCCGACGGTGTCCAGCGCGACGTCCACTCCCGCGCCGTCGGTCGCGACCCGCACGGTGGTCACGAGGTCGACCTTCGAGCTGTCGATCGCTATGTCGACGGCAAGGTCCTCGGCCAGCCGAAGGTCTGCGCCGATCACCCGGGCACCACGCCAATGCGCGATGTCGGCCGCCGCGCGGCCCACCGCCCCGGACGCCCCGGTGACCAGCACGGTCTCACCGGCCTGGACGTTCGCCCGCCGGGCCAGGCTCAGGAACGCGGCCGAGTGGCTCACCCCGACTGCCGCCGCCTCGGCGAACGACAGGTTCTCCGGCTTGCGCCGTACGGTGGCCGCCGGCACGACGAGGTACCCGGCCTGGGTGCCCGGCCGGCTGACGCCCAGTCCTCCGCTGGTGCCCCAGACCTCCAGGCCCCGCAACGATTCCGGGCCGTCCACGACGATCCCGGCGTAGTCGCGGCCCGCGGTCCTCGGCGGCTCGGCCGCGGGCCCGTTCGACACCCGCACCTTCCCGGCGAGGTTCGCGAGGTCGACCGGGTTCACCGCGGCCGCCCGCACCTGCACCAGGACTTCGCCGGCACCCGGTGCCGGACGCGGGATCTCCTCGACCACGAGGTCGTCCGGCGCCCCGTACCGCACGATCCGGGCCGCGAGCGTCAGCGGACCGCTCTGGCTGTTCAGGACCATTCCTTCAGCCCCTCACTCGCCTTGCCGGACAACCAGTCCCGGCCGAGCGCGTACAGCGCGTCGGTGCGCGGACCGGTGGTGCCGGGCATGTCCTTCTTCACCCGGTAGCCGATCCGGGTCTGCAAGTAGGCCAGGTGCCGATAGCCCGACGGGAACCGGGCCAGCAGCCCGGGGTCGAGCCGGACGACGGCGCCGGGCTCGACCGGGTCGATCCGGTCCCGCTCGTAGATCGGCTGACGCAGCACCATGCTCCACTCGCCGCCCCGCTTCACGAGGAAGTCGAAGAACCGGCCGGTGCACACGACGTCGCTGACCACACCGTCCACTTCGGCCCGTTGCGCGATGGTCATCTTGGTCTGCGCGGTGGCCCGGCCGCCGGTCACCTCGACGGTCGAGCCGCCGTGGGAGTGCAGGATGCTCACCCCCTTTTCCCAGCCCCGCCGGGAAACTTCGATGAACTCGTCGCCGGTGCCCTGGAACCAGGTCGCCAGCACCCGGCCCTCCGGATGCCAGACGGTGCGGAACCGCTCCCAGTCACCCGCGTCGCGCCACAGGATCCAGTTGTCGACGAGCGTGCGGATCTCTTCCTGATCCGATGTCATGAGCCCTCTCCTCGCGATCAGATGAAGAACTTGTCCGACGAAGGGGTGCCGTCCCGCAGGAGGTAGCCGTTGTGCGTGCGCTCCAGCCGGGTCTTCTCGAGGATCGAGAAGGCGTTGTGCTTGGTGAGCACATCGGCGCCGTTCAGCCGCTCTTCCCAGCGCAGGCCGTTGGAGGTCTTGCGGTCCAGCGTCTTCTTCGTCACGTAGTTCACCAGCGCTGCGAAATAGTTCTCCTCCACCGCGCGGAACGCCGCCCGGTACGGCCCGTCCATGCCCGCGTGGAAGTACTCCATCGGGATGGTTTCCAGCGCCTCACGAGAGAACCGGACGAGGTCGTCGAGGTACTCGATGCCTTCCTCCACATCCTTGCGATTGCCGATCCGCGACACGTGGCCGGAGACGACTGTGTCGAAGTCGTACTCCAGGATCTGGTGGTGCGCCTGCTCCCAGGCCGCGAGGTTCTCCGAGGAGTCGCAATCGCGGAAGGTCACCCACGCCGGGCTGGCGATGTCGATGGCCGCCAGCACCCGCTGCCGCGGCAGGTAGGTGAAGATGTTGCCCTCCGTGTGGTTCTGGCCCTTGTACGACAGCTCGACCTTGACCCCGTTCACGTCCAGGGTGGCGTCGGTGGCGAAGGTCTCGGTCGGCAGCGGCCGGTACTTGTCGGGGAACCTGGCCAGCAGGTCGCGCGTGCGCTCGTGCGCGACGATCTTGATGTCCGGCCCGAAGATGGTGGCCGCGCCGATGTGGTCGGCATGCCAGTGGCTGTAGATCAGGTGCGTGACCGGCTCGTCGGTGACGTCCTCGATCGCCGACAGCAGCCGCTCGCCGATCGCCGGCGGCGCGTCCAGCACGATCACGCCTCGACCGGTGACCACGAACATGCAGTCGTACCAGCCGACCGACACCCAGTACACGCCGTCGCGGATCTCCTCGACGTGGTACCCCTTTTCGAGCCGGTCGGGCAGGAACAGGCTCCCGTGGGACTCCTCCGGCGGCGGCGCGAAGTCGGTCAGCTTGATGAAGGGGGCGCCCTTCGGACCGAGGTCGTCCACCAGCCATTCCGGCTTGCGGTCGGGCTTGTTCATCGTTTCCTCCTGGTAGTTGTGTCAGTCGCCCATGACGAGGACGGGCTTGATGACGTCGCCGCGGGCGGCGTCTTCGAACGCCTGGTTGATGTCGGCGAAGTCGTAGGCGCGCACCAGCCGGTCGAACGGGAACCGGCCCGAGCGGTACAGCTCGGCCAGCGCCGGGATGAACGTCTGCGGGCGGGAGTCGCCCTGCGCGATGCCGCGCACTGTCCGGCCGCCGTTGAGCAGGCTGTTCATGTCGATCGGCGCCTTGGTCCCGGCGGGCGCTCCGCCGATCAGCGCGGCCACGCCCATCGGGCCGAGCACCTCGACTGCGAGGGCCAGCATGGCGGGCACAGCGGTGATCTCCAGGACGTAGCCGAAACCCCCGGGACGGATCTTGCGCAGGCGCTCGCCGGTGTTCTCCTTCTTGCCGTTGATCAGGTGGGTGGCGCCCAGCTCCTCGGCGAGCGCGAGCCGGGCGTCGTTCACGTCGACGGCGGCGATCGTCGTGGCACCGACGGCCTTCGCCGCCATCACCGCGGCCAGGCCGACCGCGCCGGTGCCGAACACCGCGATCGACTCGCCCGCGCCGACGTGCAATGAGTTGATCACCGCGCCGGCACCGGTCTGCATCCCGCAGCCCAGCGGTCCGGCCAGGGTGAGCGGCAGGTCGTCCGGGAGCCGCACGGTGTTGCGCTCGTTGGTGATCGCGTACCGCGCGAACGAGGACTGGCCGAAGAAGTGGCCGTGCACGCCACTTCCGGCATACGCGTTGCTGCCGTCAAGACGAGCGGCACCGAACGAGAGCCCGAAACCGTGCTCGCAGTTGGCCGGCGCGCCGGCCCGGCAGGAACGGCAATGGCCGCAGGACGGGAACGTCAGGCCGACGTGGTCGCCGGGCACGACGTCGCGCACTTCGGTACCGACCGACTCGACGATGCCGGCGCCCTCGTGCCCCAGGATCACCGGCAGCGGGACCGGGTACTCCTGGTTCCGGCTGTGCGCATCGGTCTGGCAGACGCCGGTCGCGACGATGCGGACCACCACCTCGTCGGGCCGCACTCCGGACACGCCGACCGTCCGGATGCGGAACGGCCCGCCTTTTTCCTCGACGACAGCGGCTTCGAAATCCAGCTCCGGGGAAACCACCGGCTCGTCACCTTCTTCCAGTAACCGAAATTACGACCGGATTCCACCGGTCCAGACCTCGGCGACTGTACCCACCAGCTGAAGAAAGCGGTACGCGGCAACATAAGCACTATCAATGACTGCGATTGACGATGTCAACAACAAGCGCGGGCACACTCAGGATCGCGCGTTTGAACGCGCACTCATTGGCACCTTCGATAACTGCGATGAAAAGATTCAGTGCGCCGCGGCTCGAGCGAGGATTCGCTCGGCGCGCAACCGGACCGGCCGGTCGATCATCTGTCCATTGAGGACCACCACGGATCCGTCGGCGGAGGCGGCCAGTACGTCGCGCGCCCACTGCACGTCGGCGTCGGAGGGTGTGAAGTCGCGGTTCACGTGGTCGACCTGACGCGGGTGGATGCACAGCTTTCCGGTGAACCCCAACGTGATGGCCGCCTCGATGTCCGCCGTCAAGGCGCTTTTGTCGTCGAGTGCGGTCGTCACACCGTCGATCGGGCCCGGCCGACCCGCGGCCGCGGCGGCCACGACCACCGCGGACCGCGCGTGCCGGAGTGCCTCCTGCGAACGGTGGTCCACACCCAGTTCCGCGGCGAGGTCCACGCTGCCGAAGGCGGGACGGATCACTGACGGCGCACCGCAGAGGGCCACACTCCGGACGATGCCCAGCGCCGTTTCGAGCAGCGGCACGATCCCCATACCCGACAGCTCCCCGAGCACGTCGGGATCCTCGGCCTTGGGCACCATCACCGCCGTGGCCAGCGCGCCGGCCACCGCGACGTCTTCGGCGAACCACGGCGTGTCCGCGGCATTGATCCGCACGACCGCCTCGTGGCCGGCCTCTAGCCAGGCGCGCACGTTTTCCCGGGCCGCGGCCTTGAGTTCGGCGCCGACCGCGTCTTCCAGGTCCAGCACGACGACGTCGGCGCCGGCGGCTTCGGCCTTGGCGAATCGGTCCGGCCGGTGGCCCGGGACGAACAGGAAAGACCGTGCCGCCGCTACGTTCACGTACCCTCGCTCCTCAGTGTCCCGGTGGCGGTCTGGCGGCCATAGCGGTCCCGCACCGCCGTCGTGACCGGCTCCGGCCCCACTTCGGCCGACACGATCATGCCCTGCTGGTCGAACAACGGCGAGACGAGGCGATATTCGAACACGAGGTCACCCGTGCGGCCGCGGGCGCGGGCCGCCTCGGCCATCGCGACCGCCTGCAGCGGGCCGTGCGTGAGCAGACCCGGGTACCCTTCGACATCCCGGGCGTAATCACGGTCGAAATGGATCCGGTGGGCGTTGTAGGTCAAGGCGGAGAACCGGAACAACAGGGTCGGCGTGATCTCGATCGACCATTCGCCCTCCGCCGGGGGACGCACCGCGCCGGCCGCCGGCGCGGTCACCGGGCCACTCGCGGGGCGATATACGATGTCCTGCTCTTCGTCGACCACGATGCACCCGGACTGCCGGATCCGGTGCCCGACCGTGACGAAGGTCAGCGGTCCCGACCGGCCCTGCTTGTCCCGCACGGAAAGCACCGCCGAACGCCGGGTGGCGGGTTCACCGCAGCGCAGTGCTCCGCGGGTGCGCACCCGGCCGCCGGCCCACATCCGCCGGCAGCCCGGTTCGGGTGGCTCGAGCACGGTGTTGCGCACCGGATGGCCGTCCGGTCCGAGGTCGGCCTGCGCGGGCCGGTCGAGCAGGTAGAACCAGTGCCACAGCAGGGGAAGGCCCTCGCCGGCGTCGAAATCGGGAACGGGCACGTCCAGCAGCGCTCCCAGCGCGCGGGCGGGTTCCGGCTGGATCAGTTCGGTGCGCTCGATCATGCCGGCTCCCCCGTTGACGTCAAGAACTCCGCCCGGATCGCCTCGGTGTGCTCACCCAGCGCGGGGACCGCGCCCATCACCGGCTCCCATCCGACGACCGGCGGGAGCAGGGCGTCGACGGCGCCGCCCGGGATGTCGACGCGGCGCCACCGCTGCCTCGCCGCCAGCTGGGGGTGCCGGGTGAACTCGGCGGGTGTGCGCAGCCGGGCGTTGGCGATGCCGGCCTGCTCCAGCCGGTCGACCACTTGCGCGGCGTCGAGGTCCTCGAACACCGCCTCGATGATCGACGTGAGTTCCTCGACGTGCGCGACGCGATCGTCATTGGTGCGAAACCGCTCGGCCAATTCCGGCTGTCCCAGGATGTCCCGGCACAGCACCGTCCATTCGCGATCGTTCTGGACGCCGAAGAACACCGATCCGTCTCGGGTCCGATGAGGACCGTAGGGGGCGATCGACGGATGTCGCGCGCCGGTCCGTCGCGGTCCTTCGCCGCCGTCACGGGAAAAATAGGCCGGCTGGCTCATCCACTCCCCCAGCGCGTCGATCATCGCCACCTGCAGGCTCGCTCCCTGCCCGGTGCGCTCACGGTCGTACAACGCCGTGAGGATCCCGCTGTAGGCATACATTCCCGCGGCAATGTCCGCAATGGAGATGCCCGCCTTCGCCGGGGCGTCCGGCGTGCCTGTGGACGAAACCAGGCCAGTCTCGCATTGCACGAGCAGGTCGTACGCCTTCTTCGAGCGGTAAGGCCCGGTCGAGCCGTAACCCGAGATCGAGCAGTGCACCAGTTCCGGCCGCGCGGATCGCAATGTCTCGGCGTCCAGGCCGAGCCGTTCGACGGCCCCGGGCACGAGATTCTGGACGACCACGTCCGCGCGGTCCAGCAGCGCGTCCAGCAGCACCCGGTCGTGCTTGATGTCCAGCTCGACGCTTTCCTTGCCCCGGTTGAGCCACACGAAGTAGCTCGACTGGCCGTGCACGGTCCGGTCGTAGCCCCGGGCGAAGTCGCCGGCCCCGGGGCGTTCGACCTTGATCACCCTGGCGCCGAGGTCGGCCAGCTGCCGGGTCGCGAAGGGCGCGGCGACGGCCTGTTCGAGCGCGACGACCGTGATGCCGTCGAGCGGGTGGCGCATCACCGCGCTCGCAGGCTGTGCCGCTTGACCAGCTGCCGCGCGATCACGGTCCGCTGGATCTCGTTGGTGCCCTCGCCCACGATCATCAGCGGCGCGTCGCGGAAGTACCGCTCGACGTCGAACTCCGTCGAATAGCCGTAGCCGCCGTGGATGCGCATGGCGTTCAATGCGACCTCCATCGCGGTCTCGGACGCGAACAGCTTCGCCATCCCCGCCTCCATATCCGCGCGTTCGCCCGAGTCGTAGCGGCGGGCGGCGTAGTGCACGAGCTGCCGGGCAGCCTCCAGTTTCGTGGCCATGTCGGCGAGGTAGTTGCCGATCGACTGGTGCAGCCAGATGGGCTTGCCGAAAGTCTCGCGTTCCTGCGCGTACCGCAGCGAATCCTCCAGCGCGGCCCGGCCGACGCCGAGGGCCCGGCAGGCCACCTGGATCCGGCCGATCTCCAGGCCGCGCATCATCTGCGCGAAGCCCTCGCCCTCGGCGCCGCCCAGCAGCGCGGACGCCGGCACCCGGAAGTCGTCGAACGCCAGCTCGCAGCTTTCGACGCCCTTGTAACCGAGCTTGGGCAGGTCACGGGACACGTGGAAGCCCGGGCCGGGCTCGGCCAGCAGGATGCTGATGCCCCGATGGGCCGGCTGGGCGGCGGGGTCCGTCTTGCACAGCAAGGCGATCAGTCCCGAACGGCGGGCGTTGGTGATCCACGTCTTCGACCCGTTCACCACGTATTCGCCGCCGTCGCGCCGGGCGGTGGTCCGCAGTGCCTGGAGATCCGAACCGCCGCCGGGCTCGGTCAACGCCATCGTCGCGCGCAATTCGCCGGTCGCCATCCGCGGCAGGTAGGCGTCCTGCTGTTCCCGCGTGCCGAAGGCCACCAGCAGCTTCGCCACGACCGTGTGGCCGCCCATCGCGCCGGCCAGGCTCATCCAGCCCCGCGCGAGTTCCTCGGTGACCGCCGCGTAACACTGCGCCGAAACCTTGGCCTCGCCCCACGGCTCCGGGATCGCCAGGCCGAACACGCCCATCGCCTTCATCCGTTCGATCAGCTGCTCCGGGTAGGTGTTCGCATGGTCCAGCTCCTGCGCGACCGGCCGGACCTCCTTGTCCACGAACTCGCCCACCAGCGCGACGATCTCGGTTTCCTCCTGGGTCAATCCGTCCACCGCGGCACTCCATTCCCGAGCATCCAGACTTCCGAGCCATCCAGAGCTATCATGAGACGGAATGACCTCACGAGGGAAATAGCAATCCGTGATACCCCCATGCGCGGGCGGGATGGAACCGATGGACCTCAAGCAGCTCAAGGCACTGGTGACCGTCGTCGAGACCGGCAGCGTGACCCGGGCCGCCGAGCTCCTGCACCTGGTCCAGCCGGCGGTGACCCGGCAGATCCGGGCACTCGAACACGAACTCGGAGTGCCACTGTTCGACCGGACGCACCAGGGGATGCGGCCGACCAAGGCCGGTGCGTCCTTGGCCGACCGGGCCCGGCGGGCGCTGACCGAACTCGACCGGGCCCGCGCCGAGCTGACGCCGGCGACCGGGGCGATCACCGGGATCGTCACCGTCGGGCTCCTCGAAAGCGCGGCGGAACTGCTGGCCGAGCCGCTGGTCCGCGCGGTGCTGCGCGACCACTCCGGCATCGAGCTGCGGGTCCAAACGGCCTACTCCGGCCACCTGCAGCAGTGGCTCGACGACGGCGACCTCGACCTGAGCCTGCTGTACAACCTGACCGGATCGCCTTCGCTGAACGCGACGCCACTCGTCCGCGAACAACTGTGGGCGGTCGCCCCGGCCGGCTGCGGCCTCGACCCGAAGGAACCGGTCCGGTTCGCCGAGGTCGCCGCGCACCCGATCATCATGCCGTCGCCGGGCCACGGCTTGCACGCGTTGATCACCGGCGCCGCCCGGCGGGCCGGCACCGAACTCGACGTCGCGATCCAGACCAACTCGATGAGCCTGCAGAAGCAGCTCGTGCGCAACGGCCAGGGCTGGACCATCCTGCCCGCCGTCGGCATCGCGGGGGATCTCGACGGCAGCACCCTCAGCGCGGCACCG
>DASXYS010000163.1:0-8179 GCA_036502365.1 Amycolatopsis sp.
GGGGTGAGGAAACGCAGGTTCTCCAGCCCGTAGTTGGCCAGCACCGGGCCCGGCTCCGGCGAGACGAACAGGCCGGCCGCGAACGACACCACCAGGTAGCCGTGCGCGACGATCCCGCCGAACAGCGGGTTGGCCGCGGCCGCCTCCGGGTTGGTGTGCGCGTAGAACGTGTCGCCGGTGAACTCGGCGAAGTGGTCGATGTCCGCGCGGGTCACCGTGCGCGGGCCGGCGACCACGCAGTCACCGAGCCGCAGTTCGGCGAGCGACTTGCGGAACGGGTGCTCGCCTTCCGTCCTCGGGGCGCCGGCGACCCACTGGCCGGTCACGGCGCTCAGCACGGTCGGGCTGCCCTGCACGGCGGTGCGCTGCAGGTGGTGCATCACGCCACGGATGCCGCCCATTTCCTCGCCGCCACCGGCGCGGCCGGGGCCGCCGTGGACGAGCTGCGGCATCGGCGAGCCGTGGCCGGTCGACTCCTTCGCGTCTTCGCTGTCCAGCACCAGCAGCCGGCCGTGGTACGGCGCGACGCCGAGCACCACGGTCCGCGCGAAGACCGGGTCGCCGGTCACGATCGACCCGACCAGGCTGCCGCCGCCGCGCGCGGCCAGCTCGATGACCTGCTCGACCGAGGTGTACGGCAGCAGCGTGGACACCGGCCCGAACGCCTCGACCTCGTGCGGCTCCGAGCGCTCCGGGTCGGCCCTCAGCAGCACCGGCGACATGAACGCGCCCTTCGCGGCGTCGCCGTCCACCACGTCGACCTGTTCGGGGTCGCCGAAGACCACGCTGCCCGCGTCGAGCAGCGCCTTGAGCGACCGTCGTACCTCTTCACGCTGTTCCAGGCTGGCCAGCGCACCCATCCGGACGCCTTCCGCGGCCGGGTTGCCGACGGTGACCTTCGCCAGCCGCGCACTGGCGGCCTCGGCGACGTCGTCCAGCAGCTCGGCCGGCACGAACGCGCGCCGGATCGCGGTGCACTTCTGGCCCGCCTTCACGGTCATCTCGGTGACCAGCTGCTTCACGAACAGGTCGAACTCCGGCGTGGACGGCCGCGCATCGGGCGCCAGGATCGAGCAGTTCAGCGAGTCGGCCTCGGCATTGAACCGCACGGCGTTGCGGACCACCGCCGGGTGCGCGCGCAGCTTCTGCGCGGTGGACGCCGAGCCGGTGAACGACACCAGGTCCTGCGCCGTGAGGTGGTCCAGCAGGTCGCCGACGCTGCCGGCGACGAACTGCAGCGAGCCCTCGGGCAGGATGCCCGACTCGATGATCAGCTCCACCAGCCGCGCGGTGAGGTAGGCCGTCTGGCTCGCGGGCTTGACCAGGCTCGGCACGCCGGCCAGGAACGCGGGCGCGAACTTCTCCAGCGGCCCCCACACCGGGAAGTTGAACGCGTTGATCTGGACCGCGACCCCGCGCAGCGGCGTGGCGATGTGCTGCGCGACGAAGGTGCCGCCCTTGCTCAGCGGCTCCACCGCGCCGTCGACGTAGACGGTGTCGTTCGGCAGCTCGCGCTTGCCCTTCGACCCGTAGCTGAACAGCACGCCGATGCCGCCGTCGATGTCGAACTTCGAGTCGCCCAATGTGGCGCCGGTTTTCGCCGACAGCGCGTACAGCTCCTCGCGGTGCTCGCGCAGGTGCGAGGCGAGCGCCTTGAGCAGGGCCGCGCGCTGGTGGAAGGTCAGCTCACGCAGCGCCGGCCCGCCCACCGTGCGGCCGTAGCCAAGCGCGGCGGCGAAGTCGACGCCCTCGGACGAGACCCGCGCGACCTCCTCGCCGGTGGCCGCGTCGTGCAGCGGAACGCCCTCTCCGGGCGCCGTGTGCCAACCACCGGAGACGTAGCTGCGGAGCAGAACCATGCCGACCCTCTCGCCGAATTACCAACCGGACGTTCAGTAAGTCGCATGGTAGCCGTTCCCGGCCCGGTCCGAAAGCCCCGAGTGCTTGACACCGGAGCCGGAGCCCGCCTTTACTGGCTCCGGACGCTGATTACCGGCCATTCGGTCAGTTACGAGAGACGGAGGCGTCGGACTTGGCACGCAACGCCGCGCACACGATGTTCGACACCGACGAGGCTTCCCGCGCACTGGGGATCGAGCTCGTCGAGGCCGCCGACGGGCACGCCGTCGCCACCATGATGGTCACGGAATCGATGGTCAACGGCCACGACATCGCCCACGGCGGTTACCTGTTCCTGCTGGCCGACACCGCGTTCGCACTCGCCTGCAACACCCACGGCCCGGTCACCGTCGCCGCCGGCGCGGAGATCAACTTCGTCGCGGCCGGCCGGCTGGGCGACCGCCTCATCGCCACCGCCGCCGAGCGGACCACCTTCGGCCGCAACGGCATTTACGACGTCACCGTGCACCGGGAGATCCCCGACGGGCCCGAGGTCGTCGCCGAGTTCCGCGGCCGCAGCCGCGTCATCCAGAAGGCACGGGAAGCACAATGACCGACACCGCAGAGAAGCTCAGCGCCGACGAGCTGGCCGCAGTCCAGCTGGAACGTCTACAGTGGACGTTGCGCCACGCGTACGCGAACGTGCCGTTCTACACCAAGAAGTTCGCCGACGCCGGCGTGCACCCGGACGACTGCCGCGAGCTGGCCGACCTGGCGAAGTTCCCCTTCACCACGAAGGCGGACCTGCGTGACAACTACCCGTTCGGCATGTTTGCCGTGCCGCAGAAGGACATCCGGCGGATCCACGCGTCCAGTGGCACCACCGGCAAGCCGACGGTGGTCGGCTACACCGAAAAGGACCTGGACACCTGGGCCACGGTGGTGGCGCGCTCGATCCACGCGGCGGGCGGGCGGCCCGGGCACAAGGTGCACGTGGCCTACGGCTACGGCCTGTTCACCGGCGGCCTCGGCGCGCACTACGGCGCGGAAAAGCTGGGCTGCACGGTGATTCCCGCGTCCGGCGGCATGACCGCCCGGCAGGTGCAGCTGATCACCGACTTCGAGCCCGAGGTCATCATGGTGACCCCGTCGTACATGCTCACGCTGCTGGACGAGTTCGAGCGCCAGGGCGTGGATCCGCGGGCCAGCTCGCTGAAGGTCGGCATCTTCGGCGCCGAGCCGTGGACCGAGCAGATGCGCGCGGAGATCGAGGAGCGCTTCGCGATCGACGCGGTGGACATCTACGGGCTGTCCGAGGTGATGGGCCCCGGCGTCGCGCAGGAGTGCGTGGAGACCAAGGACGGCCTGCACATCTGGGAGGACCACTTCTTCCCCGAGGTGATCGACCCGTTCAGCGAAGCGGTGCAGCCGGCGGGCGCGCCGGGTGAGCTGCTGTTCACGTCGCTGACCAAGGAGGCGCTGCCGATCATCCGCTACCGCACCCGCGACCTGACCCGGCTGCTGCCGGGCACCGCGCGCCCGGCGTTCCGGCGGATGGAGAAGGTGACCGGCCGCAGCGACGACCTGATCATCCTGCGCGGCGTCAACGTCTTCCCCACGCAGATCGAGGAAATCGTGCTGCGCACCGAGGGGCTGAGCCCGCACTTCCAGCTCGTCCGGACCACGCGTGGCCGCCTCGATCACCTCACCGTGCGTGTGGAGGCCCGCCACGGCGCCGAAGCCTCGCTGCGCGAGTCCGCCGCGTCCGCGCTGGCCGCCGGGGTGAAGGACGGGGTCGGGGTGACCGTTACGGTGGAGATCGTGGAACCGGACACGCTGGAACGTTCACTGGGGAAGATGCGCCGAGTGCTGGACCAGCGGGATCGCCCATGACTGCTCCGGCAAGGCGAGGTCGTCCCGGATACGACCTGGAGTCACTGCTCCAGGTCGCGGTGAAGCTGTTCAACGAGCGCGGTTACGACGGCACCAGCATGGAGGACCTGTCGCGCAAGCTGGGCATCACGAAGTCCGCGATCTACCACCACGTGCCGAGCAAGGAAGAACTGCTGCGGCTGTCGGTCGACCGGGCGTTGGACGGGCTGTTCGAGGTCGCCGCGGAGACGACGGCGCTCGAGGGGCGCGCGATCGACCGGCTCGAGCACCTGGTGCGCGGGAGTGTGCTGGTGCTGGCGGACCGGCTGCCGTTCGTCACGCTGCTGCTGCGCGTGCGCGGCAACACCAAGGTGGAACGGGCGGCGCTGGCCCGCCGTCGCGAGTTCGACCTCGTGGTGACCGATCTGGTCAAGCTGGCCGAGGCCGAAGGCGACGTCCGGCCCGACGTCGACCCCGCCGTTGCGGCGCGGCTGCTGTTCGGCACGGTGAACTCGCTGATCGAGTGGTACCGGCCGCGCCGCGGCTCGTCGCCGACGGAGCTGGCCGACGCGGTGTGCAAGATGGCGTTCGACGGCCTGCGCGCCTGAGCCGGACGGATCCGTTGCGGTAAGCCGAATTTCACGATTTCCCGTGCTGAAATTTCTCTGTGCTGGAGCGAAAATCCCGGCCACCACAAGCTGACGGCGACTGGGGGACTACTCCCCCGTGTTCTCGTACGGCGGGGTCTCCTGAGGCGGACGGCGGGCCTGCCACAGCATGGCGGCCCGCAGCTGCTCGATCAGCACCTCGTCGTCTTCCTCGGACGGCTCGACGCCCAGCGGGATCCAGCGCTCGCCGACCAGGTGACCCTCGTCGTAACTGCAGATCACGATGCCCGGGTAGGACATGGACAGCTGGCCCGCCTCGCCCACCTCCGCTGTCTCGTCCGGCTCCGCGGCAGCGCAGCCGGGGTCGCAGTCCGCCGGGCAGTCCTGGTCGTCGACCCGTACATGCCGCTGTTGCAGGCGCACACTCACCCAGCGTCCGGCCGGGCCGGTCGTGCCGCCGTCCGCGTCGCCCATCAGCTCCTGCCCACAGCGCTCTTCACCCGCAGCCCTTCCCCCTGCCGGTCTCGTCGCGCCAGTGCCCGGGGAAGTTACCGGGCGGTCGTTCCGGTTGGATAACGACGCCGGATGACCGTACAAATACCGTCGCGGAGGACCGGGGCCAACACTCTTTACGCACGGTCAACAACTTGTTGACAGCACGGAGGCGGGCGACGAGGCTGACCGGATGAGCACCGGAGCGCGGCCCACCCGGCGACGGCTGGAGCCGGCCGAGCGCAAGGCCGAGATCCTCACGGCGGCGCGGCGGCTGTTCGGCGCCGGCAGCTACGCGTCAGTGTCCACTTCGGACATCGCGGCCGCCGCCGGGGTGGCGCGCCCGTTGATCAACCACTACTTCGGCGGCAAACGCGAGCTGTACCTCGAAGTGGTGCGGCAGATGATGATCGTGCCCGCGCCCGTGGTGGAGTCGCTGCCGGACGAGCCGATGGAGCGCCGGCTGGAGGTCGGCATCGAGCGCTGGATCGAGGTGGTCGAGCGCAATCGCGACGCCTGGCTGACCGTGATCGGGCCGGAGGCCGTGGGCCGCGACCCCGAGATCGAGCGCATCATGCTGGAGGCCGACGAGATCGCGGCCGACCGGGTGCTCGCCGCCGCGCTGATGACCGACGTCGCCGAGGGCCGCGAGCAGTTGCGCGCGATGATCCGGTCGTACGGCGGGATGTTGCGCGCCGCTTCGCGCGAGTGGCTGATCCGCGGCACGCTCGGGCGCGCCGAGCTGCGCACGTTCCTCGTCGAATCGGTACTGGGCCTGCTGAAGGTCACCTACCCGGCTGTGCTCGCGGAGCGGACCGGCGGGCGAACGCGGCCGGGGTCATCCCGGTCCACCGTTTGAAGGCGTAGATGAAGCTCGACGCCTCCGCGTAGCCCAGCCGCAGCGCGACGTCCTCCACCGACAGCGCGCCGGTGTCCAGCATCTCTTCGGCGAGCGTCTGGCGGACCTCGTCCACGAGCTGGCGGTAGCCGGTGCCGGCGTCGCCCAGCCGGCGGCGCAGCGTGCGCGGGCTGACCGCGAGCTGGCGCGCGATCTCGTCCATGCCGGCGTCGACCCCGCCCAGGCGCACCAAGCGCTCCCGCACCAGCTGGGAGATGCCGGAGCGCTCCCGGCGGCGGGCGACGAGCGCGTCGCACTGCGCGGCGCACAGGGCCACGGTCTGCTCGTTGGCCTGTGGCAGCGGATAGCCGAGCAGCGCGGGGTCCATGGTCGCGATGTGGCGCGGGGAACCGAATTCGGGCACCAGGCCAAACGCGTCCACATAGGACTGGAGATCGTCCGGCGCGGCGTGCCGGAAGCCCAGGTGCTCCAGGCGGACCTCCGGGAGCAGGTCGCGCATCACCGTGTAGATCGCGGCCAGGTCCCGCAGGGTCAGGAAGCGGGCGACGTCGGCAGGCACCCGCGAGTCGTCGATGATCACGCTGATCCCGTCCTCGTCCAATTCGACGTGCGGGATGCAGAAGGTGAAGCTGAGGTCCAGGTAGCGCAGGGCGAACAGCATCGCGTCGCGCATCGTCGGGCTGCTGATGCAGGCGAACCCGAAGATGCCGAACGTCGTCACGCGGTAACGGCGGCCGAGTTCCAGCGCCAGGTCGTCCGAGTCCCCGGCGCGCGCGGCCACGGCGCGGACCACGGCCAGCTCCTGGCGCGCGTCCACCTGCCGGTCCGGCGCGTCCCAGCCGCCCAACGCGACGAGGCCGGAGGCGGGCAGCAGGTCGCGGGCGGGCACGCCGTGGTCCTCGGCGAACCGGAGCATGAGCTGGATGCTGGCCGTGCCACGGGGGAAGTCCCAGTCGCGGACCGCGGGCGCGGCGAGCTCGGCCATGGCCGGGATTATGGATCAGGACCCCGCGATCACGCTCGTCGAGGGCCGGAACTGTCCGCATTGGTGGTTACAGTCCGGGTATGAATCTGAGCCGGCGCGCCTTGAGCCGCGCGACGCTGGACCGTCAGCTGCTGTTGCGGCGGGTGAAGCTGCCGGCGTTCGACGCGGTGGAGCACCTCGCGGGATTGCAGGCGCAGGCGCCGTTCCCGCCGTACTACGCGCTCCACGCGCGGCTGCACGGCTTCCGGCCCGAGCACCTGTCGAAGCTGCTGCTCGACCGGCAGGTGGTGCGCCTGGTGCTGATGCGCGGCACGGTGCACCTGGTCAGCGCCGCGGACGCGCTCGCGTGGCGGCCGCTGGTGCAGGTGATCATGGACCGCGACCTGGACACGAACCTCGAGTTCGCGGCGAAGATCGCCGGGCTGGACCGCGGCGCCGTCACCGAGGTGGCGCGTGAGCTGCTGGCCGCCCGGCCGCACTCGGGCGCCGAGCTGGGCGCCGCGCTCGCGTCGCACTGGCCGGACCGGCCGGCCGGCGCGCTGACGCACCTGGCGCGGGGCCTCCTGCCGCTCGTGCAGATCCCGCCGCGGGGCGTGTGGGGCTCGTCCGGGCAGCCGACCTACCAGGTCGCCCACGACTGGATCGGCGGGCCCGCACCGGTGGCGCCGTCGCTGACCGAGCTGGTGCGGCGGTACCTGAAGGCGTTCGGCCCGGCTTCGGTGGCGGACGCGCAGGCCTGGGCGGGCGTGACGCGGCTCGGCGAGGTGTTCGCGGAGATGGACCTGCGCACCTACCGCGACCCCGACGGCCGCGTGCTCTACGACCTTCCCGAAGCCGTGGTCCCGGACGAGGACGTGCCCGCGCCGCTGCGGTTGCTGGGCCCGTTCGACCAGACCCTGCTGGCCTACGCCGACCGGCGGCGGGTGATCAGCGACGAGTACCGCAAGCGCGTCATCACGCAGAACGGGCTGGTGAAGGGCACCCTGCTGGCCGGCGGCCAGGTCCGGGGCAGCTGGGAAACGGCCAAGGCCGGCGGGAAAACGACGCTGACCGTGACCCCGTTCGAACGGCTGACCAAGCGTGACGTCACCGCCGCGGAGAGCGCCGGACGGAAGCTGCTGGCCTGGGCCTCCCCCGACGCGGAGCCCGAGGTGCGCGTGCTGCCCGCCTCGTAGTGGCTCGTGAGTGTTTATGCCGGTTCTAACCGTCATAGCCACTCACGAGTCCTGGTGGCCGGGATTCTCGATTCGCTGTCCGCCGCTGGCCTTCCCCGCGCGGTGACCGCTCGGTAGCTTCCAGTGCATGGCTGAAACGGCAAGGACGCCGTCGGTGCTGATCGTCGGCTCCGGCTTCGGCGGGATCGGGACGGCGATCGAGCTCAAGCGCGCCGGGTTCCACGACATCACGATCCTGGAGCAGGCGGACGAGCCCGGCGGCGTGTGGCGCGAAAACACCTACCCCGGCGCGGCGTGTGACGTCGCGTCGCCGCTCTACTCCTTCTCGTACGAGCCCAACCCGCGATGG
>DASXYS010000164.1:0-31329 GCA_036502365.1 Amycolatopsis sp.
TTGCGCGGGGCGAGCGGGTCTTCCGCGTCCTTCGAGAACTCGCCGTCGATGCGCCAGACCTTGGCCGGGGGACGGCCGCGGTCGAAGCGGACGTTGAGGTCGAAGCTCTCGCACGGGTACTCCGGGGTGCAGCAGTAGAACGGCGAGGGGAACTCGTCGACCCGGATCCGGAAGAAGAACTCGTGCTGCTCACCCGTGCCGAGGGGCCGCGGGGGCCGCAGCCGGAACGCGACACGGGTGGACGAGATCATCCGCACGGAGTGCACCTCACCACCGGCGACGACGTCGATGCCGAGGCCTTCGAGGGTGGGCAGCGGCTGGCCCGGCTGCAGCGGGCGGGCCAGCGACACCGAGTGCTCGATCTCCTCCAGCCCGTCGACGTGGCTGATGATCCGCCGCGTTTCGAACACTTCCGCGCCGGTTTCGCCGAAAGTCAGGCGCACGGCCAGCGCCGAGGTGTGCCACGGGTCCTTGCGGCCCGCGTGGGTCAGCCGGCCAGGGGCCGCGTACGCGGTTTCGGCGATCAGGTAGACGACGTCGTCGGCGCGCCGCTGCATGGTGCGCACGTTGCGGTCCGCGCCGTCGCCGAGCTGCGTCAGCCGATCGGTGTAGCGCTGACCGGCCGGGGTGCCGAAGCCGAAGACCAGCCGGGCCACTTCCCGCTGGGACTCGGGCAGGCGCGTGATCAGGATCCGCACCGTCTCGGCCACCTTGCCGCGGACCGTGCCGGGGCTGTCGCCCTCCTGGATGCCGCAGACCTGGCGAAGCCGGGCGCCGACGTGCTCAGGCAGGGTTTTCGCCTGAATGCCCAGCCCTTTGCGAAGGGCTTTCAGCTCCGCTGAAAGCTCGTCGATCTTCGTGCCGGCCGCCACCTGGTCCAAGCCGTCACCCCCGTCTGGTCGATGCTCGCTGAGTGTACTCACGCGGCTTCCCCGCGACGAGACCGCGGAGGCCGTTTCCCGGCTGTTTCCTGAATCAGGAAACAACGCAGGTCATCGGCGGTAAGTGACGTTTCCTGATTTGAGGAAACGGGAAACGTCTGTCTTTCGTGCAATTCCCGAGTGAGGCTTGGGTGGTCGAAATCCTTCGGCGAACCAAGTCGGCTCACCTCCTGTTGTCGCAGGGATTCGGTGAGCCCGCTCGAGAAAGGAAAGCCGGATGCACACGCACTTCATCGTCCTCATCGCTCAGCTGCTTTCGCTGCTCGGCTGACCAGTGCCTGGCCGGCGGTCCCGGGCCGCCGGCCGGCCTTCACTTCCGGCACCGGATGCGGGATGATTACGGTATGGCTGACTTTGGCACAGAATTGAGGCGCCGTCGCATGTCGGCTGGAATTTCACTCACCGCTTTCGCGGCCGCTGTTCATTTCACCAAGGGATATCTGAGCAAGGTGGAGACGGGCAAGGCGCGCGTCAACCGTGAATTGGCCAAGGCCTGCGATCGCGCGCTCGACGCCCATGGTGAACTGCTCGCGGTGTTCGTCGACCGCGTGGTCGCGCGCCGCAGCGCCGGCGGCATCGTCGGGCTGCCGGACGGCGGCCGGCTCTTCATCGGCCGCGAGGCCGAACTGGCGGAACTGGCCGCGCGGCTGCGCGACCCGGGAAACGGGCGGGCCGGTGTCGTGCACGGCATGGCGGGCTCGGGCAAGACCGCGCTGGCCGTCGCCGCCGCGCGCGCCGCACTGCCCGCGTTCCCCGACGGCTGCCTCTTCTTCGATTTCCACGGCCACACGCCCGGAGCCGAAGCGCTTTCCGCGGTCGAAGGCCTGCGCCGGCTGGTGAGCCTGCTCGGCATCGCGCCCGCGCAGGTGCCCTCGGACGAGGACGGCCTGGCCAACCTGGTGCGCGACCAGCTGCGCGAACGCCGGGTGCTGCTGGTACTCGACAATGTGCGGACCGCGGACCAGGTCCGCGCCGTGATCCCCGGCGACACCGCCTCGCGTGTGCTCGTGACCAGCCGCGGGCGGCTTCCCGCGCTCGACGACGCCTGGCACTTCCCCGTCGACGTGCTGCCGCGGCGGGACGCGGTCGCCCTGCTGCGCTCCATCGCCGGCGACCGGGACGCCGGTGACGACGCCGTCGCGGGGGAGATCGCCGACTACTGCGGCCGGCTCCCGCTTGCCGTCCGCATCGCCGCCGCGCGGTTCGTGGCGGGCGGCTGGACCGCGGCCCGGCTGCGCGACCGGCTGGCCGGCGAGGACACCCGGCTCGGCGCGCTGGACGACGGGGAACGCAGTGTTGCCACGGCGTTCGCCGTTTCCTGCGCGGCTCTGCCCGAGGACCAGCGACGGCTGTTCGGGCTGCTCGCGCTGCACCCGGCCGCGGCCGCGGAAGGCCCGTCCGTCGAGGCGCTGGCCGGCCTCGGCGTGGGTGAGACCGACCGGCTGCTCGACCGGCTTCACGACGCGCATCTGGTGGTCCGCGACGAGGACGGTTACGTCGAAGTGCACGACCTGATGCGGATGTTCGCCCTGCGCCGCGTGCTCCCGGAGATCGCGGAGCCCGACCGCGCGACGGCGGTGGCGCGGCTGGTCGAGCACGTCGTGGGGACCGTCTTCGCCGCGGACGAGCTGACCGAGCCCCACCGCTTCCGGCCCGGGACCGGAGCGGCGCGGCCTTCGCGCCTGCCCTTCGTCGACGCGGACGGCGCGCTGGCGTGGCTCGGCGCCCAATGGCCGGTGCTGGCCGACCTCGTGGCGGTGGCCGCGGACCACGGGCTGGCGCGGCGCTGCTGGCAGCTGGCGTTCATGCTCCGCGGTTTCTTCTTCCGCGAGAAGCTGTTCGAGCCGTGGATCCGCACCCACCGGCGGGCGCTGGAGGTCGCGGACGAGCCCGGCGCAAAGGGCTTGATCCTGAACAACCTCGGCATGGCCTACGTCGAGTCCGGCGATGCCGCCGAGGCGATCCGCTGCCACCGGCTGGCCCAGGAGCGCTTCACCGAGGCGCACGACGAGCGCGGCCTGGTCGACGCGTTGTCCAGCCTCGCCTGGGCCCGGCTCTACGCCGGCGAGCCGGAGCCCGCGCTGGCCGACCTGAGGCAGGTGCTCGAGGTCTACCGCCGCACCGGCCGTACCCGCAACGTCGTGATCGCGCTGCGGGGAATCGCGTACGCGTCTTCGGAGCTGGGGCGGCACGACGAAGCCGTTGCCTCGGCAGCGGAGGCGAACGACCTCGCCCAGCTCCCGGTGGACCAGGCGATGTCGGCCAACTGCTTGGCCTGGACGTGTTTCCGGGCCGGGCGGGCGGACGCCGCCGAGCGCGGATACGCCGCCGCGGCCGAGATCGCCGATCAGGCCGGCAGCGACTACGAGCGGGCGCGGGCCCTGCTGGGCCTGGGCAACGTCGCCGCGGGCCGGGGCGACCGCGAGGCCGCGGCCCGCTGGTGGGCCGAGGCGGCGGGCTACCGCGTGAAGCTCGACCCGGCGGTGCTGGGAGAGGCCCGGATCCGGCTGGAGTCGCGCGGCTGAGCGCGGATTTCAGACCGTGAGGCTCTCTCCGATCCCGAGCACCGTCAGCGGCACTCCGGTCAGCTCGCCGGTGAACTGGGCGAACGAAGCAGCGTCGATCTCGCTCAGGGTGAGGTCGTGGATCCGGATGGCGAGAGACGGCTTGGCGGCCCGTACGAAGTCGACGCCCTCACCGACCTTGGTCCACGGGCCGGCCGCCGGCACGAGCAGCGTCCCGACCGCCGCGTCGGGCACGAAGTAGGAGTCGCCGGGGTGGTAGACGTTGCCGTCGATCAGGTAGGCGACGTTGCCCATCGGCGGGAGGTCGGCGTGGACGGCCGCGTGGTGCTCGCCGAAGACGGCCACGAGGAATCCCGCGGCTTCGAAGCGGTCGCCCGCGGAGACTGCCACGACCCGGCCGTCGTGTGAACCGAGCATCCCCACCACGTTTTCCGGTGCCCACACCCGCAGTGACGGCTGAGCGTCAAGCGCGGCGTTCAGGACGGCGGCGTCGAAGTGGTCGGGGTGGTCGTGCGTGACGAGCACGGCCGTGGTGGCGCCGACGAGTTCCGCGGATTCGGGCGTGTACGCCCCCGGGTCGAGCACGAGGGTGGCGCCGTCCTTGGTGAGAACAACGGTGGCATGGGTGTGTTTCGTGAGTTTCACGGGGACCTTCCGGGGAGGTGCAGTCACTTGACTGGGTAAGTCAAAAGTAGTACCGATGAGTTGCTCAGTCAAGTGAATCGAGCGGCCGGGCGAGTTGCCCGGTCAAGTAAGGTCGGGCCATGGCACAGACAACGCGGTGGGTGTGATGGCCCGGCCGGAAGACCGTCAGACCTGGGACGCGTTCAACCGCTTGATGGTGTGGCTGCCCGTGGCCCTCGACGATCAGCTGCACCGCGACGCCGGGCTGGCGCTGTTCGAGTACGGCGTCCTGTGGGCGCTGTCCGAAGCGCCCGAGCGCACCCTGCGGATGGGCGAGCTGGCGAAGGTGGCCAACGCGTCACTGTCCAAACTGTCCCGGGCGATCGGCCGCCTGGAACGCCATGGCTGGGTGACCCGCACCCCGGACCCCGCCGACGGGCGCTACACCCTGGCTGTCCTCAGCGACGCCGGTGCGGACAAGGTCACCGAGGCCACCCCCGGTCACGTCGATGCCGTCAACCGGCTCTTCTTCGACCGGCTCACCCAGGCCCAGATCCGTCAGCTGGGGCAGATCAGCGACCGGATCCTCGGCGCCGTCCGGGCCGAAAGCGACCGCCTGCCCGGATCCTGACTCGTCCCGGTGGGAAGAACTGTTGCCCGGGGTAAGGGGAAACAGGAAACCCATTGTTCGGCCGCGGTGGGCGGCGCACCCTGGTGGTAGGGGAAATTCCCTTCTGCGCCAACGGAAACCGCGGTCGCGGGACTACCACGAGGAGTCCGTTCATGAGGATCATCTGCACTGTCTCGTCGCTCGTCCGGCTGGCCCTGTGGCTGAGTGGGATCGCGCTGCTGGCCGGGGTGGTGCTCGCCGCGCCGCCGTCTTCGGCGTCGGGGACCGCGCCGCCTGTTCCCCCGGCCAGCTCCAGCTCCCGCTGAGGCGTCCACGATGTGGTCCGGCGTTGACCACCCGGACGTTTTGGATCCAAACTGTGCGGGACTTTCCCGACCTGGAGGCGGCATGACGTTCTCGTTCCTCAGCCATCTGGAGTGCTCGCGGACCGGGGAGCGCTACGAAGCCGACGAGGTGGCCGGGACGTCCGCGGCCGGCGCGCCGCTGCTGGCGCGGTACGACCTGGAGCGGGTGCGCGAGACCGTGACGCCGGCCGAGATCGCGGCGCGGGAGCCGAATCTGTGGCGCTACCACGAGGTTCTGCCGGTGCGCCTTCCCGAGCACGTGGTGACGCTCGGGGAGGGGATGACACCGCTGCTGCCGACGCCCGCGTACGGCAAGCAGGCCGGCGTGCCCCGGCTGCTGATGAAGGACGAGGGGCTGGTCCCGACCGGCTCGTTCAAGGCCCGTGGCGCCGCGGTCGGCGTCTCGCGGGCACTGGAGCTGGGCGTACGCGGCGTCGCGATGCCGACGAACGGCAACGCGGGCGCGGCCTGGGCGCTCTACGCCGCGCGGGCCGGGCTGCGGAGCCTGATCGCGATGCCCGACGACGCGCCCGCGATCACCATGAAGGAGTGCCTGGCCAGCGGCGCCGAGCTGTACCGCGTGGACGGGTTGATCGGCGACGCGGGCAAGCTCGTCCACGCCGCGGTCGCCGAACGGGGCGGCTACCAGGAAGTCTCCACGCTCAAGGAGCCCTACCGGCTCGAGGGCAAGAAGACGATGGGCTACGAGATCGCCGAGCAGCTCGGCTGGCGGACGCCGGACGTGCTGCTGTACCCGACCGGCGGTGGTGTCGGCCTGATCGGGATCCACAAGGCCTTGCTGGAGCTCAAAGAACTGGGCTGGCTCTCCGGCGAGCTGCCGCGCCTGGTCGCGGTCCAGGCCACGGGCTGCGCGCCGATCGTCGAGGCTTTTGCGCGCGGGGCAAGGGAAAGCGAGCCGTTCCCGGACGCCAGGACGGTCGCCTTCGGCATCACCGTGCCCAAGGCGCTGGGCGATTTCCTTGTCCTGGACGCGATTTACTCTACCGGCGGCACCGCCGTCGCCGTCACCGACGAGGAGCTGCTCGCCGCGCAGCGACGGCTCGCCGGGCTTGAGGGTACGTTCATCTGCCCGGAGGGCGCGGCCTGTTTCGCCGCCGTCGACCAGTTGCGCGAGTCCGGCTGGCTGGACGGGGGCGAGGAGGTCGTGGTGCTCAACACCGGCGCCGGGATCAAGTACCCCGAGACGATCGACGTCGACGTGCCGCTGCTGGCCAAGGACGGCGCCATCCCGCCGGCCTGAGGCGGCCAGGATTGGATCTGATCGCCGGGAGGAGACGCGAGACAGATGGACGCTCCCGAAGCGGGCAGCCTGGTCCGCGCGGCGTACGCGGCGGTCCGTGAGGCGGTGCTGACCCGCGAGCTGAGGCCCGGCGAGCGCGTCACCGTGCGACCGCTGAGCGAGCGGCTCGGTATCTCGCCGACGCCGGTGAAGGCCGCGCTGGCGATCCTGGAACGCGAGGGTTTCCTGGTTTCCCGGCCGCATTCGGGCTACTTCGTCGCCGAGCTGACCGGGGCGGACCTGCGTGACCTCTACGAACTGCGCTCCGCCGTGGACACCCTCGCCGCCCGCGACCTCGCCCGCAGCCGGCCGCCGGAGCTGCTGGCCCGGCTCGGCGAGCTGATCGACGGCCAGCGGACCGCGTTGGAAAACGGTGACATCACCCGCTACGCCGAGCTGGACCGTGAATTCCACGCGCTGATCTGGCAGGCCTCGCCGAATCGCCGCCTACTGGCGATCGCCGACCTGCTCGGCGCTCAGTTGCAGCTCGGGCAGAACGTGACCGTCTCCGTGCCCGGCCGTCCGGAGGCCAGCCTCGGCGAGCACCGCGAGATCCTCGACGCCTTGCGCTCCGGCGACACCGCGGCCGCCGAGCAGGCCACCCGGCGGCACCTTACGCAGGTGATCCGGGCGCTGGAAACCGCGCTGCCGCGGTGAAGCCGACACGCGGTGAACGACTGCTTCACCGCGTCTGACGCCGCGAAGGAGTCGTTCACCGCGTTCTGCCGCGTGGCCCGCCGGGGCGGCCGACGGTGCCCGGAAGACCGCCGACCGGCGGAGATAGGCTGGTGGGGTTCCCCCGCCCTGCCCGACCGAGAGCCGCCCGGAGTGCCGACGCCCATGCTGGACCGAGCCGTCATCGATGCCCTGTTCCCCGTGGACCTGCCCGAGCCCGAGCACTGGGAGCAGCGCTACCCGGCGCGGCCGCTGGCCGAGGGCGCGAAGGTGACCCGGTTCGGCCCGTCCCCGACCGGGTTCGTGCACATCGGCGGCATCTACACCGCCACCATCGACCAGGACGTGGCGCGCCACTCCGACGGCCGTTACCTGGTGCGGGTCGAGGACACCGACCAGTCGCGCGAGGTCGAGGGTGCGGTCGAGCAGTTCGAGCGCGGCTTCGCCTACTTCCGCCTGGCCGCCGACGAGGACATCACCCGCGGCGGCGACTACGGCCCGTACCAGCAGTCGGCGCGCGAGGAGATCTACCTCAGCTACGTCCGCCACCTGCTGCGCGAGGGCCGCGCGTACATCGACTTCGCCACGAAGGACGAGCTGGCCTCGATCACCTCCCGCCAGCAGGCCACCAAGCTGCCCACCGGCTACTACGGCTCGTGGGCCCTTTGGCGCGACGCCGATCCGGCCGACGTGCAGGCCAAGCTCGACGTCGGCGAGCCGTGGGTGGTGCGTTTCCGCGCGCCCGACGACACCGGCGCCCGGGTGCGCTTCACCGACGCCATCCGCGGCACGATCGAGGCCGAGGCGAACCGCAACGACGTGGTGATCCTCAAGAGCTCCGAGCAGAGCCCGCGGCTGCCGACCTACCACTTCGCGCACGCCGTGGACGACCACCTGATGCGCGTCAACCTGGTCATCCGCGGCGACGAGTGGATCTCGTCGGTGCCGGTGCACCAGCAGCTGTTCGACGCGCTGGGCTTCGAGCCGATCGCCTACGCGCACATCGCTCCGCTGATGAAGCAGGAGGGCGGCAGCAAGCGCAAGCTGTCCAAGCGCAAGGACCCGGAGGCGTCGGTCGACTTCTATATCGAAGCCGGCTACCCGGCCGACGCCGTGCTGTATTACCTGCGCGGGCTCGCGAACGGCCGGCTCGCGGAGCTGCCGCTGGAGCAGGCGCTGGCCGAGCCGATCCGGCTGGAGGAGTGCGGCGTCGCCGGCCCGCTGGTCGACCTGGTCAAGCTCGACGACATCGCGGCCGACCACATCGCCACGCTGTCCGGTCAGGACATCCTCGACGCCGTGCGCGGCTGGGCCGGTCAGTTCGACCCCGAGCTGCTCGCGGTGCTCGATGCCGAGCCGGAGCTGGCGCTGCGCGCGCTGGCCGTCGAGCGCGAAGGGGCGGAGAACCCGCGCAAGGACCTCAAGCGGTGGGGCGAGTTCCGTGCCGTGTACGGGTTTTTCTTCCCGCAGCTGCACGCGGCCGTGACCGGGCCGGACGACGAGCGGATCGCCGCGCTCGGTGTCGCCCCCGAAGTGGTGCGCGCGGTCGCCGCCGACTTCGTCGCGAACTACCAGCAGCTCGACGACGGCCAGGAGTGGTTCCAGCAGATCCGCGACGTCGCGGCCAAGCACGGTTTCGCCCGCAACGCCAAGGAGTTCAAGAAGGACCCGGACGCGTTCCCCGGCTCCATCCGCGAGGCGTCGCAGATCATCCGGATCGCGATCACCGGCTCCACCCGCAGCCCGGACCTGCACTCCATCACCCAGGCCCTCGGCCAGGAGGAGACGCTGCGGCGGTTCGCGGCGCTGACTGCCTGAGTCTCACGCCTCGCCGACGACGACCAGCGCTTCGGACAGCGGTTTGCGCCGCAGGTCCGGCACTTCGCAGTCGTCGGCGGGGTGGCCGACCGGGAACAGGATGAACGGCCGCTCGGTGGCCGGGCGGCCGAACAGCCCGGTCAGGAACGCCATCGGGCTGGGCGTGTGGGTCAGCGTCGCCAGGCCCATCGTGTGCAGGGCCGTGATGAACAGGCCGCAGGCGATGCCGACGCTCTCGGAGACGTAGTAGTTCTTGCGCAGCCCGCCGTCCGGCCGCGGGGTGCTCTTCTGCGCGAAGGCCACCACCAGCCACGGTGCGACTTCCAGGAACTCCTTGTCCTCGTTGGTTTCCAGCGGGACCAGCGCGTGGTGCCACTGCGGGGCGGAGCGCTCGCGGTAGAACCGGCGTTCCTCCTCCTCGGCGCCCGCCCGCACCTGGCGCTTGAGTGCGGGATCCCTGGTGGCGGCGAAGGTCCACGGCTGGTGGTGCGCCCCGCTCGGCGCGGTGTTGGCGACGCGCACCGCGGTCTGGATCGCGGCCAGCGGCACGGGCTCGGGGGAGAACCACCGCACCGAACGGCGGGCGTCCAGGTGCTCGTGCAGCTCCCGGCCGCGTCGCAGCCCTTCGCCGTCCGAAAGGCGTTGGGGCGAGTAGGGGACGAAGGGGTGGCTGTGGGTTCGGGGCACGTCATCGACACTGGCACGCGCCCGGCGCATTGGTCCAGTTCGGAAAACTCGGTCGGCCCATAAGCTCGGCTCATGAGTCTTCCCCCGGTTTCGCTCCGGCAGCTCGAATACCTGGTCGCCATCGCGGAGACCGGTGGGATGACCGCCGCGGCGGCGCGCTGCCACGTTTCCCAGTCCGCCGTTTCGCTGGCCGTCGCGGAGCTGGAACGGGTGCTGGACGCCGGGCTGGTCATCCGCGGCCCGCGCCGCGGCACCGCGCTGACGCCCGCGGGCCGGCAGGTCGTCGCCGAGGCGCGGGCGGTGCTCGGCGCCGTCACCGAGCTGACCGCGGGGGCCCGGCGCCTCGGCCGCGAGCCGGCGGGACGGCTGCGCATCGGCTGTTACGCGCCGATCGCGGCCCTGCACCTGCCCGCCGCGATCGCGGGCTTCCGGGCCGAACAGCCCGGGGTGGCGGTGGAGTTCGTCGAGGGCACCTTGGCGGACCTCCAGGCGCAGCTGCTCGACGGCACGTGCGAGCTGGCCTTCCTCTACCGCCAGGACCTGCTGCCCGGCATCGAGGTGGCCGTGCTGCACGACCGGCCGCCCGCCGTCCTGCTGCCCGCCGGGCACCGGCTCGGCCGGCGGAAGTCCGTGGCGCTGCGCGATCTCGCGGACGAGCCGCTGATCCTGCTCGACGTGCCGCCCAGTACGCGGTACTTCCGCTCGGTGTTCGACGCGGCCGGCGTGGAGATGCGGGTGGCGCACCGCGCGGGCAGCTTCGAGCTGGCCCGCGCGATGGTCGCGCGGGGGCTGGGCTATTCGCTCGCCGTGCAGCGCCCGCCGGTCGGCGTCTCGGTGGAAGGCCTGCCCCTGCACGTCCTCCCGATCCGCGACCGCGTGCCCACCACACCCGTGGTGCTGGGCTGGGCCGCGGGCGCCCGCCTGACCCGGCGCGCGGAGGCGTTCCTCGGCTGCTGCCGCACCCTGTTCGGCAGCGGGGCCGTTAGTTCGACGCCACCGCCGGAACCGGGGCCGCCGGGGCCGGTGAAGGCGTCCGGCGCGGCACGAACGAAATGATGGCCAGCGCCAGCAGCGCGGACGCGGCGCCGATCGCCATCACCACACGGAAACCGTTCTGTGACGGGAAGATCGCGCCGCCGGCGGTGATCGTCAGCTGGGCCAGCACCACCCCGGACACCGCGCTGGAGACCGAGGTGCCGATGGACCGCATCAGCGTGTTGAGACTGTTGGCGGCGGCGGTCTCGGACACCGGGACCGCGCCCATCACCAGCGCGGGCATCGAGCCGTAGGCCAGCCCGATGCCCGCGCCGATGACGCTGGACACGAGCACCAGATGCCAGGTTTCGGTCATCAGCACGATGTTCACGCCGTAGCCGGCGGCCACGACAAAAGCGCCCAGCATCAACGTCGTCCGCGGGCCACGGGTGCGGGAGATGCGCGCGGACAGCGGCGCCACCGCCATCATCACCAGCCCCGAAGGCGCCATCACCAGACCGACGGCCAGCATCGACTGGCCCAGGCCGTAGCTGGTCGAAGCGGGCAGCTGCAGCAACTGCGGGAGCACCAGCGACATCGCGAACATCGCGAAGCCGAACACCGCCGACGCCAGGTTGGTCAGCAGCACCTGCCGCCGTGCGCTGGTGCGCAGGTCGACCAGCGGCTGCCGGGCCTGCAGCTCCCAGCGGCCCCAGACCAGCAGCACCACCAGCGCGCCGGCGAACAGGCCGATCGTCAGCGGGCTGCCCCAGCCCCAGTCCGCGCCCTGCGAGATGCCCAGCAGCAGGCCCACCAGCGCGACCGACAGCCCGGCCGCGCCGGCCAGGTCGAACCGGCCCCCGGTGCGGACCCGGGACTCGGGCACGACGGTCGCCACCAGCGCCAGCGCGACGGCGCCGAGCCCGGCCGAGACCCAGAACAGCAGATGCCAGTCCGCGCGTTCGGCCAGCAACGCCGCCGCGGGCAGGCCGAGCGCGCCGCCGACGCCGAGCGAGGCGCTCATCAGCGCGGTCGCCGAGCCCAGCCGTCCGGCCGGCAGCTCGTCACGCATGATGCTGATGCCCAGCGGGATCACGCCCGCGGCAAGTCCTTGCAGGGCGCGGCCGGCGACCATCGGGATCAGGGAGTCGCTCATCGCGCCGACCGCCGAGCCCGCCACCAGCAGGACCAGGCTGACCAGCAGCAGGCGCCGTTTGCCGTACATGTCGCCCAGCCGGCCCATGGTCGGCGTCGCGACGGCGCCCGCGAGCAGGGTCGCGGTGATCGCCCAGGTGGTGTCGGCCGGTGCGGCGTGCAGCAGCCGCGGCAGCTGGGGGATCAGCGGGATCACCAGCGTCTGCATCAGCGACACCACGATCCCGGCGAAGGCCAGCACCGCGACGACCAGGTTCGGCCGGGACGGGGCGGCGGCGGGTTCGGGCATGGGAGGGCCTCCGGGAGGGGGAGTGAGCGTTACGCCGTCAACTTAAGTCAACTGCTTGACTTAAGCTAGCAGAGCCGGTTGACTGATCACGAACTCGAGGCCGGGATTGAGGAGGAAACACGGTGGAGCAGACCGAGGAGCCGCGCCGCGCCGAAATCCTCACTGCCGGCGGGCCGCGAGAGCTGCCGGGGCGAGGGTGACCGTGCGCCTCGAAGTCCCGGAGCGCTCCATGCCGACGCGTGAGCTGATCCTGGCGACGGCCGAGCGGCTGTTCGCCGAGCACGGTATGTACGCGGTTTCGAACCGGCAGATCAGCGAAGCCGCCGGGCAGGGCAACAACGCCGCGGTCGGCTACCACTTCGGCACCAAAGCCGACCTGGTGCGGGCGATCGCGCACAAGCACACCGGGCCGATCGAACGGCGGCGCGCCCGGATGGCCGACGCGCTGGACGGCTCGGCCTCCGTGCGCGACTGGCTGGCCTGCCTGGTCCACCCGGTCACCGACCACCTGGACACGCTGCCGGCGCCCACCTGGTTCGCGCGGTTCGGCGCGCAGGTGATGACCGACCCGGCGTTGCAGGTGATCATGGTCGAAGACGGCCTCGGCGCGCCTTCGATGCACCGGATCCTGCGCGGGCTGAAGGGATGCCTGCCCGACCTGTCACCGGAGGTGTGGGCCGAGCGCTCCGGCATGACCCGTCAGCTGATGGTGCACATGTGGGCTGAGCGGGAGCGCGCGCTCGCCGAGGGCACCCAGACTTCGCGCGGCAGCTGGAAAGACGCCGGCACCGGACTGATCAACGCGCTGGTCGGCCTGTGGCTGGCCCCGTCGACACCCGCCCGTGACGACACGGTGGCGTAAGAATCGAAGGAGAGAAGCAACGATGAAGGTCACTGTCGACGAAGACCGGTGCTGCGGCGCGGGCACCTGTGTGCTGCTCGTCCCGGAGGTGTTCGACCAGCGGGAGGACGACGGCGTCGTGATGCTGCTCGAAGCTGCGCCGGCCGAGGGGTTCCACGCGGCGGTCCGCGAGGCGGCGAACGTCTGCCCGGCGGCGGCGATCACCGTCGCCGAAACCGCGTGAGCCGTCCCGCCACCGTCCACAAAGGCCGCACCCGGCCCGCGAACCCCCTTGGGAGCACACGATGACCAGCACGGTCGAGACGAGCCCGGCCGGGGTGCCGGACTTCCCGATGGAGCGGGCGGCGGGCCGCCCGTTCGACCCGCCGCCCGCCGCGCGGGCCAAGCAGGAGGAGTCCGCGCTCACGCGGGTCCGGCTCTGGGACGGCAGCACTCCGTGGCTGGTGACCCGGTACGCCGAGCAGCGGGCGCTGCTGTCCGACCCGCGGGTGAGCGCCGACATCGCCAGCCCCGGCTACCCGAGCCCGGCGCCGCTGCCCAAGGACGGCGGCTCCCGGATCAGCTTCATCCTGATGGACGACCCGGAGCACAATCGCCTGCGCCGCATGGTGACCGCGCCGTTCTCCATGCGGCGGGTCGGGGCGATGCGCCCGGCCATCCAGCAGATCGTCGACGACCTGATCGACGAGCTGCTCGCCGGTCCCCGGCCGGTGGACCTGGTCGACGCCTTCGCGCTGCCGGTGCCGTCGCTGGTGATCTGCGAACTGCTCGGGGTGCCCTACAGCGACCACGATTTCTTCCAGGACAACAGCAAGGTGATCATCCGGCGCGACGCCGGCCCCGAAGAACGGATGGCCGGCCACGCGGCGCTCACCGGCTACCTCGACCGGCTGGTGGGTGAAAAGGAGGCGCACCCGGCCGACGACCTGCTGTCCGGGCTGGCCGTCCGGGTCACCGCGGGGGAGCTGACCCGCGCCGAGGCGGCGCAGATGGGCGTGCTGCTGCTCATCGCGGGCCACGAGACCACCGCGAACATGATCGCGCTCGGCACGCTCGCGTTGCTGGAGCACCCGGACCAGCTGGCGCTGCTGCGCGAGTCCGACGATCCCAGGCTGGTCGCCTCCGCCACCGAGGAACTGTTGCGGTACCTGAACATCACGCACAACGGGCGGCGGCGCGCGGTGGTGGCGGACATCGAGGTCGGCGGCGAAGTCGTGCGCGCCGGCGAAGGCCTGATCCTGGCCAACGACATCGCCAACCGCGACACGAGCGTCTTCGACGACCCGGACCGCCTCGACCTCACCCGCGACGCCCATCGGCACGTGGCCTTCGGCTTCGGCGTGCACCAGTGCCTCGGCCAGCAGCTCGCGCGGCTGGAGCTGCAGATCGTGTACAGCACGCTCTACCGCCGCATCCCGACGCTGGCACTGGCCGGGGATCTTGCCGACATCCCGTTCAAGCACGACGGGTCCGTGTACGGCGTGTACGAGCTGCCCGTGACCTGGTGATCTGACGGCCCGCTCCGTCTCTTGTGGACGGAGCGGGTTTCACTGCTGTGCCAAGCTTTCACGGCAGAACGTCAGGGCCGGGGCTCGTGGCGCAGGGCTGTGGTCAGCGCGTGGGCCTCCTTCAGCAGCAGCTCGCCCAGCTGCGTGCGCCGGTCCTCGCGGAAGCGGGACTCGACGCCGGTCAGCGTCAGGGCCCACGCCGGCTCGCCGCCCGGGCCGAAAACCGCCGCGGCCATGCCCCAGCTGCCTTCGACGACCAGACCGGGGTTGACGGCATAACCCAGCTCACGGGTCTGGGCGATCCGGCCGCGCACGGCGTCCGCCGAGTGCCTCGGGCCCCAGCGCGCGGTGAGGTCGGTGCCGCCCAGATAGGCGTCGATTTCGCGGTCCGGGAGCAGAGCCAGCACAACGAGTCCCGCCGAGACCACGCCGAGCGGGAACCGTGCGCCCTCGTAGAGCACGAAGGAGCGGATCGGGAAGTCGCCGTCCTCGCGCAGCAGGCAGACCGTTTCGTCGCCGCGGCGGGCGGAGAAGAACGCGCTCTCGCCGGTGGCTGTGGCGAGCCGGTGCACGCTCTCCCGCGCGCGCTGCGTCACGTCGTAGCGCGCCGCGGCCGCTTCGCCGAGCAGATAGAGCTCCGGGCCCAGGTGCCAGCGGCCGCTTCGGCGGTCCCGGTCGGCGAAGCCCTCGTCGAGCAGCGCCATGAGCAGCCGGTGGGCGGTGGGCCGGGCGAGGCCGGTGGCCCGCGCGACACCCGAGGTCGACACGCCGGCGGCCGCACTGGTCGAGAGCGCGCGCAGCACGGCGGCCGCCCGGCCGATCAGGTGGGGAGGCGGCCGACGAGCAGAGGTCATACCGTGATCCTATGTCCACTCAGTGAACACCTGCGAATTTCGCGTCCGCCTGCCGAAAAGATGGACCCGTGAGTGTTTCCCCTGCTTGAACTCCCGGCCGGGGCGGACTTGACTCGGGTCTGCTGATCGGTGAGTGGACGCTCAAAGGAGAGAACGTGCCCCAAATGTTCGACGACGCCCGCGAAGCGCTGGCCGGCGCGCTGCGGGACGGCAGCACCCTGGCGGTCGGCGGCTTCGGCCTGTGCGGCATCCCGTCCGACCTGATCGAAGCGGTCCGCGACTCCGGCGTGCGGGACCTGACGGTCGTCTCGAACAACATGGGCGTGGACGGCCTCGGCCTCGGGCTGCTGCTGGAGAACCGCCAGGTGCGCAAGGTGATCGCGTCCTACGTGGGGGAGAACAAGCTGTTCGCGCGCCAGTACCTCGACGGTGAGGTGGAGGTCGAGTTCGCGCCGCAGGGCACGCTCGCCGAGCGGATGCGCGCCGGCGGCGCCGGGATCGCGGCGTTCTACACCCGCACCGGCGTCGGCACGCCGGTCGCCGAGGGCAAGCCGCACGAGGAGTTCGACGGGCGGACCCACGTGCTGGAGCGCGCGATCGTCGCCGACGTCGCGCTGGTGCACGCCCACACCGCGGACCGCGCGGGCAACCTCGTCTACCGGTACACCGCGCGCAACTTCAACCCGCTCGTCGCCACCTGCGGCAAGGTCACCGTGGTCGAGACCGAGGTGCTGCTCGACGAGGGCGAGTACGTCGAGCCGGACCTGGTGATCACCCCCGGTGTCTACGTCAACCGGCTGGTGGCGGCCCGCGCCCGGGCCAAGGAGATCGAGAAGCGGACGGTGCGCCCGCGCCCGGCCGCCGGAACGGAGGCGTGACGATGGGCTGGAGCCGTGACGAGATGGCGGCCGTCGCCGCACGCGAGCTGCGCGACGGCGACTACGTGAACCTGGGCATCGGGATCCCGACCCTGGTCGCCAACCACCTGCCGGACGGCGTCCGGGTCACCCTGCAGAGCGAGAACGGCATCCTCGGCCTCGGCCCGTTCCCGTTCGAGGGGGAGGAGGACGCGGACCTGATCAACGCCGGCAAGCAGACGGTCACCGTGCTGCCGGGCGGGAGCTACTTCGACTCCGCCACGTCGTTCGCGATGATCCGCGGCGGTCACGTGGACGTCGCCGTGCTCGGCGCGCTGCAGGTCGCGGCCAACGGCGACCTGGCCAACTGGACCGTGCCCGGCGCGCTGGTCAAGGGCATGGGCGGGGCGATGGACCTGGTCGCGGGCACGAAGCGGATCGTCGTGCTCACCGATCACGTGGCCAAGGACGGCAGCCCGAAGATCGTCGGATCCTGCACGCTGCCGCTGACCGGGGCCGGGGTGATCGACCGGATCATCACCGACCTCGCCGTCCTCGACGTGACCCCGGACGGCCTGCTCCTGGTGGAGCTGGCGCCCGGCGTCACGTCCGGCGAGGTTCAGGAGAAGACCGGCGCCCCGATCACGATCCCGGAGTCCGCGAGCCGCTGACCGAGGCCCACCCGGCGTCGAGTTCGTCCTGGCGGTGCCGGGCGCGGGCCTCGACCTCGTCGACGAGCGCGAGGGCGACGGCGTGGACCGTGGCGCCGCTGTCGTGCGCCGCGGTCTGCAGGACGGCGAGCGCGCCGGCGGCGGTGCAGTCCCGCCGGGCCATCAGAATGCCTCTGGCCTGCTCGACCACCAGGTCCGAGCGGGGCTCGGCGGGCCGTTCGACGGCAGTGGCTTCGGCCAGCTCCATGGCGCGGTCTCCTTCGTCTGTTCACAGCTCCGCTGGGAAGTACCCGGGATCCCGCGAAATGAAGCTGCGCCATTCGCGGGAGTTCGCCCGGGCGCGGAACGCGGCCGTCCGGCCTACGGTGGGGGCGGCGGAAGGAGCCCGCGATGGCCGGTGGCGACCGGGTGCCGGACGGCATCGAGCCGATGCTGGCCACCCCCGACCGGGGCCGCCTGCCGGACGACCCGAAGTACGCCTACGAGTGGAAGTGGGACGGCTACCGGGCCGTCATGCGGATCGCGCCGGACGGCACCACGGTGCTCACCAGCCGCAACCGCACCGACTTCACCCCGCGTTATCCCGAGCTGACCGGCGCTTTCGGCGATGCGCTCGGCGGCCGGGCCGCGGTGCTGGACGGGGAGATCGTCGCGCTGGACGAATCCGGCCGGCCGGACTTCGGGCTGTTGCAGAACCACGGCACCAGCGGCCGCACGGTCGCCTACTTCGCTTTCGACGTCCTGCAGCTCGGCACCGAGAAGCTGCTCGGCGAGACCTACGACGAACGGCGGAAGGTGCTGGCGGGCCTCGAACCGCCGGACCCCCGGCTGATCGTGGTCACGCCGTCGTACCCCCACACCGGCCTGGCCGCGGACGGGACCGGCCCGCAGGACCTGCTGGACGTGGCCGCGGAGCGTGGCCTCGAAGGGCTGGTGGCCAAGGACCGGCGGTCGAAGTACCACCCGGGCCGGCGCAGCCCGGACTGGCTGAAGCATCCGCTGGTCCGGACGCTGGAGGTGGTCGTCGGCGGCTGGCGCCCCGGCCAGGGCAACCGCGAGGGCACGATCGGCGCACTGCTGCTCGGCGCGCACGCCCGCGATTCCGGCGACCTGCTCTACGTCGGCGACGTCGGCACCGGCTTCACCCGCGAAACCCTCGCCGACCTCCAGTCGAAGCTGAATCCGTTGGAGCGCAAGACAAGCCCCTTCGCGAACGACGTCCCGCGCGACCGAGCCCGCGATGCCCGCTGGGTGACGCCGAAGCTGGTCGGCGAGGTCGTCTACCGCCAGTTCACCCCGGGCGAGCGCCGCCTGCGCCACACCGCCTGGCGTGGCTGGCGTCCGGACCGCCGTCCGGACGAGGCTTTGGTTCCTTCACTGCCGGCGTGAACTCCGGAGTGTCCGAAGTGGACATCCAATGCCGGTTCCGGGGAAACCGCTCAGACCGCCGGAGCGGGCGGCACCGGCGGCCGTCCGGCCGCGAGCCGTTCCGCCTGGGTCACGACGGCGCCGCGCCATTCCGCCGGCACGACGGCGAACACCCCGTCGTCCACGGCGCGCAGGGCTTCGTCGGCGACGAGCGCCGGGTCGATCCCCTCGGCCGACATCCCGGTGGCGACCAGGGCCGGGCAGATCATGCTGATCCGCACCGCGCTGCCTTCCAGCGCCATGGCCGCGTGCTGGACGACGGCGGCGACGGCATGCTTCGACGGGCCGTACGCGCCACCTCCGGGGAACACCGCGAGCCCGGCCAGCGACGCCGTGACCAGCACGTGCGCCGGCTCACCAGAGGCGAGCAGGCCGGGCACGAAGGCACGGAGCCCGTTGACCACCCCCGCGACGTTGATCGCGAACACCCGGTCCCACTCGGCGGCCGGGACCTCCCACGGCGCTCCCAGCGACGGTCCCACCACACCCGCGTTGAGGCAGACCAGACGGGCTTCGCCGGCCGCCGCGGCCAGTGCGGCCATCGCGTCCGGGTCCGCGACGTCGGCCGGGACCGCCCGGGCGCCCAGCGGGACCGCGGTGGCGGTGAGGGCGGCATCGTCGATGTCGGCCAGGATCAGCCCGGCGCCGCGGTCGTGCAGCGCGCGGGCCAGCGCCCGTCCGATCCCGCTCGCCGCGCCGGTCACCACTGCTGTCGTCAAGGAGCTCTCCCGGGGTCGTCGCTTCGGCGGTCCACGAGGATTCAGTGTCGCAGTCCGGGATCGGCGCGCCGGTGATCGGGTGCCGGTGCGCCGCGGCATCCGCGGCTGATCGCACGGACGGCTGCGTATCGGACCGGCGATAGGGGTGATCCGCCGCGATTTTCGCAGGCCGGCGGCCACCATTCCGGAATGGGTGGAGAAATGCGCCGGAAACGGGGAGAAACCCGGCCGGAGGGTACCGCTTCACTGAGCGTTTCGTTGCGGTGGCGGACTATGGCGAACCCGGCTTCCGAGTGCCGGATCGGCGCCTGCGTCATTCGGCGGTGCCCACCGGCCGGATTTCCCGGTTTTGTTGATAGCGCTCGTTTTTCCACCTCGTGAAGGACGGCTTGACTTTTGACGGAACCAGGCTCGCCCGGCAGACGGCTGCTCAAAGCCGTCGCCGGGATCGCGGACACGCTCGACGACGGCTTCGAGGTCGCCGGCTTCCTCCGCGAGCTGGTGAGCCGGTGCGTCGAGATCCTCGACGTGGACGCCGCCAGCCTGCTGCTGCCCGGAGAACCCGGATGGCCGCCCACGATCGTGGGCACCGACGAGCGGGCGCGGCGGCTGGAGCTGCTCCAGCTGCAGTCCGGGGAAGGCCCGTGTGCCACGGCTTTCCGTACCGGCCTCCCGGCCGGCCTGGTGACCGGGAGCGGGCCGGTGACCCGGTGGCCGGTCTTCGCGGCCGCGGCGGCGGAGACCGGGTTCACCGCGGTCGACGCCGTGCCGATGCGGCTGCGCGGCGAGGTCATCGGGGCACTCGGCCTGTTCCACGCCCGCGGCGGTCCGCTGACGGCGGACCGGCTCCGGATCGCGCGCACCATCGCCGGTGTCGCCACCATCGGGCTGTTGCAGCAGCGCGCCATCAGCCGCAAGGCGACGCTGGCGGCGCAGTTGCAGGAAACCCTCAGCACCCGGGTGGTCGTGGAGCAGGCGAAGGGCTTCCTCGCCGAACGGCTCGGCGTCGACGTGACCACCGCGTTCGCGATCATGCGCCGTTACGCGCGCAACCGTGACGTCGAACTCGGCGCCGTCGCGCGGTCGGTGATCGAGAGACGCGAGAGCCCGGCGGAGCTGTCCGGTTTGGGCCGAACGGGCTTGGGCCCGGGCCCGCCGGTGTGGCGGCCCGGGCGTGGCGGTCAGTGGTCCGCGTTCTCCGAGCGCAGCATCCAGGCCTTCTCCTCAAGCCCCTGGATCACGGCGTGCAGCAGGTCGGCCGTGGTGGGGTCTTCGGCGTCCACGGCGTCGTGCACGGAGCGGACGCCTTCGACGGCGTCGACCACCAGTTCGGTCATCGTGGTGAGCACCGTGGGCACCGGCTGCTCGCCCGCGGGGAGGTCGCCGATCTGCCGGTTCGAGTCGACGGTGCCGGGGCGGCCGTCCGGGGTGGCGTGCAGCGCGCGCATCCGCTCGGCGACGTCGTCGGCGAACCCGCTGACAGCGTCCACGACCTCGTCCAGCAGGAGGTGGACGCTGCGGAAGCCCGCGCCCGTGACGTTCCAGTGGGCGTTCTTCGCCTGCAGCTGCAACGCGATCAGGTCGACGAGCACCTGCTGCAGCGCCGCGCTCAACGCCGCCGAGGCGACGAACCCGGTGGTGGCGGTCTGGCTCTTGGTCATGTCCTGCTCCTCTCGAGGGTCTTTCCGGTTTTCGCCCCGTGCCCGGCCCGCGGGCCGCTGCTCGCCTTGCGCGCAGTCGAGGCAGATCACGCGGGTGCTCCTCGGCGGTCGGTTGTGGGGTTACAAGCAAATTTCTAGTCTCTAGATTGGACTTAGTCAATTGTCGTAATCAGTCAAGACTGGCCGATTTTCGAGTAGTTTTCGCAGGTCAGCGACGTGACGGCGGGCCGCGGCGGCGAGGCCGGGTGTGAGCTGTTCCTCTTCACCTTTGACTGAGTCAAGTCTGGCGGTATCCTCGCGGCCATGGACGACTCGGGCAGGCAGGACTTCGGCGCCCGGCTTCGCGAGCGGGGACTGCGCAACACCCCGCACCGGCGCGCGGTGCTGGAGGCCGCCGGGCGGTGGCCGCACCTGACGGCGGCCGAGATCGCGGCGTCGCTGGACGACCGGGGCGACGGCATGCGTGCCGGCGCCGGCCTGTCGCGCCAAGGGCTCTACAACGTGCTGGACGACCTCGTCGCGGCCGGGCTGCTGCGGTCGGTGGAGCCGGCGGGCTCGCCCGCGCGGTTCGAGCTGGAGACGGACGACAACCACCATCACCTGGTCTGCCGCGAGTGCGGCCGGATGCAGGACGTGCCGTGCGCGGTCGGTGCCGCGCCGTGCCTCGATCCCCTCGAAGCGCCGGGTTTCCGAGTCGAGCAGGCCGAGGTGACCTGGTGGGGCGTTTGCGCGGAGTGTGCGGCCGCCTCCTGAGCGGAATTCCCCTCCCTTGAACCTTCGCAAGTTTATGTTACCTTAGGTAACAGTAAACCGGAGTAACGGTAAGTCAGGGGAGCCAGCCATGACCAGCGTCGACACCCGGCATCGAGCCGACGAACCGCCGTCCGGCCGCGAGGAGGTGGCCCGGCGCCTGCTGGATTCGTCGGCGACGCTGTCCTACGACCCGGCGACCGAGGTCGACTGGGAGACGCCGCTGGACGTGGGCTGCCACGGCGCGAGCCCCGAGTGGAGCACCCTCTACGGCACCGATTACTGGGCCGAGCTGAGCGAGGAGCAGCGGCGCGAGCTGACCCGCCAGGAGGCGGCGTCGGTGGCGAGCACCGGGATCTGGTTCGAGATGATCCTGCAGCAGATGATCCTGCGGGACTTCTACGCGAAGGACCCGACCGACCCCGCGTTCCAGTGGGCGCTGACCGAGATCGCCGACGAATGCCGGCACTCCATCATGTTCGCTCGCGGCGCGGAGAAGCTGCGGGCGCCCGCGTACCGCCCGCGCCGGCTGGTGGTCGAGGCCGGCCGGGTGTTCAAGGCCGTCGCGGTCGGCGAAGCGGCGTACGCGGCGATCCTGGTCGCCGAAGAGGTCCTCGACGTGATGCAGCGGGACTGGATGCGGGACGAGCGGGTGGTGCCGTTTGTCCGCACCATCAACAACATCCACGTGGTCGAGGAGTCGCGGCACATGAAGTTCGCCCGCGAGGAGACCCGGGAGCGGCTGAAGGGCACGGGCTGGTTCCGGCGCCAGTTCAACGCGCTGGTGGTGGCCATCGCCTCGTACGTGATCGTGGGCAGCATGGTGAACCGGGAGGTCTACGCCAACGCCGGGCTGGACGCCAAGCGCGCGATCCCCGCGGCGAAGGCGAACGAGCACCACAAGTCGATGATGCGCTCCAGCTGCGCCGGGCTGATGGAGTTCCTCGGCTCGGCCGGGCTGCTCACCAAGCCCGCGACCTGGTTCTACCAGCGTGCGGACCTGATCTGAGTCATGGCCTTCGCGATCACGCAGACCTGCTGCAACGACGCGTCGTGCGTCGCGGTGTGCCCGGTCAACTGCATCCACCCGACGCCGGACGAGCCGGACTTCGGCAGCACCGACATGCTCTACGTCGACCCGCGCGCCTGCATCGACTGCGGCGCCTGCGCGGACGCTTGCCCGGTCGACGCGATCTTCCCGGTGGACAGCCTGACCGCGCCGTTGAAGGCCTATGCGGGGGTGAACGCCGGGTACTACGCCGACCGTGAATCCACTGTGGACTTTGAAACCGCTGTGGACTTTGAAACCGCTGTGGACCCTTCACTGAACTTCCACGCCTGGGGCCCGCCGGTGTTCAGCCGCGACATCCCGAGCGACTTCGCGCCGCTGGACGTCGCGGTGGTCGGCACCGGCCCGGCCGGCATGTACGCGGTCGAGGATCTGTTGCTGCACACCAATTCCCGGGTCACGCTGATCGACCGCCTGCCGGTCGCGGGCGGGCTCGTGCGCTACGGCGTCGCGCCCGACCACCCGTCGACGAAGAAGATCGGCGACGCCTTCGCGCGCTTCCACAGCCACCCGCGGCTCCGCCTGCGCCTGGGTGTCGAGGTAGGCCGGGACGTCACCGTGGAGGAACTGGCCGCGCGGCACGACGCGGTGATCTACGCGGTCGGCGCCTCGGCCGCCCGCTCGCTCGGCATCCCCGGCGAGGACCTGCCGGGCAGCGTCGCCGCCACTGCCGTGGTGCGCTGGTACAACGGCCATCCCGACTCCGGGGCCGACGTGCTCGATCTGTCGGACGAGCGGGTTCTGGTGGTGGGCAACGGAAACGTCGCGCTGGACGTGGCCAGGATCCTGACCGCCGACCCGGCCTCGCTGGCGGGCACCTCGATCTCGCCGGTTGCCTTGGCACGGTTGAAGACGAGCAAGGTGCGGGAGGTCGTCCTGCTCGCGCGCCGCGGGCCGGAAGCCGCCGCGTACACCCGGCCCGAGCTGCTCGCGCTGACCGGACAGGACGAGGTCGAGCTGGTGGTCGACGCGCACGACCCGCGCACCGGCGAGGCCATCGACGCCGCGACGCCCGCCGACAAGGCGAGCCTGCTCCAGGGCGTCACCAGGGAGACCGTCGACTGGTCGGCGCCGCCCGCGCACGGAAAGCGCCGCATCGTGCTGCGGTTCCACTCCGCGCCGCTGGAGATCCTCGGCGACGCGCAGGTGCGCGGGACCCGGGTCACCGCAGCTGCCGGAAATGAGGAGATCGCCGCCGGCCAGGTCGTCCGCGCGGTCGGCTACCGCGGGATTCCGTTGGCGGGCCTGCCTTTCGACGAAGCCACCGGTACCATCCCGAACTCCGCCGGCCGCGTCGAAGGACGGCCGGGCGCCTACGTCGTGGGCTGGATCAAACGCGGCCCCAGCGGCGGGATCGGCGCCAACAAGGCCTGCGCCGCCGAAACCGTCGCCACTCTGCTGGGCGATGCCGTCGACGGCCGGATCTCCCGCCGTTCGCCGGGCTTGCTGGCGCGGCTGCGCCGACGATCCTGAACGGCGTGCGTCCGACGTCACCGTCTGGGCGGCGTGAATCCCGCTCATTCCCGGGAAACTCGGCGGCCCGCGCCGGCGAAGCAGACGGCGGCGAGAACCACCGCGCAGCCGATCAGCTGCAGCACACTGGGTGTCTCGCCGAGGAGCACGATGCCGAACAGCACCGCGCCGATCGGCTGCAGCAGCATCAGCGTCGCGCCGAGCGTGGCGGTCATCCTCGGCAGCGCCGCGGCGATGAGCAGCCAGCCGACGAGCTGGCCGACCACGGCGAGGCAGGCCAGCCAGCCGAGCGCGGGCCAGCCGGGCGTCAGGTCGAGCCCGTGGAACGGCAGGCCCAGCGCCACCGCGACGGTGCCGGCCGAGAGCGTCGCCAGCAGCAGGGTCTGCACCTGCGTGCCGGGACTGCTGCTGAGCCGGATCAGCAGGAGGTACGCGGCATAGCCGGCGCCGGCGGCCAGCGCCGCGACCGCGCCGGTCAGCGGGTCCGCGCCGATCGCCGTGGTGCCGATGAACCCGCCCGCCAGCACGATGCCGCCGAGCAGCACCGGCACGGTGAGCAGGAACCGGCGGCCCGGGCGCTCGGCGAGGAACGCGAACGCCAGCGCCGGCACGATGATCACCTGCACGGCCAGCAGCACCGTCGCGATCCCGGCGCCGACCCGGGGGATTGCCTCGCCCCACAGTACGAAGTCCAGGCCGAGGCCGCCGCCGGCCAGCAGCGGCAGCACGATCTTGGGCCGCGCGCCGACGCGCCGCCGCTCCCACCGGGCGAGCACGGCGAGCAGCGGCAGCGAGAGCAGACAGCGCCAGAACGCGCTGGTGGCCCCGCTGGTCCCGGACTCCTTGATGAACACCGAGGACAGCGCGATGCACAGCCCGCCGGCAGCGGCGAGCAGCCGCGGGTCGAAGCGGTCGGTGAGTGCGGAGATCGGGCCGATCGCGGGCTGGCGGGGCGGCAGGCGGGTCGTGGTCACCCCTCCAGCCTGCGGGGCCGGACTGTCAAGGACAAGCGAATGTTCCTCAGCGAAATTCGGTAGCATCACTACCGTGTTCAGTGTGGATCGGATGCGCGCCCTGCACGCCGTCGCCCAGCACGGCTCGGTCGCCGCGGCGGCCGCGGCGCTGCACGTCACGCCCTCGGGCGTCTCGCAGCAGCTCGCGAAGCTGCAATGCGAGGCCGGGCAGGAGCTGCTGGAGCCGCGTGGCCGCGGGGTCCGGCTGACCCGCGCCGGCCGGGTGCTGGCCGCGCACGCGGAGAAGGTGCTGGCGCAGCTCGCGCAGGCGCGCTCGGATCTGGAGCTGCTGCGCGACGACGTGCTCGGGCCGTTGCGGATCGGCGCGATCCCGACCACGGTGCACGCGCTGCTGCCTCCCGCGCTGGCCACGCTCGCTGCCCAGCATCCGCGCCTGGAGGTGACGTTGCGCGAGGGCGAGGCGGAGCAGACGATGCCGCAGGTGCTGGCGGGCGACCTGGACGTCGCCGTCCTGGAGAGCTGGGCGGACCGGCCGACCGTGCTGCCGCCGGGCACCGCCCAGATCACGCTGTTCTCCGACGTCGCGGACCTCGTGCTGCCCGCCGGGCACCGGCTTGCGCACCGCCGCGCGGTCGACCTCGCCGAGGTCGACGACCTGCCGTGGATCGGCTGGACCGCGGGCTCCGGCTGTTACGACTGGCTGGTGCAGGTCCTGCGCAAGCAGGGCCTCGACCCCCGGATCAGCTGCACCGTCGGCGGTTACCCGACGCAGCTCGCGCTGGTCGCGGGCAACGCCGGGGCCGCGCTCGTGCCGCGGCTGGCGCGCGAGTCCGTGCCCGAGGGTGCCCGGGTCCTCACCACCCGCCCCGCGCTGGCGCGCACGATCCTCGCGGTCTGCCGCGCGGGCGAAGAGGACCACGGCGGCGTCCGCGCGGCACTGGACGCCTTGCGCGCCGCCTCCGCCCGGTTCGAAGGCCCGGTGCCGCCGGTCCGGTGATTCCCCTTGCAGCTCAACGTGGTCTGGCTCGGTCTGCTCTGGCTCAGCGATCGCTGAGCCAGTGGTCCCTGCCTTCAGTGCAGCGGATGACGCTTCCGCTGCACTGAGCGCAGCGAAAGCGTCATCCGCTGCTTGCGGCCGCGCGTCCGGCCCGGGCGCGCACCGCGGTCCCGGCGCAGGCGACCACGGCGATGCCGCCGAGCACGGTCGGCCAGGTCAGCTGTTCGTGCAGCAGCAGTGCGGCCCAGCTGATGGTCAGCACCGGCTGCACGAGCTGGACCTGGCTGACCCGCGCCATCGGGCCGATCGCCAGCCCGCGGTACCAAGCGAAGAAACCGAAGAACATGCTCACCACCGCCAGGTAGCCGAACGCCGCCCAGCCGGCCAGGGTGCCGCTCGGGGGCCGCTGGACGATCGAGACCGCGGTGAGCACGACCGTCAGCGGCGCCGCGAGCACCAGTGCCCAGGACACGGTCTGCCAGGCGCCCAGCTCACGGGCCAGCAGCCCGCCCTCCGCGTAGCCGATCGCGGCCGCCACTACCGCGCCGAACAACAGCAGGTCGGACCAGTGCAGCTCGCCGAACCCGCCGCCCTGCGCCGCGGCGAACCCGAGGGCCACGACCGCGCCCACGGCCGCCATCACCCAGAACGAAACCGGCGGCCGTTCACGCCCGCGCAGCACCGCCGTCACCGCGGTCGCGGCGGGCAGGAGCGCGATCACGACCGCACTGTGGCCCGCGGGCGCCGTGGTGAGCGCGAAGGACGTGAGGAACGGGAAACCGATCACCACCCCGCCCGCGACAACCGCGGTGCGGGCCCACTGGCGGCCACGGGGCGGGCGCTGCCGGGTGATCAGCAGCGCGGCGGCGGCGAGTACCGCGGCGATCGCCGCGCGGGCGGAACCGGTGAACAGCGGCGACATCCCGCCGCCCGCCACGGCGACCCGGGTGAACGGCATGGTGAAAGAGAAAGCCGCGACGCCCAGCAGTCCCCAGCCGAGCCCGGCCCGCGATAGCACTGTCGGCGCCTTCTGAGTAGCGCTACTATCCAGGTTCATGTCAGACGATAGCAGTTCGCGGATCGTCGCGGGACTCCGCGGATGGCTCGCGACGGCCCCGCCGGGTGCCCGGGTGCCGTCCACGCGGGCACTGGTCGCCGAATACGGCGCCAGCCCGGTCACCGTGCAGAAGGCGCTGCGCCGCCTGGCCGGACAGGGCGTCGTGGAGAGCCGCCCGGGCGTCGGCACGTTCGTCCGCGCCACCCGGACCGCCCGCCCGAACGACTACGGCTGGCAGACCGCCGCGCTCGGCTCGCCGAACCACCGGATCGCGGACCAGCCGGCCGCGCTGCAAACCGTCTCCAACGACATGATCGCCCTGCACTCGGGCTACCCGGACCGCGAACTCCTGCCGGATCGCCTGGTGCGCGCGGCATTCGCCCGCGCGGCCCGCTCCGAGTCACCGGTCGACCGGCCCGCGACGGCCGGGCTGCCGGCTCTGCAGGCCTGGTTCGCGGCGGAGCTGGAATCGGTCACCCCGGCCGGAACGTCGCCGGTCACGCCCGGCGACGTCGTGATCATCCCCGGCAGCCAGGGCGGGCTGAGCACCGCGTTCCGCGCGCTCGCCGGGGCGGGACGGCCATTGCTGGTGGAGTCGCCGACCTACTGGGGCGCGATCCTGGCCGCCGCACAGGCCGGCGTGGACCTCGTGCCCGTGCCCAGCGGCCCCGGTGGCCCCGATCCCGAGGCGCTGTCACGGTTGTTCGCGCAGTCCGGCGCGCGGGCCTTCTACGCGCAGCCGAGTTTCGCCAGCCCGACCGGCGCGCTGTGGTCACCCGAGCTGACCGGCCGGGTGCTGGACGTGGTGCGCCACCACGGCGCGTTCCTGATCGAGGACGACGCGGCGCACGACTTCGGCATCACCGCGGACCCGCGCCCGGTCGCGGCGCTGGACGACGGCGGGCACGTGGTCTACCTCCGCTCGCTGAGCAAGAGCGTCTCCCCGGCGGTCCGGGTGGCCGCGCTGGTCGCCCGCGGCCCGGCGCGCAAGCGGATCCTCGCCGACACCCAGGCGGAATCGATGTACGTCAGCGGGGTGCTGCAGGCGGTCGCGCTCGACGTCGTCACCCAGCCCGCCTGGCGGACCCACCTGCGCCGGCTGCGACACCAGCTCAAGGCGCGCCGGGACCTGCTCGCCGCCGGCCTGCGCGAGCACGCGCCGGCCGCGCGGCTGGAGGCGTTGCCCCAGGGCGGCCTGAACCTCTGGGCGCGCCTGCCGGACACTGTGGACCTCGACCGGTTCCTGCGGGACTGCACCGCGGCCGGGGTGGTGATCGGCCCGGGCCACGAGTGGTTCCCGGCCGAGCCGACCGGGCAGTTCATCCGGCTCAACTACGCGGGCCCCAATCCCGGGGCGTTCCCGGACGGGGCCCGCGCGATCGGCCGTGCGCTCGAGGCCCACTGACCGAGCCCTGGTCAGCTCTGGTCAGCCGACGGCGGTGAGCCGGTCGCGTTCGCGCAGCAGGATCGGGCGGACCCGGCGCATCCGGAGTCGCGTGTAGACGATCACCCGCACCAGCACGGCCGGCAGCGGAGCCTGGGAAAGCGAGTCCATCATCTGCGCGGGCGGGAAGCGGTAGACGATGACGTGGCGGGCACGTTCGCCTCGTGCACGATCCGTACCAGCTCCGGGTGCCATCGGCGCACCGTCCGGGCCGCGAACCGGTGCAGCGCCAAGGGTTCCCGCTCACGCGCGCAGTCCCTGAGCGAGGCACGGTCCGCCGATTCAGGCGCCGGCGATCAGCACGTGCATGTCACTCCGGCCCTTCGCGCTGCTGAGCGAGACCGTACTCATGGGGCATGCCGCCACCCGTCCCGGCCCCGCCATCCCTCCGCCGAGGGTCTTTCGGGCAGAACTCGGCGACAATTCCCGGAATTTCCGCGAGTAATACGTGTGAATACACCGGGTCGTTGCCGTGAACAGCGTAAACAGAGCTGTAACTTTCACGGAAACTCGAAGTGATGTTTCGACCCGGTCCGTCACCTTTCCGGCCTGTTGATCACCGTGCGTGAAAGTCAATAGGCCGTCAGGTTCTCTTTCTCCGCAAGGACAACTCTCGTCACCTCACGCTCCGTGGGGCATGTCGACAATGTCTTGTTCCGGTCAGGCCGGAGAACGGGTCTGGAAATGCGGGAGGCCACCGGCTATCGTCCCCGCCGTGCTTGATCATCTTGAGTCGAATGGTCACGACTTCCGCTCTCTGCTCGACCAAGTAACCACTGAACTCGCCGGGTTTGTCGACGGGCTGCCGCACGCGCCGGTGGACGCCACGGCGACCGCCCCCGAGATCGTCGACCTGGTGGCCGAGCCGCCCGGGGAGAGCCCCGGCGACGTCGGCAAGGTGCTGTCCTTCGCGCTGAAGGCCGGTGGCGCCGCGATCGAAACGGCCAGTCCCCGGTTTTTCGGTTACGTACCCGGCGGCGGGCTGGTCAGCTCGGCCGTGGGGGAGCTGATGGCCCGGGTGCTCAACCGGTTCACCGCGATCGGCGACTTCGCGCCGGGCCTGGTCGCGCTGGAGCACGGGGTGCTGACCTGGCTGGGCGAGCTGTTCGGGCTGCCTGAGGGCGCGACCGGGATCCTCACCAGCGGCGGTTCGGCGGCGATGCTGTCGATGGTGGTGGCGGCCAGGGAAAACCGGCTCGGGCCGGACGTGGATCCCGGCAGCGCCCGGCTCTACGTCTCCGACCAGACTCATTACTGCGTCGCGAAGGCCGCGCACGTCGCCGGGTTCCCCGCGCGGTCCGTCCGGCTGGTGCCGACCTCCGACGGCCGGCGGCTCGACCCGGCCGCGCTGGCCGCGGCGATCGAGGCGGACACCGCCGCCGGGCTCCGGCCGTTCCTGGTCGTCGGCACGGCGGGCACCACCAACGCCGGTGCGGTCGACCCGCTGGGTGCGATCGCCGACGTCGCGCGCGAGCACGGGCTCTGGTTCCACGTCGACGCCTGTTACGGCGGGTTCTTCCAGCTCACCACGCGCGGCCGGGCCCGGCTCGAGGGGATCGGCCGCGCCGACTCCATCACCGTGGACCCGCACAAGAGCCTGTTCCTGCCCTACGGCACGGGCGCGCTGCTGGTCCGCGAACGCCGCCTGCTCGCCGCGTCCTACCCCGGCGACCGCGCGGCCTACCTGCCGGACGTCGCCGGCGACACGCTGCCCGATTATGCCCACCTCGGCTACGAGCTGACCCGCGAGCACCGGGGGCTGCGGATCTGGCTGCCGCTGCACCTGCACGGGCTGGACGCGTTCCGCCGCGCCCTGGACGAAAAGCTCGACCTGGCCCGCTGCCTGCACGACGAGCTGGCCGCGCACCCGGCGCTGGACGTGCCGCACCCGCCCGAACTGTCCACTGTGGTCTTCCGTCTGCGCGAAGGCGGCGACGAGGCGAACCGGGCCCTGCTGGAGCGGATCCAGTCCGCGCAGCGGATCTTCCTGTCCAGCACCCGGCTGGACGGGCGGCTGACGCTGCGGCTGTGCGTGCTGTCCCACCTCACCCACCAGGCGCACATCGACGAAGCGGTGGCGACCATCCGGGCCGCGATCGACGGGTGAACGGGCCTCAGCGCGGGCCGGCGGGCAGCGAGTCGAACCAGGGCACGATCTGCGGCAGCGCGACCGTGGGAGTGTCGAGGTGTTCGGTGGAGCCGAGCCGGGTGAGCGGCGCGTCGACGCCGTGGGCCCGCAGATCCCGTTGGCAGCTCAGGGAGTTCGCGATCGGCACCTGAGTGTCGGCGTCGCTGGCGAAGAGCCGGACCGGGACGTGCGGGCGCCAGGCCGAGCAGGTGCCGTCGCTGTCGCGGGCGGCGTCGAGCAGCGGGCCGGACAGGTGCCGGACCCGGTTCAGGTAGCTGTCGGTGAACATCGCGGCCGGGGTGGCGGCGAGCCTCGGGAAGATGTCCTCCTCGCTGTGCGATCCGTCGAAAAGGGATTCCGCGTACTGGTCGTAGGGCGCGCGGAAGACCTCGGAAGCGTTGCCGTACAAGGGGAACAGCCGGTTCATCGAGACGGTCCAGTAGGACAGGTAGAAGACCGCGACATCCGGGGCGACCCGGCCGTCGAAGATGCCGGGCAGCTCGGCGTCGCGGACGTCGTAGGGGCCGCTGACCGGGGCCAGTGCGGCGAGCCGGAAACCGGGGTCCGCCTTGTCCTGCAACGCCTGGCCGACCGCCATCGCCGCCTGGCCGCCCTGGGAGAACCCGCTCACGAAGACCCGCGGGTCGAACCGCTTGCCCCGGTCCGTGGTCAGGGTCCGGGCCGCGCGCAGGAGGTCGAGGGTGGCCGAGGCCTCGGTGCGGGAATCCATATACGGGTGGAAACCGGGCCCGGTGCCGAGGCCGAGGTAGTCGGGCAGGACGGCGACGTACCCGGCCGCGCCGAGCACCAGTCCCGCCTGCCGGTCCTGAAGGGACTCCTGCACCGAGGCGACGTCGGCCCGGTTGCTGCGGGTGCCGTGCTCGTACACGGCGGTCCGCGGGTCGCGGGTCCG
>DASXYS010000165.1:0-29296 GCA_036502365.1 Amycolatopsis sp.
CGCCGTCCGATCGCCTCGGGCAGCACCCGCCGCACCTTCGCGGTGGCGCTCTCCACCGCGGTCACGGACGCGGGCACCAGCCCGTCCCGCCGCGCGACGACGAGCCCGAGCAGCACGGCCAGCGCCTCGTCGTCGGTGAGCATCAGCGGCGGCATCCGGAAGCCGGGCGCGAGGCGGTAGCCGCCGTACCGCCCGCGCACCGAGCGGACCGGCACGTCCAGGTCGATCAGGTGACCGGCGTAGCGCCGGACGGTGCGCTCATCCACGCCGAGCCGCCCGGCCAGCTCGGCGACGGTGCGGGTGCCGCCGGACTGGAGAATCTCCAACAGCGCCAGCACGCGGGCGGTCGGTCGGGTCATGGCGGAAGTGTGGCACGGATACCGGGCGGATCCTGTCCGGTATCGGTCCTAGCGTGGTCGTCATGACCCCCATTGCGAACATGACTGACTTCACCGGTGCCACCGCGCTCGTCACCGGCGCCACGAGCGGCATCGGCCGGGCGGTGGCCGTGGCGCTCGCCGCCCGCGGCGCCCAGGTGATCGTCACCGGCCGGGACGCGGCGCGCGGCGAAGCGACCGTCACGGCGATCCGCGCGTCCGGCGGCAAGGCCGACTTCCTCGCGGGCGACCTCGCCGACGCCGGCGCCGTGCGGGCACTGGCGCGCCGGGCCGCCGAACTCGGAGGCGGGCACGTCGACGTGCTGGTCAACAACGCCGGCGTCTTCGGCGGAGGCCCGACCGCGGACATCACTGCCGAAGAGATCGACGCCGTGTACGCGGTCAACGTCCGGGCGCCGTTCCTCCTGGTCGCCGAACTGGCCCCCGCGATGGCCGCGCGCGGCCGGGGTGCGATCGTCAACGTGCTGACCATGGCCGCCCGGTTCGGGATCGCCGGGATGGCGCTCAACGGCTCCGGCAAGGCGGCGCTGGAACTGCTGACCAAGTCGTGGGCGGCGGAGTTCGGCCCCGGCGGCGTCCGGGTCAACGCGGTCAGCCCCGGGCCCACCCGCACCGAGGGCACCGCCCTGTTCGGCGAGGGCCTCGGCCAGCTCGCCGCCCTCGCGCCCGCCGGCCGGACCGCCGCGCCCGAGGAGATCGCCGCCGCCGTCATCTACCTCGCGAGCGAGGACGCGTCCTTCGTGCACGGCGCCATCCTCGACGTCGACGGCGGCCGAAACGCCACGTGAGACCCGGCGTCCCCCCTGCCAGAGCCGCCGCCCCGAGGCCGGTCTAAGCGGGTTGCAGTTGCGGTGCGTCGGACACCGGCCTCGGCGCGCCGACAGCGGTGCGCCGACAGCGGCGCACCGGGCGACAGTGCAGCGGATGACGCTTTCCCCGCACTCAGCGCGGCGGAAGCGTCATCCGCTGCAACCGCAAAGCCGGCCCCGCGCCGCCGCTAGAGCCGCCGGTTGGCCAGTGCGCCCGTGGCCGACCTGGCCTTCACCGCGACGGCCGGGTCGAGGTCGAGCACCACGTTCTCCGGCGCGGCCCCCAGCTGGGCGACCACGCGGCCGAAGCCGTCGGCCACCGTCGACCAGCCGATGCCGGTGGGGGCCTTCGGGTTGACTTCGGTCCCGGTGGCCGCCGGGTCGGCCTGGCCGCAGGCCGCGACCCAGCAGCCGGAGTCGAGCGCGCGGGCGCGGACGAGCACCTCCCACTGGTCGCGTTTGCCCTCGCCCGCGCCCCAGGACGCCGGGACCAGCACCACGTCCGCGCCGTCGTCCGCGAGGCGGCGGAACAGCTCCGGGAAGCGCAGGTCGTAACAGGTCGCGACGCCGAACACGATGCCCCCGGCCTCGAACGTCAGCGGCGCGGCGCCCGGCGCGACCGTGTCGGACTCGGCGAAGCCGAACGCGTCGTACAGGTGGATCTTGTCGTAGCCGAGGTGGTGCCCGAGCCCGGTGACCAGCAGCGTGTTGCGCACCCGCCCGTCCTCGGCCGGGGTGAACATGCCCGCGACCACCAGCACTTCGTGCTCCGCCGCGATCGCCGAGACGGCCTGCGCCCACGGGCCGTCGAGCGGCTGGGCGACCGGGGCGAGCGGGCGGCCGAACCGCGCCATCGTGGCCTCCGGGAACACCACGGCGTGCGCGCCGTCCGCCGCGGCGGCCTCGATTCCGGAGCGAACCAGTTTCAGGTTGGCCTCCGGATCGTCGCCCGAAGTGAGCTGGCACAACCCGATCCGCGGCACGGCGGCCTCCTCGTCATCCCCGACAGCTGTCATCACCGAGTATCCCTGCCGGAACTGTCGGGGCCACCTCGTACCCTGGTGACCATGTTGAACCGCACCGACCTGCGAGGGCAGGTCCCGACCGCCGCCGAACTGCGTGCCGCGCTGCCACGCGCCGAATACGACGTGGACGCGGCGCTGCATCACGTGCGGCCGGTGGTCGAGGCGGTGCGCGACCGCGGTGTCGAGGCCGTCCTCGAGTACACCGAGCAGTTCGACAAGGTCCGGCCCGCCACCGTGCGCGTACCGGCCGCCGAGCTGGCCAAGGCGCTCGACGAGCTCGACCCCGAGGTGCGCGCCGCGCTCGAGGAGTCGATCAAGCGCGCCCGCAAGGTGCACTCCGACCAGCGCCGCCACGACGTGACCACGAAGGTCGTCGAGGGCGGCACGGTCACCGAGCGCTGGGTGCCGGTCGACCGCGTCGGGCTGTACGCGCCGGGCGGGCTGGCCGTGTACCCGTCCACGGTGGTGATGAACGTGGTCCCGGCGCAGCTCGCGGGCGTCCGCTCGCTGGTGCTGTGCTCGCCCCCGCAGGCGGCCTTCGGCGGCCTGCCACACCCGACCATCCTGGCCGCCGCCGCGCTGCTGGGCGTCGACGAGGTGTGGGCCGTGGGCGGCGCGCAGGCCGTCGCGCTGGTCGCGTACGGCGGCACGGACACCGACGGCGCCGAGCTTGCGCCCGTCGACATCGTCACCGGGCCCGGCAACATCTACCTCACCGCGGCGAAGCGCATCGTCCGCGGCGTGATCGGCATCGACTCCGAGGCCGGGCCCACCGAGATCGCCATCCTCGCGGACGAGACGGCCGATCCGGTGCACGTCGCGGCCGACCTGATCAGCCAGGCGGAGCACGACCCGCTGGCGGCCAGCGTGCTCGTCACCACGTCGGAGGAGCTGGCCGACGCCGTCGAGAAGGAGCTGGCCGGCCGCGTCGCCGCCACCAAGCACGCCGAGCGCGTGGGCGAGGCACTGGGCGGCAGGCAGTCCGGCGTCATCCTGGTGTCCACTGTGGACGACGGATTGCGGGTGGTCGACGCGTACGCCGCCGAGCACCTGGAGATCCAGACGGCGAACGCGCGGGAGGTCGCCGCGCGGGTGCGCAACGCGGGAGCGGTCTTCGTGGGGGCGTACGCGCCGGTGTCGCTCGGCGACTACTGCGCCGGCTCCAACCACGTGCTGCCCACGGGCGGGTTCGCCCGGCACTCCTCGGGCCTGTCCGTGCAGAGTTTCCTCAAGGGCATCCACGTCGTGGACTACAGCGAGGAGGCCCTGCGCGAGGTCGCCGGCCGCGTGGTCGCGCTGGCCAACGCCGAAGACCTGCCCGCGCACGGCGAAGCCGTCACTGCCCGGTTCGAGGGGGAGCCCCGATGACCAACACCGCCGAGACCACCGAAGCGATCCCTGGGGCCGACGTCACGCTCGAGGCCCTGCCGCTGCGGGAGGACCTGCGCGGCAAGAGCCCGTACGGCGCGCCGCAGCTCGACGTGCCCGTCCGGCTCAACACCAACGAAAACCCGTACCCGCCGCCGGACGAGCTGGTGGCCGACGTCGCCGAGGCCGTGCGCGCCGAGGCTGCTTCGCTGCACCGTTACCCGGACCGCGACGCGGTGGCGCTGCGCACGGACCTGGCCGATTACCTCACCGTGTCCACGCGTGTGGTGCTGGGCGAGGCGAACGTGTGGGCGGCCAACGGGTCCAATGAGATCCTGCAGCAGATCCTGCAGGCGTTCGGCGGGCCAGGCCGCAGCGCGCTCGGCTTCGAGCCGTCGTACTCGATGCACCCGATCATCGCCTCCGGCACCCGGACCGACTGGGTGCCCGTGCCGCGCCGGTCCGACTTCTCGATGGACACGGCGCGGGCGGCGGAGCTGGTCCGCGAGCGGCGGCCAGACATCGTGTTCGTGACCAGCCCGAACAACCCGACCGGCGGCTCGATCCCGCTCGCCGAGCTGCGCGCGGTGCTGGACGCGGCGCCGGGCATCGTCGTGGTGGACGAGGCGTACGCGGAGTTCTCCTCGCAGCCGAGCGCGGTCGAGCTGATCGCGCAGTACCCGGCGAAGCTGATCGTCTCGCGCACGATGAGCAAGGCGTTCGCCTTCGCCGGCGGCCGCCTCGGCTACCTCGCGGCCGCGCCGGCGATCGTCGACGCGCTGCAGCTCGTACGGCTGCCGTACCACCTGTCGAAGCTCACGCAGGCGGCCGCGCGCGCCGCACTGCGTCACGCCGATGCCACGCTCGCCACCGTGCACAAGCTGGCGGCGGAGCGTGACCGCGTGGTGGAGTCGTTGCTGGGTCTCGGTTTCACGCCGGTGCCGAGCGACGCCAACTTCGTCCTCTTCGGACCGTTCGCGGACGCCCCGGCCAGCTGGCAGTCCTATGTGGATCACGGCGTGCTGATCAGGGACGTCGGCATCGAAGGGCACCTGCGGGTCACCATCGGCACCCCGGAAGAAAACGACGCCTTCCTCGAGGCCAGTAAGGAAGTACCGCGATGAACGAGCTTGCGAGCGAATCATTCAACGCTGCGCCTCGTATCGGCAAGGTGGAGCGGACCACCAAGGAGTCGTCGATCCTGGTCCAGCTGGACCTCGACGGCACGGGCCAGGTCGAGATCGCCACCGGCGTGCCGTTCTACGACCACATGCTCACCGCGTTCGGCGTGCACGGCTCGCTGGACCTCAAGGTGGAGGCGACCGGCGACGTCCACATCGACGCCCACCACACCGTCGAGGACACCGCGATCGTGCTCGGCCAGGCGATCCGCCAGGCGCTGGGCGACAAGAGCGGCATCCGCCGGTTCGGCGACGCCTGGATCCCGATGGACGAGACGCTCGCCCACGCCGCGATCGACGTCTCGGGCCGCCCGTACTGCGTGCACGTGGGCGAGCCGGAGCAGTTCAACGCCTTCACCATCGGCGGCAATTACCCGTTTGTGCTGACCCGGCACGTGTTCGACTCGCTGTCGTTCCACGCGCAGCTGGCCTTGCACGTGCGCGTGATCCACGGCCGCGATCCGCACCACATCGCGGAGGCGCAGTACAAGGCCGTCGCCAGGGCCCTGCGCGCGGCCACGGAGCCGGACCCCCGCGCGGGCGGCATCCCGTCGACCAAGGGCGTGCTCTAGACGCCGAACACCGCGTGCGGCGCCGCGTACGCCACCGGGCCGGGGAAGCGCTCCGCGGCCTGGGCCACGGCGTCGCGCGCGGTGATGGTGTGGCCCACGTGCGTGAGCAGCAGCCGGGCCGCCCCGGTGGCCGCGCGGCCCGCCTCGGCGGGGGTGAGGTGCACGGCGGACGGCTCGTCGCTGTCGGCCTCGCAGAGGAACAGGTCCGCGCCGTCGGCCAGCTTCGTGAGCGCGTCGCACGGCCCGGTGTCGCCGGAGTAGGCCAGCGTCCGGGTGCCGTCGGTCGCGCGGAGGCCGAACGCGGGGAAGCCGTGGGCCACAGCCACCGACGTCAGCTCGAGGTCGCCGACCCGCGCGCGGTGCCCGTCGTGCAGCTCGTGCACGGCGAAGGCCTGCTCGATCGGCGCGCGCCCGGTATTGCTGAGGAACGCCGAAAGCCGCGCGGCCGTGCCCGGCGGGCCGTAGAGGGGCATCGGCTTGCGCGGCGGCAGGTCCGCGAACAGCAGTGCGTACACGGCCGGCAGCAGGTCGGCGACGTGGTCGGCGTGCAGGTGGGAGACCCAGACGGCGTCCAGCTCGTCGGGGGCCGTGTGCTCCTGCAGCGCGGCGAGCGTGCCGGGGCCGGCGTCGAGCCAGATCTTCGTGGCCCCGTGTCTCAGCAGGTAGCCGGAGCAGGGATTGTCCGGGCGGGGGTATGGGGTGGCGCTGCCCAGTACCGTCACGGTGAAGGCCATGTGGCACGCTAACCGGCGTGAGCAAAGAGGTCATCGCCGTCCTGCTGCTGGCCCTCGGCGGCTTCCTGATCGGCGGCGTCTACTCGACTTGGAAAACGGCGAAGTTCGTCGCCATCGCGCTGGGCGTGGCCGCGGTCCTCGCCGTCGGCGGCGCCATCGCCTGGCTGGCCGGCTGACTCCCCCCGCCCCGCTGGCTCCCGGCACCGAATACAGCGGATGACGCCTTCGCCGCGCTGAGCGAGGCAAAAGCGTCATCCGCTGCGTGCGGTCAGGCGTGGGTCAGCTGGTGGTCGTCGGGCGCGTCGAGCTTCTTGGTCAGGCCCTCGCCCTCCACGTCGACGTTCGGCAGGATCCGGTCGAGCCACCGCGGCAGCCACCAGGCGCCCCGGCCGAGCAGTGACATCACCGCGGGCACGATCGTCATCCGCACCACGAAGGCGTCCACCAGCACCCCGAAGGCGAGCGCGAACCCGATCGACTGGATCAGCGTCGACTCGGCCAGCACGAAGCCCGCGAACACGCTGATCATGATCAGCGCCGCCGCCACGACCACCCGCGCGCCGTGCCGGAAGCCGGTGACCATGGCCTCCTGCGGGTCGGCGCCGTGCACGTGCTCCTCGCGCATCCGCGTCACCAGGAACACCTGGTAGTCCATCGCGAGTCCGAACAGGACGCCGATCAGCAGGATCGGCAGCATGCTCATGATCGGCCCGGTCGACTCGACGCCGAGCAGATCCGTCAACCAGCCCCACTGGAACACCGCGACCACCGCGCCGAACGTCGCCGCCACGGAGCCGAGGAAGCCCAGCGTCGCCTTCAGCGGCACCACGACCGAGCGGAACACCAGCATCAGCAGGATGAACGCGAGCCCGACGATCAGCGCGAGGTAGGGCAGCATCGCGCCGGAGAGCTTCGCGGAGACGTCGATGTTCGCGGCGGTCTGGCCGGTGACGGCGAGGCTCGCGCCGGTCGTCTCGTGCAGCGGCCCGGACTGGGCCCGGATCGCCGCGACCAGGTCCTCGGTCTGCTTGCTGCTCGGCCCGCTCTTCGGGATCACGCTCAGCAGCGCGGTGTCACCGGAGGCGTTCACGTTCGGCGGCGTCACGGCGGCGACGTCCGGCAGGGTGCTGATCCCGGCGACGGCCTGCTTGAGCGCTTCGGGGCTGTGGTTCGCGCCGGTGTCGATCACCACCAGCAACGGCCCGTTCGCGCCCTCGCCGAAGCTCTTGCTGACCAGTTCGTAGGCCTTGTGCTGCGTCGATTCCGGCGCGGCGGTGCTGTCGTTCGGCAGGCCGAGCTGCATGCCCAGCGCGGGCAGCGCGACGACCACGAGGCCGGCCAGCGACGTGAGCAGCACGGGCACGCGGTGCCGGGCGACGAACCGGGCCCAGCGCTCACCGTGGGTCTGCGTAGAAGGCTTGCGGCGCAAGCGGATCCGGCTGCCGAGCAGACGCGAGCCGGCGAAGCCGAGCACGGCGGGCAGCAGCGTCAGCGCGATCAGCACGGCCACCGCGACGGTCGCCGCCGCGGCGATGCCCATCTGGCCGAGGAACGGGATGCCGACCACGGTCAAGCCGGCCAGCGCGATGATCACGGTGAGCCCGGCGAACACCACCGCGGACCCGGCGGTGCCGGCGGCGCGCCCGGCCGCCTCCTCGGGTTCTCGGCCGAGACTCAGTTCATGCCGATAGCGCGACACGATGAAGAGCGCGTAGTCGATGCCCACGGCGAGGCCGATCATCAACGCGAGGATCGGGGTGTTGGAGTTCAGCTCCAGGAAGCCGGAGGCGAGCGTGATGCCCGCGAAGCCGATGCCGACGCCGATCAGCGCGGTGAGCAGCGGGATGCCCGCGGCCAGCAGTGAGCCGAACGTGATGATCAAAACAACGGCCGCCACGGCGACGCCGAGGCCTTCGGTCGCGCCGGTCGCGGGCATGGCCTGCGCCGCGTCGCCGCCGAACTCGACGTCGTAACCGCTCGGTTTGACGCTGTTGCCGCTGTCGAGCAGCGCCTGACGGTCACTGTCGGTCAGCTCGAAGCCCTTGACCGTGTAGCTCGCCTGGGCGAGCGCGACCTGGCCGTCGGGCGAGACGGACTTGGCCTGGAACGGGTCGACCACGGACGCGACCTTCGGCGCGGCCTTGAGGTGCGAGACCACGGCCTCGACGGCGGCCCGGCCCGCCGGGTCGGTGACGGTGTGGCCCGGCGGCGCGGCGATCACCACCCGTGCGGTCGCGCCACCGGCCGCGGCCTGCGGAAACTTCTCCGCCAGCCGGTCGATGGCCTGCTGGGACTCCGTGCCCGGGATCGTCACCGAGTCGGACAGCTGGCCGGACAGGGTCAGCGCGCCGACGCCGAGGGCCACGAGCACGGCCGCCCACGCGGCCGTGACGAGGGCTCGCCGCCGGAACGACAACCGGCCGAGCCGGTAGAGGAAAGTCGCCACGGGTGTTGTCTCCGTTTCGCCCGAACAGGGCCTTCGTCACTCGTACTGGTGAGTTTCGAAGCTAGCCGATCGGCAAGGGCTCTGCCAAGCCGATCGGCTAGTATGTGACTAGCCGCACGGCAAGCAACTTGCTAGCCGATCGGCTGGGAAACCCGTTTGCCGATCGGCAGGGACGTGACGTAGGCTCCCTCCGCTTTGACGAGGAGGAACGATGACGACCGCCGCCCCGGCCGAAGACACGCGCACCCGGCTGCTGGGCACCGCGCTGAGGCTGTTCGCCGAACACGGCGTGGAGGGCACGTCGCTGCAGATGATCGCCGACGCGCTGGGCGTCACCAAGGCGGCTGTGTACTACCACTTCAAGACCAAGGCCGAGATCACCGAGGCGGTGGCCGAGCCCGGCATCCGCGAGCTGGACGTGCTGGTGATCGAGGCCGCCAAGCAGCGCCGCCGCGGCGCCCAGATCGACCAGCTGCTCGACGGTTTCGTGGACCTCGTGGTGCGCCATCGCGTGCTGGTCGCGCTGTTCTCCAGCGACCCGGGCATCAACCGCGCGATCGAGAAGTCCGCGCACGGCATGGAGGGCTTCGGCAACGCCCTGATCACCATCCTGGCCGGCCCGGACCCGGACGTCTCGGCCCGGGTGACCGCCATGGTCGCCCTCACCGGCATCGCCCTGGCCGGCGGCGCCCCGGACCTGGCCGAACTCGACGACGAAACGCTGCGCCGCGAACTGGTCGACGTCGGCCGCCGCCTGATGGGCCGCCCGCGACGCCACTGATCGCGGCGGCACTGGCCCGCTTCGCCCTTGCTGAGTGCAGCGGATGACGCTTTCGCTGCACTCGGTGAGGGGAAAGCGTCATCCGCTGCAGACGCACGGCGAGGGGCGAGGATAGGCGGAGGGGGCACTGGTTGGGTGAAGAGATTCTGGTCGCGCCTAGGGTGGAGCGAAGTGGCCCCGCGCTCGGCCGGTCCGGCCGTACAGGATGCGGACCTTCGAGCCGATTTTGCCGCGGTCGATTGGCTCCAGGTCGGTCATGGCCCGCATTTCTCGCGTTAACCGACGCTCCGCCCAGGCCCGTCTGCCGGCTGTAGCGCACCTGGTTGGACACCGTGACACCGAACGACGGCAAGAGTAGCCGCTACGCATCACTGGAGCCAATAGTTGGTTGGCTTCTATCGAAGTCGGAGAAACGCACCAAGAAGGCGTTCTCTCGACGTGGTTTCCGCCAGGAGCAAGACCCGCAAATCTGCCGTCTTCCTCAAGGTGCTCGAGTCTTGACTGCGCCCTGTCGCTACGAAATCGAGCATGGAGAGAAACTTGTATGTCAGTGATTCCTCTTCATCTTCAAGCAAGATATCGGCTTCCTGAATGACGATCAAAAGCGCCTCCGCTGGACGCCCAACCCTATCTTTGAACGCGCTGCCGAGGTTGCCATCTTCAAGGTCGACAAGGTCGGCCATGCATTCGTTGAAGGAATCCAGATTGCCACCGTAGTAGGAGGGGAATTCCAGAGCGTCTCCCCAGCAGGAAAGTAGTCCTTTTGTTGTCTTGCATCGACGGCCTTGTATCAGAACGCTATGGGCGCCGGATCCTGTCTCAAGCAATGAATTGGATAGCAGGTAAACCGCCTGCTGAGTATCACTGCCAGGGTTGGCGAACCGTGCCCAATCTGGAAGGGTGACTGATTCCGGGGTATCTGAAAAGTGATGACCCCACGAAAACCTGTCGCCGCTCGCATGCATGAATACCTCCGCCGTCACGGACCCATAAATCTATCGGAACAGATGATCGCGCTGCGCGATTCTCGTGCAGCGCGATCACTGATTGGGTTGAGTTGAAATAACTACGCTAAGGTGTAAAATTGGGAGAAAGAATCATAGTGATCTGGTGAGAACCAAGAGTTCCCTGGGGTATTGTTTCTGTCGACCACCAGTCGTTGGCTCAATCTGCCATTAGGTCCCGGCGGGTAGATGTCGTACTCGAGATAGGCGCCGCCGGCGGGTAGTAAGCCCGTCGAGTTCTGATACGGTTTGTTTCCTGAAAGTCCGGGTGGTGTCGCAAAGTTGTGCGTCGTCAGGAAGTTGTAAGTGTTCATTGTCGCCTGGCAGTCGGATGCGGGTATGCCAGGTGAACAGTTGGCGAGCGCCGATGTGGCATGAACCCCGGCATTGTTGGCATCCGCTTGTGCTGAAATAACGCCGGTTGTCGAAAACAAAAGGCAAGCAAGTAATGTAAGAAATGTCTTCGCAGTCTTATTCAAAGCAGTCATGTTCAACATGCTTCGAGCCCGTCGAAGTACGCACCAAACTGGGGCTGATATCAAAAGTTTGATAGGTATTGACGCCGATGATCAGACACTCGCTGTCTGGTGCGAATGCGGCAACTACTTTCACCCTCTGCTCGACGGCGCATCGATTGTCGACATATACGCGGTCGGTAAAGAGTATCGGTGTTTCGACATGTGCGGTAACGCACGGAGGTGGCGGAGCTAGTGGGTTGGCATAATTCTTGTCGGGACCTGCAATCTGGGCACCTTGTTGCACGGTCGTGGAACCGGGTTCTGTAGCGCTCGCGATCCCCGGGCTGCATCCCAGGAATCCCATGGCTAAGACTACAATTCCGCCGAGATAATGTTCTATTTTCGCACGCGCAATCATAAACCCTCCCCGTCCTTAAGATCACAACAGCGCGATCAAGGGTTTTTGACGTTAGTGCTTATCGTGATTCCCGTCAAGACGGGTTACTTCTAACGTGGTATTTGCGACTCATAAATCTACTCCTGTTCCCGGAGCGGACCACGGCTGACTTGTGGTCGCGGACTCGTGGCCGGGCTCCGGATTCGGTCGACCGGCCAGCCGGTTCGAACATCCAGGTGTTGTCCGACCACTCCGTCCCGCCGTTGCCGGTGGCGAGCGGTACTTCGGCAAGGCTTGCGACCAGGTCGAACTGCGCGACCGGGCCCGCCATCGCGGCATCGTCGTGCAGGTCGCAACGCACGGACATCGATGGCCCAGCAAAGACTGCTGGGCCATCAAGTGATCCATCGCACGGCTCTTCGGCTACCTGTTGAGCGTCCGTCACGACCGCAACGTCAACCGCTCCCGCCGCTTCGCTCGGCTGAGAGCAGCGGATGACGCCTTCGCTGCACTCAGCGAGGGGAAAGCGTCATCCGCTGCATACGCGCGGCGAGGGGAGGGGGCAGGCAGAGCGGGAGCGGGGGAGCGGCGGAGCGCGGGAGCGCGGGAGCGGGAGCGGGATCGGGAGTGGGGGAGGGGAGCGGGGAGACCGGAGGGGGAGTGTCAGATGCCGCCCTCCGCGACCGGGCGGAGTTTGCTCGCGCCGGGGCCGAAGCGGGCCAGTTCGTCTTCCGCGTTGTACAGGCCGCAGCTGCGCAGTGAGAGGCAGCCGCAGCCGACGCAGCCGGTGAGGCGGTCTCGCAGGCGTTGCAGCGCGTCGATGCGGGCGTCCAGTTCGTACTGCCACTCGCGGGACAGGCGGGCCCAGTCGGCCTTTGTCGGTGCGTGGTCGTCGGGCAGGGTGGACAGCGCTTCGCTGATGTCCTCCAGCGAGAGGCCCACTCGTTGCGCGGCGCGCACGAACGCGATCCGCCGCAGCACCGAGCGCGGGTAGCGGCGCTGGTTGCCCGCCGACCGCTCCGAGCTGATCAGCCCCTTCTCCTCGTAGAACCGCAGTGCCGTGTGCGGGACCCCGCTCCGCTCGGCCACCTGCCCGATGCTCAGATGCTCGGCCAACCTCGTCATTGGTCCAGGTTAGCCCTTGACCTAGAGATTGGTCGAGGTTGCATCGTGGGACCATGACCACAACTGCTGTTTCGCCCGGTTACGCCGATTTGCCGCGGCTGATCGCGCTGATGACCGGGGACGACAAGCATACCGCCGCCGCACAGTCCACAGTAGACGTGTTGTGGGTGCTCTACGACCGCGTGCTCGACCTGACGCCCGGGACCTTCCGCGAGCCCGGCCGCGACCGGTTCCTGCTCTCCAAGGGCCACGGCCCGATGGCGTACTACGCCGTGCTCACCGCGAAGGGCTTCCTCGACGAGACGGAGCTGGCGGACTGGGCCTCGGTCCGCTCCCGGCTGGGCCACCACCCCGACCGGCGGCGGGTGCCCGGCGTCGAGATCTCCAGCGGCTCGCTCGGGCACGGCCTGCCGATCGCCGTCGGCACCGCGCTCGGCGTCCGTGCCCGCGGGCACGCCGGGCGCGTGGTGACGCTGGTCGGCGACGCCGAGTTCGACGAGGGCTCCAACCACGAGGCCGTCGTGCTGGCCGGGCGCCTCGGGCTGGAGCAGCTCACCGCCGTCGTCGTGGACAACCAGTCCTCTTCGCACGGTTGGCCCGGCGGCATCGCCCGGCGTTTCGAGGTGGAGGGCTGGGAGACGCGCGTTGTCTCCGGCCGTGACCACGAGGCGCTGTACGGGGCGTTCACCGCCGCTCACCCGGGCCGGCCGCTCGCCGTCGTGGCCATAGTGGAACCGAAGGGCTGAAAGACATGCCGAACATGCGCGAAACCTTCCTGAGCACGGCCGAGCAGATCGTCGACACCGACCCGGACGTCGCCGTGGTGCTCGCCGACATCTCCGTCGCCCAGCTGGCCGGCGCGGCGCGACGGCACCCGGACCGGGTGCTGAACGTCGGGATCCGCGAGCAGCTGCTGGTCAGCACCGGCGCGGGCCTCGCGCTCGCCGGACTGCGGCCGATCGTCCACACCTTCTCCGCGTTCCTGGTGGAGCGGGCGTTCGAGCAGATCAAGCTCGACCTTTCGCACCAGGACGCCGGCGCGGTGCTCGTGTCGTACGGCGCCTCCTACGACATGCCCGCGGAGGGCCGCACGCACCAGTCACCGGGCGACGTCGCGCTGATGGATTCGTTGCCCTGCTGGACGATCCACGTGCCCGGGCACCCGGCCGAGGCCCGCCGGCTGCTGCTCGACTCGGTGCCGGGCGACGGCCGGGTGTACCTCCGGCTTTCCGCGCAGGAGAACGCTTCGCCGTACTTCGGTGTCGGATTCCAGGCGCTGCGCCAGGGTTCGCGCGGGGTGGTGATCGCGGTGGGCCCGATGCTCGACCGGGTGCTCGCGGCGACCGAGGGCATGGACGTCACGGTGCTCTACGCCAGCACCATCCGCCCCTTCGACGCCGCGGGCCTGCGCGCCGCGATCGAGGACATGGCGGACGTCGTTCTCGTCGAGCCGTACCTCGCGGGCACCTCGGCCCACTGTGTCGCCGAAGCGCTCGTCGATGTGCCGCACCGCCTGCTCTGCCTCGGCGTCCGCCGTGACATCGAGGTCCGCAGTTACGGCGAACTCGCCGACCACGACCTGGCCCACGGCCTCGACGCGGGCTCGATCGCCTTGTCCCTCAAGGATTTCCTGCGGCCGTGACGCGGGTCAGCGGAACGCCGCGATCCCCGTCACGGCCTGGCCGAGCGACAGCGCGTGCATCTCCTCGGTGCCCTCGTAGGTCAGCACCGTTTCGAGGTTCACCATGTGCCGCATCACCGGGTACTCCAGCGAAATCCCGTTCGCGCCCAGCATCGAGCGGGCGGTGCGGGCCACGTCGAGCGCAGAGCGCACGTTGGCCATCTTGCCGAAGCTCACCTGGCTGTGGTCCAGCGTGCCGGCGTCCTTCAGCCGGCCGATCTGCAGCGCGACGAGCCCGGCGCGGTTGACCTCCACGAGCAGGTCCGCGAGCTTGCGCTGGGTCAGCTGGAAGGAAGCCAGCGGCTTGCCGAACTGCTCGCGCGCCAGCGTGTACTCCAGCGCCGCCCGGTAACACGCGCGCGCCGCGCCGACCACGCCGAACAGGATCCCGTACCGCGCCTCGTTGAGACAGGACAACGGCCCGCGCAGGCCGCGGACTTCGGGGAACGCAGCCGATTCCGGCAGCCGCACGCCGTCGAGCACCAGCTCCGCGGTCAGCGACGCGCGCAGGGAAAGCTTGTGCTTCACCTCGTTCGCGGTGAAGCCCGGGGTGGACGTCGGGACCACGAACCCGCGGACGCCCTCGTCGGTCTGCGCCCAGACGACCGCGACGTCGGCCACGGTTCCGTTCGTGATCCACATCTTCGTGCCGGTCAGCACCCAGTCGGAGCCGTCGCGCACGGCGCGGGTGCGCATGCTGCCGGGGTCGCTGCCCGCGTCCGGTTCGGTCAGGCCGAAACAGCCCAGCGCGTCGCCGGCCGCCATCCGGGGCAGCCAGTCCGCACGGTGTTCCTCGCTGCCCCAACGGTGGATCGCGAACATCGCGAGCGAGCCCTGCACTGAAACAAAGCTGCGCAACCCCGAGTCGACGGCTTCCAGCTCGCGGCAGGCGATGCCGTACGCAATCGCGCTCGTTCCGGCGCAGCCGTAACCATCGAGGTGCATGCCCAGCAGCCCCAGCGCGCCGAAGCCCTTCGCGAGTTCGCGCGCGGGCAGCGAGCCGGATTCGTACCATTCGGCGACGTTGTCGAGCAGGTGGTCACGCGCGTAGGCGCGGACGGCGTCCCGGATGGCCCGGTCCTCCTCGGCGAGCCCGGCGTCGAGGTCGAGGAAATCGTGCGGATCCGGGGTGCTGCTCATCGGAGTTCTCCTACGGGCTCGCGTCGATGCGGTCCCCGCAGGAAATCACAGACGGCCCTCGTACCAGTGCGTGGTGTTGGTCACGTGCGGGTGGCCGGACTTGCGGCGATACCGGGAGTTGATGTCGACCCGTGAGGTCTGTGGCGGGATCCGCGGCGCCGCGAACTGCGGGAACGGCACGCTGTTGATGTCGTCTCGCCACGCCTGCAGCATGTCGCACAGGAGGTCTGACTCGGACATTTCGCCCTCTTCACGGGTACTGGGGCGCCGGCGGCACCTCACGCGAACGAGTGATTACCCGTTCGGCGGCACGGCCAAACGGGGGTTCGTGCAAAAATCCGCGGGCCGCCGCCAAGGTCCCGTTCGCGAAGGAGCGAACCATGCGTCATTCGACGACGGCGGCGAAAGTGCTCGCCTTGTCCACCGCGGCTCTGCTCGGCTGCACCGGTCTTGCGTCCGCGAGCCCGGCCTCCTCGCTCGGCGGCTGGCATCAGACCGGCAAGACCGGCGTCGCCAATTCGGTCAGTGGTGAAGGCATCACCACGCTGCGGCGGTCCGGGCAAGCGCCGGAAACGGTGTACCGCAGCGGGTCGACCATCCCGCAGCCGTTGAAGGACGAGGGCTGGGGCCACGTCGGCGACCCGGACTCGCAGCGCGGCTACGTGTTCGACGTCTACCAGAACACCGTCGCCACCCCGCCGGTGAACAAGATGTACCTGGTCACCGCGCCTTCGGGAGAGACGACGGAGTTCGTCCACCCGCTGCAGGCCGACGAGCCGCCCGTCAACGCGAACGCCTACGTCGCGGTCAGCCCGGACGGCCAGTGGCTGGTCTCCGGGGCCCTCGGCGACGCGACCGAGATGTACGTCTCGCCGGCGCCGTTCCTGAATCCGCGTGCCCCGCGTACGGCGGGCGACCTGCCGCTTGCCGCGCGGATCCACCTCGACCACACCATCCGCTCGGCGCAGGGCTGCGACTTCGTGTCGCCGACCCGGCTGCTGTGCGCCACTTCGGACTCGAACAACGACCTCTACCCGACCAGCTACCAGCTGCTCCAGGTCGACCTGCCGCGGCCGCTGGCCGGGGGCGACACCCGAGCCCACGTCAAGGAACTCGGTCAGCTGCCGCTGGTCAGCACCTGCGCCGGCGCGTTCACCCCCGAGGGCGTCGACTACGACGCGCCCACCGGGACCCTGCGTGTGGAGGTCGTGCCGCCGAGCCCGTGCAACACGGTGACCGACGTCTACTCGTTCAAGCGCGGCTGAAAACCGCTCCCACCCCCGGGCTAGGCTGGTCCGGTGCCTCGTGTGGTGATCCTCGACTACGGTTCCGGCAACCTCCGCTCCGCCGAACGCGCCGTCGCGCGCGCGGGCGCCGAGGTCGAGGTGACGGCCGACCCGCATGCTGCGGTCGAGGCCGACGGGCTGGTCGTCCCGGGGGTGGGCGCGTTCTCCGCCTGCATGGCGGGGCTGCTCGGCGTGGCCGGGCACCGGATCATCGGCAAGCGCCTCGCGGGCGGCCGCCCGGTGCTGGGCATCTGCGTCGGCATGCAGATCCTGTTCACCCGCGGCGTCGAGCACGGCGAGGAGACCGAGGGCACGGGCGAGTGGCCCGGCACGGTCGAGCGGCTCCACGCCGACGTGCTGCCGCACATGGGCTGGAACACCGTCCGCGCGCCGTCCGGCTCGCTGCTGTTCTCCGGGATCGACCCCGGCGAGCGGTTCTACTTCGTGCACTCCTACGCCGCGCGCCGGTGGGAGCTGGACTCCGGGCTGGCCGGCCGCCAGCCCGAGGTGACCTGGGCGAACCACGGTGAGGACTTCGTCGCGGCGGTGGAGAACGGCCCGCTGTGGGCCACGCAGTTCCACCCCGAGAAGTCCGGCGACGCGGGCGCGCACCTGCTGCGCAACTGGCTCGGCACGCTGTAACCCCGCCTCCGCCGGGAGGGGAGCACGGCCTTTAGGCTGTCCGCGTGACTTTCACGCTCCTTCCCGCAGTTGATGTGGCCGATGGCCAGGCGGTCCGACTCGTCCAGGGCGAGGCCGGCACCGAGACCTCCTACGGCAGCCCGCTCGAGGCGGCGCTCGCCTGGCAGCGCGACGGTGCCGAGTGGATCCACCTGGTGGACCTCGACGCCGCGTTCGGCAAGGGCAGCAACCGCGAGCTGCTGGCCGAGGTCGTCGGCCGGCTCGACGTGCAGGTGGAGCTCTCGGGCGGCATCCGCGACGACGCCTCGCTGGAGGCCGCGCTGGCCACCGGCGCCCGCCGGGTGAACCTCGGCACCGCCGCGCTGGAGGACCCGGACTGGACGGCGAAGGTGGTCGCGGCCTACGGCGACCGCGTTGCGATCGGCTTGGACGTGCGCATCACCGAGGCCGGCCACCGGCTCTCCGCCCGCGGCTGGACCTCCGACGGCGGCGACCTGTGGGAGGTCCTGGACCGCCTGGACCGCGACGGCGCCACCCGGTACGTGGTCACCGACGTCAGCAAGGACGGCACCCTGCGCGGCCCGAACCTCGAACTGCTGCGCGAGGTGACCGCCCGCACCGACGCGCCGGTGATCGCGTCCGGCGGAGTGTCCAGTGTGGACGACCTGCGCGCGCTCGCCGCTCTGGCCGGCGACGGGGTCGAGGGCTCGATCGTGGGCAAGGCGCTGTACGCCGGCGCGTTCACACTGCCCGAGGCGCTCGCCGCCGTCCGCTGAGCTGGCACTGCTCGTGAGTGGCGACGACGGTTCTAACCGTCATGACCACTCACGAGCCCGGCACTGAGCCGTCGGCTCAGGCTTCCGCGGCCGGCTCGTCCAAGGTGATCGCGATGCCGATGGTGCGCTGGGACCCGCCGCGCAGGCGGCTGAAGAACATCATCACCTGGCCGACCACGCCGTACCCGCGGGCGATGGCGCGGCGGACGCGTTCGCTGCCCTCGTCGTCGAGCAGGCGGGCGGTGCCGGTGGCCTTGGCGCCGTGCGTCTGCTTGCCGCGCACGTCGCAGGCCTGCACCTCGACGCGGCCGCCGTTGCGGATCCGCTTGACCTTGCCGGTGTTCCGTTCGGACCAGATCACCAGGTCGTCACCGTCGCGCGCGGCCCAGACCGGGGACGGCACGGCCCGGCCGTCGCGGCGGAAAGTGGTCAGCACGACGTACTTCTCCGCCGACAGGCGTTCCAGCTCCGAGGACATGTGTCCACAGTAGCCGGGTTCAGTCCGTGCCGAGCCAGCCGTACTCCGGTGCCGGGTCGAGGACCACGGCGTTCGCGACCGCCACCAGCTCGTCCTGCGGCTGACGGCCCGAGACCGTGAGCCAGTGGCCCGACGGCAGCTGCACGGCGACCATCCCCTCCAGTGGTCCGGCCGGGGCGCGGTAGGCGCCGGTGCCGCCGCGGACGGGGATCGGGGTCGTGCCACCGAGTCCGGGGGAGCCCGCGCCGACCGTCGCGTGCAGGGCGGCGACGCGTGGGGCGGTGTCGGCGCTCGCGTCCAACGCGGTGCTGCCGTCGCCGGGGGAGTCGCCCTGGACGGTCGTCGAAAACTCCCGCAGGCCGCCGGGCAGCGGGCCGAAGCGGGCTTCGCCGCGGACGCGGACCGGATCGTCGGTGGTCACCGACTCGGCGACGTCCTGGGCGACCGCCCGCGCGCCCGGCACGGCTTCGACGGCCACGGTGAGCACGTGCCGGTCGTCGGCCATCCAGGTCAGCAGCGCGGCGGTGCCGGTGTCGCCGGTGACCATGCCGACGCGGCCGCCGACCACCACCTGGTCCTTCAGCGCGGCGATGCGCAGCGCGGTCTGCGACCAGTCCGGGTCCGCCGTGGAGTACGCCGACAGCGTGATCCGGCCCGGCCCCGCGAACCAGCGCCGCACCTGCGGCGTGATGCCCGGCCCGGACGAGCGGTACTGCTCGGTGAAACCGTCCGGCAGCCAGCCCGGGGTGAACGACGCGACCGGGCGGCCCGCGGCGGCGGTGACCTGCTCACCGGGCACGGCGTGCAGCACGATCGGGACCCCGGCGGTCACCGCGATCACGGCCGCGGCCACGGCGGCCAGCGCCAGGCGCGGACGGCCGCGGCGGCGGGTCTGCCGCGCGCGGACCAGCGCGTTGCGCACCTCGTGCCCGTCGGGAGCGCGCTCGGCGAGCCGGTCGAGGCCCTCGCGCAGCAGCGTCTCGGTCTCGTGCTCGGACAGCTGGTTCATTCTCCGGCTCCGGTGGTGAGGACGGTGGGCAGCGGGCGGACGCAGGTGCGCAGGGTGGCCAGCGCGCGGGAGATCTGGCTGCGCACGGTCGAAGCGCCGCAACGCAGCACCTCGCCGATCTCGGCGTCGGAATAGCCCTCGTAGTAACGGAGCACGATCGCCGCGCGCTGCTTGCGCGGCAGCGTCGCGAGCAGCGCGAGCATCTCGTCGCGCGCGTCGTAGGCGGCGCTGGGGTCGGCCTCGGGCGGGCTGAGCGCGTCGAGCACTTCGTGGCTGGACGGGACCACGCGCCGTACCGCGCGCCGTCGCCAGGACAGGTACTCGTTGGTGACCATCCGGCGCACGTAGGTGGGCGGCGAGTCGATCTTCGCCCAGTGCTGCTGGGCGCGCAGCAGCACTTCCTGGACGATGTCCTGCGCAAGATGCGGATCGTCGGTGAGGACGGTCGCGTAGCGCAACAGCCCGTCGAGACGGTCCTCGACGAACTCGTCGAAACTCGTGGTCACACCCTCAGGACGCGCGGGAGGCCCAATCTGCTGCATCGGATCTCCTCCCGGCGAAACGCGTCATTGGTGAACGCTAGGCTGAATGGCATGTCTGTCGCGGTCAGGGTGATCCCGTGTCTCGACGTCGACGCGGGCCGGGTGGTGAAAGGGGTCAACTTCGCCGACCTGCGCGACGCCGGCGATCCGGTCGAGCTGGCCCGGCTCTACGACGCCGAAGGTGCCGACGAGCTGACGTTCCTCGACGTCACCGCCTCCTCCGGCAACCGCGAGACCACTTTCGACGTGGTCCGCCGCACGGCCGAGCAGGTGTTCATCCCGCTCACCGTCGGCGGTGGTGTGCGGTCCAACGACGACGTGAACCGGCTGCTGCGCACCGGCGCGGACAAAGTGAGCATCAACACAGCCGCGATCGCGCGCCCGGAGATGCTGCGCGAGGCCTCGCGCCGGTTCGGGGCCCAGTGCATCGTGCTGTCGGTCGACGCGCGGCGCGTGCCCGAGGGCGGCGAGCCGACGCCGTCCGGCTTCGAGGTGACCACGCACGGCGGGCGCCGGGGCACCGGCATCGACGCGGTGGAGTGGGCCGCGCGCGGCGAAGACCTGGGCGCCGGTGAGATCCTGCTGAACTCGATGGACGCGGACGGCACCAAGTCCGGCTTCGACCTGAGCCTGATCGAGATGGTGCGCGCGGCCGTGCGGGTGCCGGTGATCGCGAGCGGCGGCGCGGGCGCCGTCGAGCACTTCCTGCCCGCGGTGCAGGCGGGCGCCGATGCGGTGCTGGCCGCCAGCGTGTTCCACTTCGGACAGTTGAAGATCGGCGAGGTCAAGGCCGCGCTGCGCGCCGGCGGGGTGGTCGTCCGATGAGTCTCGACCCGGCCGTTTCCGCGCGGCTCAAGCGAAACGCGGACGGGCTGATCGCCGCCGTCGTCGTCGAGCACTCCACTTCGGACGTGCTGATGATGGCCTGGATGAACGACGAGGCGCTGGAGGCCACGCTCACCACACGGCGCGGCACGTACTACTCGCGCAGCCGCCAGGAGCTGTGGGTCAAGGGCGAGACCTCGGGACACGTCCAGCACGTCCGCGAGGTGCGGATCGACTGCGATGGTGACACAGTGCTGCTGCGCGTGGACCAGACCGGACCGGCTTGCCACACGGGCAGCCACAGCTGTTTCGACACCGAAGAGCGCCTGCTCCTCGCCGAAGAGAGTGAGAACGCCCCGTGACCGTCGTCGCGAACATCCTGGTGGGCCTCGTCGCCCTGATTCACGTGTACATCGTGATCCTGGAGATGTTCCTGTGGACCAGCCCGCGGGCCCGCGCGGCGTTCGGCACCACCGAAGAGTTCGCGCAGGAGAGCAAGGCGCTGGCCGCGAATCAGGGGCTGTACAACGGTTTCCTGGCCGCCGCGCTGGTGTGGGGCCTGATCGCCACCGACCCGACCGGCTTCCAGCTGAAGCTCTACGGCCTCGCGTGCGTGATCGTGGCCGGCCTCTACGGCGCGGCGACGGCGTCGAAGCGGATCCTGCTGGTGCAGGTCCTGCCGGCCGCGCTGGCGCTGGTGTTCCTGCTGCTGGCCCGCTGACCGGCGCTCAGTCGATCTCGCCGGTCAGATAACGCTGGAGGTTCGGCGCGACGGCCGCGACCAGGGTCTCCACCTCGGCCGAAGCCATCGGTTCGAACCGGGCGATGTAGCGGATCATGCCCAGGCCCACCACCTGGGAGGCGCACAGCGTGGTGCGCAGCTCGATCCGGTCGGAGCCGAGGCCGCCGATCAGCTCGCTGAAGAACTTGGCGAAGAAGTCGCGCATCACGGTGCTCGCCTCCTCGTGGCCGGCGATGCTGCGGACGAGGGCCTGGAAGACGTTGCCGCCGGCGCCGTCCCAGCGGGTGACGAAGGTGCGCACGATGCGCTCGCCGAACTTGTCGTCCGGGCCGTCGCGCAGGGTCTCGGCCAGCTCCAGCGGGCTGAACGGCAGCTTGAGCACGGCCTGGGCGAACAGGCCCTCCTTGCCGCCGAACCAGTGGTTGACCATGGCCGCGTCCACGCCGGCGCGCGCGGCGATCACGCGGACGGTCGCACGCTCGTAGCCGTGCTCGGCGAACACCGCGCGCGCGGCGTCGAGCAGCGCCGTGCGGGTGTCCTGCCCGGCCGGGCGCCTGCCCCGGCGGCGGGAGGTACTGTCTTCCGTGTTCACGGCTCCATCTTGACCCTTCGGTGCGGTAAATTCAACGGCCACTGAATTCAGGGCCCGCCCACGGCGCGTTCCGGCCCGAGCGGCACAATGAGCCCATGGTCAGCTCAGCAGCAGGCAACCCGGCCGGGCCGGGCCCGGTCAGTCCCACTCGCGCGGAGTTCCGCAGCCTGGCCGAGAGCCGTCGCGTGATCCCCGTGGTGCGCAAGGTGCTCGCCGACGGCGAGACCCCGCTCGGCGTCTACCGCAAGCTCGCCGCCGACCGGCCGGGCACGTTCCTGTTCGAGTCGGCGGAAAACGGCGCCTCCTGGTCGCGCTGGTCGTTCGTGGGCGTGGACAGCCCGGCCGCGCTGACCGTGCGCGACGGCCAGGCGGTCTGGACCGGCACGCCGCCGGTCGGGCTGCCGGTCGAAGGCGACCCGCTGCAGGTCCTGCGCGCCACCGTCGAAGCGCTGCACACCGAGCCGCTGCCCGGGCTGCCGCCGTTGACCGGCGGCATGGTCGGCTACATCGGCTACGACGCCGTGCGCTGGCTCGAGAAGCTGCCCGAGCTGGCCGAGCGCGATCTCGACATCCCCGAGCTGACCATGCTGCTGGCCACCGACCTGGCGGCGTTCGACCACCACGAGGGCACGGTCACGCTGATCGCGAACGCGGTCAACTGGGACGACTCGCCCGAGCGCGTGGACGCGGCCTACGACAGCGCGCTGGAGCGGCTCTCGGCCATGACCGAGCAGCTGCGCGTGCCCGCGCCGCCGACCGTCGCGACGTTCGACCGGCCCACGCCGGAGTTCACCCGCCGCCGCGCCAAAGAGGACTTCCACGCCGCGGTCGACAAGGCGGTGGAGGCGATCAAGGCCGGCGAAGCGTTCCAGGTGGTGCCCTCGCAACGGTTCGAGATCGAAACCGGCGCCGACGCGCTCGACGTCTACCGCGTGCTGCGCACGTCCAACCCGAGCCCGTACATGTACCTGCTGCGCCTGGAGGGCTTCGACATCGTCGGGTCCAGCCCGGAGTCGCTGGTCACGGTGCGGGACGGGCGGGCGACCACGCACCCCATCGCGGGCACCCGCTGGCGCGGCGCCGACCCGGAGGAGGACGCGCAGCTGGCCAAGGACCTGCTGGCCGACGACAAGGAGCGCGCCGAGCACCTGATGCTCGTCGACCTCGGCCGCAACGACCTGGGCAAGGTCTGCCGCCCGGGCACGGTGCGCGTGGTCGACTTCTTCCAGATCGAGCGCTACAGCCACGTGATGCACATCGTGTCCACCGTGACCGGCGAACTGGCCGAGGGACAGACGGCGTTCGACGCGGTCACCGCGTGTTTCCCGGCCGGGACGCTGTCGGGGGCGCCGAAAGTGCGCGCCATGCAGCTGATCGAGGAGCTGGAGCCGGTGCGCCGCGCCCTGTACGGCGGCGTGGTCGGCTATCTGGACTTCGCCGGCGACGCCGACACGGCCATCGCGATCCGCACCGCCCTGATGCGCGACGGCATCGCGTACGTGCAGGCGGGCGGCGGCGTGGTGGCCGACTCGGTGGCCGACTACGAGGACACCGAATCGCTGAACAAGGCGCGCACGGTGCTCTCGGCCGTGGCCGCGGCGCAGACCATGGTGCCCGCGGACCGGCTCGACCCGGCCGAGGACTCCGCCGGTGTCTGAGCCGGCCGGGGAACCCGTTGCCCAGCCTGGTGAACGGCCGTCGCGACGTCCACTGTGGATGATCATCGTGGCGCTGCTGCTTGGCGCGCTGGCGCTGTGGGGCGCCTCGCGGCTGGCCTGGTTCGCCGAATTCCGCGACGAGGGCGTCCGCGGCACCGTGCTCTACACCGAAAGCGGCGAGCAGCGGGCCACGGCGCTGGTTCCGCTCGCACTGCTGGCGCTGGCCGGCGTCGCGGGCGTGATCGCCACCGGCGGCTGGGCCCGGCGCGTGCTCGGCGTGGTGCTGGTGCTGGCGGGCGTCGCGGGGATCTGGAGCGGGGCGGCCGGGGTGCGGTTCGGCGGGTACGCCGCCGGACTGCCCGTCACCGAGATGCTCGCCGGACGAGGGATCGCGGTGCTCGGCGGAATTCTCGTCGCGTTCGGCGGGTTGGCAGCGATCAAGGGTGCGGGGACCGCGCGGCGGCTCGGCGCCCGGTATGCGGCACCGGGCGCGAAGAAGGCCCGGCGCGATCCGGACATCGAGTTGTGGGACGCGCTTTCCGAGGGCGAGGACCCGACCGCGGGCCGGTGATCGCCCGGCGGGGAAGGGAATCGCGGGCCGCGGCGCCACCCGGGACGGGCCGCTCTTCGAGCGGGGGTTAGCATCGTTTCGGCGGGAAGGGGAAGGTTTTTGTGAGCGACCTAGCGAAGGAATCGGTGGGCTCGACGGCCCCGGCACCGGGTGGGGGCACCCGGTGAGCGTGCTCGAGGACATCGTCGCCGGTGTGCGGGAAGACCTCGCCGTGCGCGAGGCGGCGCTGCCGTTCGACGAGCTGAAGGCCCGCGCGGCCAAGGCCCCGCAGCCCCGTGACGTGATGGCCGCGCTGCGCGAGTCCGGCATCGGCGTGATCGCCGAGGTGAAGCGGCGCAGCCCGTCGAAGGGCGAGCTGGCCGAGATCCCCGACCCCGCGGCACTGGCCAAGGACTACGAAGACGCCGGTGCGCGCGTGATCAGCGTGCTCACCGAGCAACGCCGCTTCGGCGGGTCGCTGGCCGACCTCGACGCCGTGCGCGCCGCCGTGGACATCCCGGTGCTGCGCAAGGACTTCGTGGTCAGCCCATACCAGGTGCACGAGGCCCGGCTGCACGGCGCGGACATGGTGCTGCTGATCGTCGCGGCGCTGGAGCAGAACGCGCTGGCGGCGCTGCTCGACCGCGTCGAGTCGCTCGGCATGACCGCGCTGGTGGAGATCCACAACGCCGAAGAGGCCGACCGCGCGCTGGAGGTCGGCGCCAAGGTGATCGGCGTCAACGCGCGCAATCTGCACACACTGGAAGTGGACCGGGACGTCTTCTCCCGCCTCGCCCCGGGGCTGCCGTTCGAGGTGTTCAAGGTCGCCGAGTCCGGCGTCCGCGGCCCGGGCGACCTGATGTCGTACGCCGGCCACGGCGCCGACGCCGTGCTGGTGGGCGAGGGACTGGTGGCCTCGGGCGACCCGAAGGGCGCCGTCGTGAAGCTGGTCACCGCCGGCTCGCACCCGGCCTGTCCGAGGCCTTCGCGGTGACCGACGGGCAGCACGGCAAGCACGACCCGGACGAGCGCGGCTACTACGGCCCGTACGGCGGCCGGTTCATGCCGGAAGCGCTGATCGGCGTCGTGGACGAGGTCGCGGCCGAGTACGAGAAGGCGCGCCGCGACCCGGAGTTCGTCGCCGAGCTGAACCGGCTGCTCAAGGACTACGCGGGCCGCCCGTCGCTGCTGACCGAGGCCAAGCGCTTCGGCGAGCACGCGGGCGGGGCGCGGGTGTTCCTCAAGCGCGAGGACCTGAACCACACCGGCTCGCACAAGATCAACAACGTGCTGGGCCAGGCGCTGCTCACCCAGCGCATGGGCAAGAAGCGGGTGATCGCGGAGACCGGCGCCGGCCAGCACGGCGTGGCCACGGCCACCGCGTGCGCGCTGCTCGACCTGGACTGCATCGTCTACATGGGCGAGGTCGACACCGAGCGGCAGTCGCTGAACGTGGCGCGGATGAAGCTGCTCGGCGCCGAGGTCGTGCCGGTCAAGACCGGTTCGCGCACGCTCAAGGACGCGATCAACGAGGCGCTGCGCGACTGGGTGACCAACGCCGACACCACGCACTACCTGTTCGGCACCGCCGCCGGGCCGTACCCGTTCCCGATGATGGTGCGCAACTTCCACCAGGTGATCGGCCAAGAGGCGCGCGAGCAGATCCTGGCGCAGGCCGGGCGGCTGCCCGACGTCGTCGCGGCTTGTGTCGGCGGCGGTTCGAACGCCATCGGCATTTTCTCCGGCTTCTACGACGACCCCGGGGTGCGGCTGGTCGGGCTCGAGCCCGGCGGCGAGGGCATCGAGGGCAACCGCCACGGCGCCACCCTGACCAAGGGCAGCCCGGGCAACCTGCACGGCGCGATGTCGTACCTGCTGCAGGACGAGGACGGCCAGACCGTCGAATCGCATTCGATCTCGGCCGGTCTGGACTACCCGGGCGTCGGGCCCGAGCACGCCTGGCTCAAGGACTCAGGCCGCGCCGAGTACCGGCCGGTCACCGACGCCGAGGCGATGGACGCGTTCCGGCTGCTCTCGCGCACCGAGGGCATCATCCCGGCGATCGAGTCGGCGCACGCGCTCGCCGGCGCGCTGGTGCTGGGCCGCGAGCTGGGGCCGGACGGGCTGATCGTGGTCAACCTCTCCGGCCGTGGCGACAAGGACATGGACACGGCGGCGAAGTGGTTCGGCCTCGTGGACGCCTCGGAGGGGGACAAGTGAGCGGCCTCGACGAGGTGTTCGCGGTGACGCGGGCGGAAGGCCGGGCCGCGCTGGTCGGCTACCTGCCCGCCGGATTCCCCACGGTCGAGGGCTCGAAGGACCTGCTGGCCGCGACGGTGGACGGCGGCGCCGACCTGGTCGAGGTCGGTGTCCCGTACTCCGACCCGGTGATGGACGGCCCGACCATCCAGGCCGCCGCCGAGTCGGCGCTGGCCGGCGGCTTCCGGCTCAAGCAGCTGTTCGAGGTGGTCGAGTCGGTCTCGGCGCGCGGCGGCAAGGCCGTGGTGATGACCTACTGGAACCCGGTGCACCGCTACGGCGTGGACGCGTTCGCCCGCGACCTGGCCGCGGCCGGCGGACTGGGCATGATCACCCCGGACCTCATCCCGGACGAGGCCGGCGAGTGGATGGCGGCCTCGCAGGCGCACGGGCTGGACCGGATCTTCCTGGTCGCGCCGTCGTCGTCCGAGGAGCGCATCGCGAAGACGGTCGAAGCCTCTTCGGGGTTCGTCTACGCCACGGCGGTCATGGGCGTCACGGGCGCCCGCGACGCGGTGGGCGTCCACGCGGAGGAACTGGTCCGCCGCACGCGTGCCCACACGTCCCTCCCGATCGGCGTCGGCCTCGGCGTCCGCTCCGGCGACCAGGCAGCCCAGGTGGGCTCCTTCGCCGACGCGGTGATCGTGGGCTCCGCGCTGGTCACCGCCGCCGCTTCCGGCCCGGACGGGGTTCGTGCGCTGGCGGGGGAGCTGGCGGAAGGCGTTCGCCGGGCGGTCACCCCGGCCTGACCGGGTTCTGGTTCGCCGGCTCGTCTGCTCGCCGGAAACTGTCGGTGGTCGTTCGTACACTCTCGGTGTGATGATCAACCGAGGGGGAAACGAACCGGCATGGCAGACTGGGAGTTCAGAGCGACGTCGAGCGCGGACGGTGGTGAACCGAGATGGCGGCTCCTGCTGAACCCGAGTTCCGAGTGGCGAGCCGGCCGGAGGGCTGGACCGTCGACCAGGTGCTTGCGCTGCCCGAGGAACACACCTCCGGCAACCGGGTCGAGCTGGTCGACGGGGTGCTCAACGTGAGCCCGGCCCCGGCGTCGGCTCATCAGCGACTACTGCAAAAGCTCCAGCTCGCTTTGGCGCCGCGGCTCCCGGGGGGCACCGAGCTGCTGCCGGGCGTCAACGTCCGGTTCGGTGAGAAACGGTTGCTGATCCCCGATTTTGTCGTGCTGACCTGCCCCGCCGTCGACACCACCTGGTACTCGGCGACCGACCTGCTGCTGGTCGCGGAGATCGAGTCGCCGTCGACGAGGGTGCAGGATCGGATCCTGAAGAAGGCGCTGTATGCCGAGGCGCTGATCCCGTACTACCTGCTTGTCGACCCGGCTCAGGAACCGGTGGCCGCCACCGTGTTCGGGCTGGACGGCGGGGAGTACGTGCCGGTCGGGAAGAGCGAGGGCGGAGTGCTGGAGCTGGTGGAGCCGTTCGCGGCGCGGGTGGATCTTCGCGGCTGAGCGTTGGGGCGCAAGCGTTTGTCCGTGGGCGGGCGCTGGCGTTTGTACGAATCGTGTACGCCGGACGCGCACAGTCGCAGGCATGGCTATCGACATCGGACACTTGCCCCGGCGGGCGTTTCTTCGCGGTGCGGCCGGGATGACGGCCGCCGCGGCGGCGGGTCTGCTGCTGCCCGGCCTGGCGCGCGCGGCCGGCGAACCGCGGATCTACAGCTGTGCCGAGTGGGGCGCGCGGCCGCCCGCGGACCCGCTCACCACGCTCGACCACCCGGCCAACCGGATCCTGATCCACCACATCGACTGCCCCAACAGCACGGACTACTCGCTGGCGCACGCGTTCCAGGTCGCGCGCGACGACCAGGCCGACCACATCGACAACAACGGCTGGTCCGACACCGGCCAGCACTTCACCGTCTCCCGCGGCGGCTACCGCATGGAAGGCCGTCACGGCAGCCTCGACGCGCTGCGCAGCGGCGACAAGATCGTCCGCGCCGCGCACTGCCCCGGCCAGAACGACAACGCCATCGGGATCGAGAACGAGGGCACCTACATGACCGTCGAGCCGCCCGAGGCGCAGTGGTCGTCGCTGGTGGTGTTCTGCGCCTACATCTGCACGCAGTACGGCATCCCGGTCGAGGAGATCAAGGGCCACCGCGACTACTACAACACCGATTGCCCCGGTGACAAGCTGTACGCCCGGCTTCCCGAACTCCGGTCCGACGTCGCGGCGCAGCTGGCCACCCGCTGAGGCTCGTGAGTGTTTATGCCGGTTCTAGCGAACCGTCACTCGCATCAGGTAGCGCAGGTCAGGGCGATCGGCAGCCGGTCTTGGGCTCGTATGCGCGGCTGTTCCGGAATCAGGCGGGGAAGCTGGAGAAGTGCGAGACCCAGCATGCCGACAACCGCGACGTGATCGAGCGGTTGGGCGGTGTGCTGGGTGAGGAGATCTCCGCCCCGAAGCTCTCAGCCTGGAATCCGAAGGTCCACCGCCCGGGGTGGGAACGGGTCATGAAGCGGGTGGCCGCGCGGGCGTGTGATGGACGGACAGCATTCCACCGGAGCGACCAGAGGTTCCGGAGATCGAACGTGCAGCTCAGTTGCGGGCCGTTTTGGTCGAGGCCGCTGGAAAGCTGCGGCGGGACGATGGACGCGGGCACCGTGCCGCCCCGGAGCGCGGCGGCACTCGCCGCACATCTGGACGCACTCATTGCACAAGCCGCCCCTCCCGGGGCACCGGACAGCGCGGAGCCGTGCCCTGAGTAGGACTACTCGCGATCTCCCTGCGTAGATCTCCGTGCCGGGGTGGGTAGGTCTGCGTGACCGCGTCGATGGTGGTGGAGTGACCGGCGG
>DASXYS010000166.1:0-89385 GCA_036502365.1 Amycolatopsis sp.
CCTGCTGTGCAGCGGGAAACGCGCTGAACAGAGCGTCGACGACGTCGTCGAAGTAGCTACCGTACGGTCGGTCGGCGTCCGGAGGCGTCCACGGCTCGCGCACCAGGCCACCGAAGCCGGACGTGTCACCCGACCCGGCAACGCCGAACATGCCGTGGCGCTCGACGCCGTACGACGAATCGTTCGGACCCTGCGAGACGGTGGAGCGCTCGATCTCCGCGGCGCTCTGCTCCGGCGCTGAATCCTCGGGCACCGGACGTTCAGTGGGACTGCTCATCGGGCGTACTTGATGCTCGACGGAACCAGATCGACCTCTTGGTCGGCGAGGGCCTTCCTGCGCTTCGGCCCGAGTGGCTCATTCATGATCTTGTGGTGCAGCTTCAGGATCGCGTCGATGAGCATCTCCGGCCGTGGCGGGCACCCGGGCAGGTACATGTCGACCGGCACGACGTGGTCGACGCCCTGCACCACCGCGTAGTTGTTGAACATGCCGCCGGAGGAGGCGCAGACGCCCATCGCGAGCACCCAGCGCGGCTCGGCCATCTGGTCGTAGATCTGCCGCAGGACCGGAGCCATCTTCTGGGTCACCCGGCCGGCGACGATCATCAGGTCGGCCTGGCGCGGGGTGGCGCTGAACCGCTCCATGCCGAACCGGGCGATGTCGTAGCGGGAGCCGCCGACCGTCATCATCTCGATCGCGCAGCAGGCGAGGCCGAACGTGGCGGGCCAGAGCGAGTTCTTGCGCGCCCAGTTGACCAGGCCCTCGAGACTGGCCAGCAGGATGCCGTTGGGGAGTTTCTCTTCGAGGCCCATGGTCTTTTAGTTCCAATCCAGGCCGCCGCGCCGCCACACGTAGGCGTACGCGAACCCGACCGTAACGATGAACAGCACGATCTCCACCAGGCCGAACACACCGAGCGCGTTCGCGTTCACCGCGAACGGGTAGAGGAACACCATCTCGATGTCGAACAGGATGAAGAGCATCGCCGTGATGTAGTACGCCACCGGCATCCGCCCGCCGCCGACGACCGGCTGGGGCGAGGGCTCGATCCCGCACTCGTAGGCCGAGGTCTTGGCCTTGTTGTACCGGCTCGGGCCGACCATCGGGCCCAGCAGCACGGACAGCAGCGCGAACGCCGCCGCGAGGACGAACAACAGGACGAGCGGCAGGTACACCTTCAAGCCAGGCGCGGCCGCAGCCGCTCCTGCGGTTTCCGCCTGCGCCAGCACGGGCAACATCAGCACGGGGTTTTCGCCATCCTTTCCGCGCCGCTGCGGGGTTCTTCTACGGGTGGTGGTCCGCTTCCTCGACGGCACCCTAAGGGAGCTGGGTCACACCGCCGAGGGTCAGGGCACCCTTACGGCCCGTGGCCGGACCGGGGGCTGCTTGTGAAATAGTTCACAAGCCACTCGTCGTGGATGTGAAGCGGTTCACAAGCATGGGGGGAGTGTAGGACGCGACTCACACGGTTGTCCCTAGGGGCCGTGGTATAAGGCTTACCTAACTTGACCAGGCGGCCAATCCGGGACTCGCCCGGGCGCGGACTCGGGACCAGCGACAAGAGGTCTCAAGAGCACCCCGGCGATGGACATACCGGACCCGATCTTGTGACGTATCCCACCTGACCGGCCGGGCAACCATTGCTCCGGCCGGGCACTGCCCAGGGTCAGCGGGGACTGGGCGTGGCGCGCGCGAGAGCGGCGATCAGCCGGTCGACGCCGTCGCCGCCCTTGGCGTCATAGCAGCCGGAAAGTCCCTTGTACACCAACGGAAGGATCTTGTTGATCCGCAGTCCGTACTTGGTCGCGGCGTGCATGATCTTGGGCTTGCCGATCAGCTTCGCGAACACGTTGCCGAGGCGGTAGTAGCCGCCCATCAGCTCACCGACGGCGCGCGGGTAGCCCTCCAGCGCGCGCTCGCGCGAAGGCCCTTCGGCGCGCGCCAGCGCCTGCACGACGAACTCCGACGCGAGCTGCGCCGACTCCATCGCCGCGGAGATGCCCTCGCCGTTGAACGGGCTCACCATGCCGCCCGCGTCGCCGAGCAGCAGCAGGCCGTTGCGGTAGTGCGGGGTGCGGTTGAAACCCATCGGCAGCCCGGCGCCGCCGACCTTGCCGATGGCGTTCTCCTCGCGGTAGCCCCATTCCTCGGGCGTGCCGTCGAGCCACTGCCGCAGCAGCGCGCGGTAGTCGGTGTTGCGGAACGAGGCGGACGTCGACAGCATGCCGAGCCCGACGTTGACCGTGCCGTCGCCGAGCGGGAACGCCCAGCCGTAACCGGGCAGCAGCTTCGGGTCGCGCGGGTCCGAGCGGTCCCACAGCTCGAGGTGGCCCTCGATGAACGGGTCGTCGTGGCGCGGGCTCTTGTAGTACCGGCGCACGGCGACGCCCATCGGGCGCTTCTCGTTCTTGTCGATGCCGACGCTCAGCGCGAGCCGCGCGGAGACGCCGTCGCAGGCCAGCACCAGCGGCGCCCGGTAGCTGACCGGCGTCTTTTCGGGGCCCACCTTCGCCTCGACGCCGACCACGCGCCCGGAGGAGTTGGTGATGGCACTGGTGACGGTGGTGCGCTCGTACAGCCGCGCGCCGGCCTTCACCGCGGTCTTCGCGAGCAGGTCGTCGAAGTCCTGGCGGGTGCGGGCGACGCCGTACGGCGGGTAGCTGGTGAGGTCCGGCCAGTCGAGTTCCAGGGTCAGGTCGCCGGTGAGGATGCGAAGGCCGCGGCTGTGCACCCAGCCCGCGTCCTCGCTGGTGTCGATGCCCAAGTCGATCAGCTGCTTGACGCCGCGCGGAGTCAGCCCGTCGCCGCAGACCTTCTCCCGCGGGAACTCGGTCTTCTCCAGCAGCAGCACGTCGACACCCGCGCGCGCGAGGTAGGTGGCCGCGGTGGATCCGGCCGGTCCGGCGCCGACCACGATCACTTCGGCATCGTGGTCCGGGTTACGACGAGGGCTCATACCGCCGAGTTTAGAGAAGGCTTCTTCGCCCGATGAATGGCGACGACGCCGAAAGTGAGGTTCAGCCACTCCACCTCGGTCCAGCCCGCGCTCGCGATGATCTCGCCCAGCGCCCGCTGGTCGGGCCAGGCGAGCATGGATTCGGCCAGGTAGGAGTAGGCCTCGGGGTTCGTCGAGGACCGGCTGCCGACCCAGGTGAGCAGCTTGAGGACGAACCGGCGGTAGAAGAACCGGATCGGCGCGAATGTGGGCGTCGACACCTCACAGATCACCAGCCGCCCGCCCGGCTTGACCACGCGGGCGATCTCGACCAGCGCCGCCTTGGTGTCCACGAAGTTGCGCAGCGCCAGCGAAATCGTGACGGCATCGAAGGAATCGTCGGCGAACGGCAGGTGCAGCGCGTCGGCCGCGACCATCGGGACCTGGCGGTGCAGGCCCGCCCGCAGCATGCCGACGGAGAAGTCCGCGGCCAGGCACCAGGCACCGCCGCGGGCGTACTCGACGGTGGAGACCCCGGTGCCGGCAGCGAGGTCGAGCACCTTCTCCCCCTGCTTCGCGTCCAGCACCCGCGCGGTGGTGGTGCGCCAGCGCCGGTCGAAGCCGAACGTCATGAACGAGTTGGCCCGGTCGTAGCCGGACGCGACGCCGTCGAACATCGCGGCGACCTCGTGCGGATCCTTGTCCAAGCTGGCGCGTGGCATGAGATGAACTGTAACCGCGGCGCTTCAGGCGACCTGGTGCCGGTTCTGCGGAAGCAGGACGCTGACCAGCACCAGCCAGATCAGGCCGCCGAACCGGCCGACCGGGATCAGCGGGTACAGCGCCGGGGTCAGCAGCGTGAACGTGGCGAGCACCGCGGCGGCCGCGATGACCAGCCCGGCGATCGACACCCAGCGCGGCAGCAGGCCGAGGAACAGGGCGGGCACGGCGATCCCGGCGATCAGCAGCGCGAGCGGAACCACAAAACCGGCCGCGCCGGTGGCGAACGCGAGGCTGGTCAGCGCGCGGGACAGGGCGGGCACGGCCGGGTCCGCCGTCTGCCCCGTGGTCCACGTGATCAGCCCGCTGAGCGCGAGCGAGGCCGACGCCAGCACGCCCCCGGTCAGGCCGATCACCGCTCCCGGCGCGGTGACGCCGAGCTTGCGCAACCGCCGGTACGCCGTCGCGGACCAGATGGCCAGCGGGATCGACGCGCCGAACACCACGAGCGCGAGCAGGTTCAGCAGGCCCTGATGACCCAGGTCGTACGCGACGACCTCGGCCGGGCTGGAGTCCGGCCGGGTCCCGGCGGCGCCGAGCGCGCCCGACGCGATGGTCAGCACCCCGAACACCAGCGCCGGAACGAGCAGCGGCGGTCCGCCCTGCTGTCGGGTCTGAGTTGTTGTTGCCATGAGAACCTCCTGGTCAGTTAGTTTCACTGGATAAACGATTACACTGGCGTAATCGATTGTCAAGGGATATGGTTTTGACCATGGAAGGGACCTCACGCACCGGCAGCGCGTTCCTGCTGGCCCAGCTCGGCGCGCACGCCACCCGGCGGTTCACCGAGCGCATCGCGGAGCTGGACCTGACGCCGCCGCAGACCGGGCTGCTCCGGGTCATCGCGCGACGGCCGGGCGAGAGCCAGCAGACGCTGGCCGCCGAGCTGGGCACGCCGCCGACCCGGCTGGTCGCGCTGGTCGACGGGCTCGAGCAGCGCGGCCTGATAGAGCGCCGTCGCAACCCGCAGGACCGGCGTCTCTACGCCGTTTTCCTGAGTGACGCGGGGAAAAAGCTGATGCGCTCGCTGGCCGAGGTGGCGATGGCGCACGAGGACGACGTCACGTCAGCCCTGTCCGCCGAGGAGCGCGCGACGCTGTTCGATCTGCTCAGCCGGGTCGCCGAGAAGCAGGGCCTGGCGCCGGGAGTCCATCCCGGCTACCGCGACTCGTGAGTGTTCATGACGGTTAGAACCGGCATAAACACTCACGAGCCTTAACCGTGCGCCGCGAGCATCCCCCGCACCGACTCCGGCCACGCGAACTCCTCCGCCCGGGCCCGGGCGGCCGCGCGCCGCTGATCCTCGGGACTGTCCAGCAGCCCCGTCACGGCGGAGGCGAAAGCGGGCGCGAAGTCGTCGACCGCGGCGCCGCAGCCCGGGCCGACGATCTCGCGCAGCGCCGAAGACGCCGACACCACCACCGGCGTCCCCGAGGCCAGTGCCTCCAGTGCGGCCAGCCCGAACGTCTCGTGCGGCCCCGGCGCCAGTGAAACGTCCGCGCTGGCCAGCAGCCGCGCGACCTCCGCCCGGCCGGACAGGAAACCCAGGAACGTCACGGGCAGGCCGCGCGCCCGGCGTTCCAGCGCGCGCCGCCGCGGGCCGTCGCCGGCGATCACCAGCCGGACCCGGAAGCCCGATTCGGTCAGCTCCGCGACGGTGTCGACGCTGCGTTCCACGTGTTTCTCCGGCGACAGCCGTCCACAGTGGACCAGCAACGCGTCGGCCGCGCCGGTCAGGGTGAGCCGCCAGCCGTCGTCCCGCATGGACGGTGCGAAGGTGGCCAGGTCGACGCCCAGCGGCACCCGCCGCACGTTCGGCGCGGCGATCCGGTCGAACTCCGCGCGGGCGAACGCGGTGGTGCAGACGACCGTGTCGTAGCTGGCCGCCATCCGGCGGTTGGCGGCGTCCGCGACCGCGCGCGCCATCGATTCCGGCAGCAGGAACTGCTCCAGCAGCCGGTCGAGCCGCTCGTGCGAAATGACCGTGCTGGGCACGCCGTGGCGGCGCGCCCAGGTGCCCATTCCCCGCAGCGTCAGCCGGTCCGAGACCTCCAGCCGGTCCGGCTCCAGCCGGCGCAGCACGGCCCGGACCCGGTGCGGGTCGACGGCCCGGTAGCCGCCGGTGCCGGGGATGCGCGGCGCGGGCAGCGAATACCGGCGCACCCCCGTGGGCAGGCTCTCGACGGAGTACCGCGTGCCCGGCACGACCAGCGTCACCCGGTGCCCGCTGGCGACGTACCCCGCGCCGAGGTGGTGCAGCGCCGTGCGCAGCCCGCCGGAGCGCGGTCCGTAGAAGTTGGCCAGCTGGACGATGTGCACGGCTCAGGCCGCACGAGCGACTTGGCCCCGCACCTGTTCGTAGTGCCCGACGAGCTCGTGGCAGACCGCGGGCCACGTGCGGCCCAGCACCACTTTCCGCGCCTTCTCCCCCAGCCGCGCCCGCAGCGCCGGGTCGCGCAGGGCGTCCACCTTTTCGACCAGCGCGGGCCCGAAGGCGGCGCGGTCCGCCGGCAGCAGGTAACCCGTGCGGCCGGGCAGCACCAGGTCCTTCGGGCCGCCCGCGGCGGGCGCGAGCACCGGCAGGCCGGACGCCATCGCCTCCTGCACCGCCTGGCAGAACGTCTCGTGCGGTCCGGTGTGGACGAACACGTCCAGGCTGGCGTACGCGGCCGAGAGCTCGTCGCCGTACTTCGCGCCAAGGAAGGCCGCGTGCGGCAGGCGCTCGCGCAGCGCGGGCAGCTCCGGGCCGTCGCCGACCACGACCAGCCGCACGCCCGGCACGTCGCCCAGCGCGATCAGCCGGTCGACCTCCTTCTCCGGCGCGAGCCTGCCGACGAAGCCGACCAGCAGCTCGCCGTTCGGGGCCAGCTCGGCCCGCAGCGCGGGGTCGGCGTGCGACGGCGAGAACCGTTCGATGTCCACGCCGCGCGCCCACCGGTGCACCCGCGGCACCCCGTGCAGCTCCAGCTGTTGCACCGCGTCGGACGACGGCGCGAGCGTCCGGTCGGCCCGCGAGTGCACGCGCCGGACCCAGCGCCAGGCCGCGCGGGCGCCGATCCCGAAGCCGTACGCGGCGGCGAACCCGGCGATGTCGGTCTGGTAGACGGCGACCGTCGGCACCCGCAGCCGTCTCGCCGCGGCCAGCCCGCGCGCGCCGACCACGAACGGCGAGGCCAGGTGCACCACGTCCGGCGCGAAGCCGGCCAGCGCGGTGAGCACCGTGCGCGTCGGCAGGCCGATCGGCAGTGAGTGCACGCCGGGCACGTCGAAGGCGGGAATGCGGACGACGGGGGCGCCGCGGTAGGACTCCGGGCCCGGGCCGGGCGCCACCACGAGCACGTCGTGGGCGCGGTCGACCAGGTGCTCGACGACCCGCAGCACGGAGTTCGTCACGCCGTTCACCTGGGGCAGGAAACTTTCGGTGACTATGGCGACTCGCACCCGGCCACTGTCGCACCGGCGCGCGCGGGCCGGGCCAATCCCGCGTGACACATGAGCCAACGGTGTCCGAACACTCCGAATGCGCGGGGCCGGGCGCCGCGCCGTCGGCAGATCGGACACCACATGTCATCTCAAGGTCGTGTCCCGGAAACCAGCCTCGCCCAGACTAAGCAGGCATGACCCTCTTGTCCTCCAGGCCGTCGCAGCCCGTGGAGCCGGGGCTGCTCTCGAGGGCCCTCGAGGTGGCCGGCCGGCTGGCCAACGACGCGACCGACGTGATCACCGCGACCGCCGGCCGGGGCGCCCACCCCTTGACCCTGGACTCCCCGTTCGACTGGGTCACCGACACCGACCGCATCCTCGAACGGCACACCCGCCGGGTGCTGACCGCCGAGTTCCCCGGGATCCCGGTGGTGGGCCACGAGTTCGGCGCCGACCACGGCGCGGACGTCGCCGAGTACCGCTGGGTCGTCGACTCCGTGGACGGCACCGCCAACTACGTCGCGGGCGTGCCATGGTGCGCCTACAGCCTCGCGCTGGTCGACGCGTCCGGCCCGGTCGTCGGCGTGGTCGCCGACCCGTACCGCGCGCAGATCTACGCCGCCGCCCGCGGCCGGGGCGCACGCGCGAACGGCAAGCCGATCAAGCTGGCCGACCGGTGCGTCACGGCGGGCGCGATCGTCTGCACCGAGCTGGCGCGCAAGGGCCCGTGGCCGGGTATGGGCGGCTTCATCGAACGCGCGGCGGCCGCGCACGCGGGCGTCCGGGTGCTGGGCTCGGCCGCGCTGTCGATCGCGCAGGTCGCGCTCGGCCACGCGGCCGCGGCCGTGCTGCACAGCTACCACGAGTGGGACGTCGCGGGCTCCGTCGCGCTGGCCATCGAGGCGGGCGCCGTGGTGCTCGACAAACACGGTGAGGACACCGCGCTGCCGACGGACGGATTGCTGGTCGCGGCCCCGGGTGTCGCCGACGAGGTACTCGGCTGGTGGCAGGAGACGGCGACCGTCGCCTGAGACCGGCCCGGTTCAGGAGACCGGCACCTCGGGGACGCCGGTGGTTTCGGGGGCCGGGTGGGCGGCGCGGTCGCGCTTGACCAGGCGGCGCAGCCACCACAGCAGCGGGCCGGCGATCAGCCAGGTGAACAGGATCGTCGTGCCCAGCGGCAGCAGGGTCAGCGCGGCCGAGCGGCCGGCGACCCTGGCCAGGTCCGGGTCCGTCGCGTCGTACTCGATCTGCACGAGCTGGCCCGCCGACAGCCCGGACGGGTAGAGGACCCCGTTCGCCGGGCTGTGCACGATGCCGTCCGGCGTCTCGTACTGGATGATCGTGCGGTCGAAGGCGACCGACTCGACCGTGGCATTGGCCGTGCCGGGGTGCGACTGGATCGAGTTGTCGTTGCGGATCGCGGCGAAGAGCAGGGCCACGCACATCACGGTGAGCAGTGAGGCGAGGCCGAGGACGGCGAACCACCCGATGCGCCTCGCCCGCTCGCTCCTAGCCGTCACGCTGGGGACTTTACCAATCCGGCCAAAAGTAGGCGGAGCGGCAGGTGACGGCCTATGCGCGGCCGATTCCGCCGTGGCTGTGGCCGGATTGGTAAACAAGCGGCGCAGTACTCTTAAGAGTGGCTACGCCGGTTCCCACCGGCGTAGCCACCCCACGGGTCAGCGTTCGCCGGCCGCGGCCAGCGACTGGTGGTTGGCCCGGATCTGGTCGTACGACTTCGGCTTGGCCTGCGTGATCTTGCTCGCGAAGGCCTTCGCCGCGGTGCCGTTCGGCCCGGTCGCCGGCTTGCCCTTGGTGAACAGCCAGGTCTGGAAGAGGTCCTGCAGCGGCTTGCCCGAGACCTGCTCGGCCAGCGCCTCGAACTCCGGGATCACGCCCGACTTCCCGCCCTTGAGGACCTGCCACTGCTTCAGGGTGGCGAAGAACGCGTCGTCGCCGACGGTCGTGCGCAGGGCCTGCAACGCCATCGCACCACGGTCGTAGACGGCGCCGTCGAACTGGTTCGCCTCACCCGGGTCGCCCGGCAGGACCTGCCAGAACGGGGAGTCGGCGGGGTAGGAGTCGTACGCGTACTGCGCCAGCTCCGCCGTGGTGCCCTCGCCCTCGTGCTCGGACCAGAGGTACTCGGCGTAGGAGGCGAAGCCCTCGTTCAGCCAGATGTCGCTCCACTTGCCGAGCGAGACGTTGTCGCCGAACCACTGGTGGGCGTTCTCGTGCGCGATCAGCGTGGTGTTGGAGCCGGCCCGGAAGTTCTTCAGGCCGTAGGTGGGCCGCGTCTGGTTCTCCAGCGAGAAGGTGATGCCGCTGGTCACCACGCCGCCCTCGGCCTCGAACGGGAACGGGCCGAACTGCGACGCGAGGAACGCGTCGATCTCCGGCGTGCGCTCGACGCTGGCCTTCGCGGCGTACAGCGAGTCGCCGAGGTCCGAGCCGTACGCGGTGATGAACGGCTTGCCGTCCGGCGTCGTCGACTGGTTCACCTCGTACGGGCCGATCACCAGCGAGGTCAGGTAGGTGGCCTGCGGCTTGGTGCTGCGCCAGTTCCAGCGCGTCCAGCCGGCGCGGCTCCGGGTCTTGCGCACGAGATTCCCGTTCGACACCACGGAGTTGCCGTCCGGCGCCTCGACCGAGACGTCGTAGGTCGCCTTGTCGGTGGGGTGGTCGTTGGACGGGAACCACCAGGCGGCGCTCTGCGGCTCGTCGACGCCGAGCGCGCCGAACGAACCCTTCTTCCACGCGTTCAGGGTGCCGATCTTCGCCGTCGACGGGGTGTCGGAGTAGGCGACGACCACGGTGGTGGTCTGTCCCTTGGCCAGCGGCGCCGCGGGAGTGATCACCAGCTCGCCGTCGCCGTTCTGGTTGGTGAACTGCGCGGGCCGGTTGCCCACCAGCACGCTGGAGGCCTTGAGCGCGAAGTCCAGGTCGAACCGGGAGAGATCCTGGGTCGCGGTGAGCAGCAACGTGGTCGTGCCGGACAGCACGTCGGTGGCCGGCTGGTAGCTGAGCCGGATGTCGTAGTGCAGCACGTCGGTGCCGCCGTTGCCGGCATTCGGGTAGTACGGGTCGCCGACGCCCGGCGCGCCCGGCGCGGGAGCCGCGCCCGCGACGTTCGCCAGCAGCACCGAGGCGACGCCGGCGGCGAGCACACCGAGCCCGGCGCGAGTTCTGGAACGCATGTGATTCCTCCCAAAGGTGATCAGCGCGCTCGAACCTAGCCAGGTCACCGATGCCCCAGATACAGCCGAAGGAAGGTTCTTACCGGCTGGAACGGCGCCGGTAAGCGGTTGACACGCGGGTCGGGCCGAGCCGACCGCCGCTCGCAGCCGTCCGCTGATTATCACTAATTAATCACGAATATATTTCGCTTCGATCTACCGACCGAGCACTCGGTCGGTCGCATGCTGTCATGGCTTCCTCACTGCCGAGGTCGCAAGGAGGCGATCATGGCCACGACAGCTTCCGCCACCACGCAAGGCGGCGCGCTGCTCCCCCCGCCCACTCGCACAGCACCGCCGCGGGTCGTCGCGACCATGGCCCTCGCGCAGGTGGGGCTGTTCTTCGCGCTGCTGACGCCGGTACTGGCCAGCCTCGCGATCAAGGTCCAGTCCCTCGTCGGCCCGGACGACGCGGTCGCCGCCCTCGGCACGGTCAGCAGCGCCGGCGCGGTCGCGGCGTTCCTCGCCAACCCGATCTTCGGCCGGATCAGCGACCGCACCACCGGGCGGTTCGGCCGCCGGCGCCCGTGGCTGGTCACCGGATCACTCGGGCTCACGGTCTGCCTGGCCGTGATCGGGCTCGCCGGCAACCTCTTCGTGATCGCCGCCGCCTGGTTCGTCGCGCAGGCACTGGCGAACGCCGCCCTCGCCGCGCTGATGGCGACGGTCGCCGATCAGGTGCCGTCCTTCCAGCGCGGGAAAGTGAGCGGCCTGCTCGGCGTCATGCAGCAGGTGGGCATGCTCGGTTCCGCTTACGCCGCACAGTTCCTCGGCGCCCACCTGCTGTTGCTGTTCCTCGTGCCCGGCCTCGTCGGGTTCGCGCTCACCACGCTGTTCGCGATCGTGCTGCCCGACCGCCGGCTCCCCCGGCGCCCGCCGTCCGAGGGACTGCGCACGGCGCTGAAGACGTTCTGGGTGAGCCCGCGCAAGCATCCGGATTTCGCCTGGGCCTGGGTTTCCCGGTTCATGATCATCCTGGCCTCGTTCCTGTTCACCACCTACCGGCTGCTGTACATGCAGCACGAACTCGCGCTGTCGCTGGCGGACGCGACCGCGGTGATGGCCACCGGGGTGCTGCTGTACACGATCATGGTGGCGCTGACCGGGCAGGCAGCCGGCTGGCTGTCCGACAGACTGCGGCGGCGCAAGGTGTTCGTCGCCGCGTCGACCCTGCTGTTCGGCGTCGGGCTGATCCTGCTCCTGCAGGCGGAGACGATCGGCGCGTTCTACGTGGGCGAAGTGGTGCTGGGCGCCGGGTACGGCATCTACATGGGCGTCGACCTCGCGCTCGTGATCGACGTGCTGCCCAATCCGGACGATTCGGCGAAGGACCTCGGCGTGCTCAACATCGCCAACGCCGGACCACAAGCACTGGCACCCGCGGTCGGCGCCGCGCTGATCGGGATCGGCGGCGGGAACAACTACTCGCTCCTGCTCGGCGTCGCGGCCGCGGTCTGCGTGGTCGGCGCGGTGGCCGTCCTGCCGATCAAGTCGGTGCGCTGATGCCGCGCCCCGGAAAGGAACCCATGAGCGACCTGGAAAACCGGATCGAGAAGGCACTCGGCGTCCTCGACCTGCCCGCGAAGGTCCGGCTGCTGACCGGCGCCGCGCTGTTCGCGCTGTATCCCGAACCGGCCATCGAACTCGGCGAGGTCGTGCTCTCCGACGGCCCGACCGGGGTCCGCGGCAGTGAGTTCGCCGGCGGCCGCGTGACCTGCCTGCTGCCGAACGCGACCCTGCTGGCGCAGCACTGGGACACCGCGGTCGCCGCCGAAGTCGGTGCGCTGCTTGCCGAAGAGGCGGCCGCGCAGGGCGTGCACGTGGTGCTCGGCCCGACCGTCAACCTGCATCGGAGCCCGCTCGGCGGCCGGCTGTTCGAGGCGTTCAGCGAAGACCCGCTGCTCACCGGCGCGCTCGCCACCGCGTACGTGAAGGCCATGCAGGAGCGGGGAATTGCCGCCACCCCCAAGCACTTCCTGGCCAACGAATCCGAGACCGAGCGCACCACGATGAACTCCGTGGTGTCCGAACGGGCGCTGCGCGAGGTATACCTGCTGCCGTTCGAGATGACGGTGGCCGGGGCCGGTCCGTGGGCGATCATGGCTTCGTACAACCGGATCAACGGGATCACCGGCACCGAGCACGCGCCGCTGATCGAAGGTGTCCTCAAGGGCGAGTGGGAGTACGACGGGCTGGTCATGTCGGACTGGTTCGCCACCACGTCCACCGAGGCCAGCGCGAACGGCGGGCTGGACCTGGTCATGCCCGGGCCGACGGGACCGTGGGGGACGGCACTGGTCGACGCGGTACGTGCCGGCAGGGTCCCGGAGTCCGTTGTGGACGAACACCTGCGGCGGCTGCTCCGGCTCGCCGGCCGGGTGGGTGCCTTCGGCCCGCGCCGCGAGCCGCCGTCCGGACTGCCCGCGCCGGACAGCCCGGCGCGACGCCGGCAGCTGCGTGACCTCGCCGCGGGCGGCATGACCGTGCTGATCAACCGGGACTCGGTGCTGCCGCTGGAAAACCCCGGCCGGGTGGTGGTCATCGGCCGGCACGCCACCGAAACCGTTGCCCAGGGTGGAGGTTCCGCCCAGGTCCGGCCGCCGCACGTGGTCAGCATCGCGGACGGCCTCGCCGCCGCATTCGACCAGGTGTCTATTGTGGACGGAGTCGAGGTCCGCCGGGATCCGCCCGTCGCCGCACCGGGCACCGTACGGGATCCGGAGACCGGCGAGGAGGGCGTCCGGCTCGTCGCGCGTGACGCTTCCGGCGCGGTTCTCGTCTCCCGGCACCTGGACTGGGCGGAGACCGCGGTCGGCTACGGCACCGCGCTCGACGACGTGGCGAGCATCGAGCTGACCGCGCAGGTCGTCCTCGGCGGACCGGCCCGGATGCAGGTCGGGGTACGCGGTGCCGGCGCGTGGACGTTCACCGCGCCGGGGCACCACGAGCAGTTCGAACTGGCGGCGCCGGACGGCCCGGGTGGCGGGGTGCTGCACCCGCCGGCCCGCACCGTGAAAGCCGATCTCGAGCCGGGCGCGATCATCAAAGCGACCACCCCCGGAGAGGCGGGCATGCGGGTGCTGGGGCTGATCGTGCGGCCCGCGCCGCTGCCCGCGGCGGCCGCGATCAGCGCGGCGGCGCACGCGGCCCGCGAGGCCGACGTGGCGGTGGTCGTCGTCGGACTGAGCCAGGAACAGGAAACCGAAGGCACGGACAAGGAAACCCTGGCACTGCCGGGAGAACAGGACGCGCTCGTCGCCGCCGTCGCGGCGGTCGCCCGCCGTACGGTGGTCGTGGTGAACGCGGCGACACCGGTGCTCATGCCGTGGCACGGACAGGTCGACGCCGTGCTGTGGGCCGGATTGCCCGGTCAGGAATCCGGGGCGGCCGTCGCGGCCGCGCTCACCGGTGCGGTCGAACCAGCCGGCCGGCTGGTGACCACGTTCCCGGCCCGCGACGGCGACGGGCCGGCCTGGTCCACCGTGCCCGTCGACGGCGAGCTGCCCTACACCGACGACGTGGCGACCGGGTACCGCGGCTGGTCGGCCGAGCCGTTGTTCTGGTTCGGGCACGGCCTCGGCTACACCGAGTGGACCTACCGGACCGCCGAAATCACCACGGCCGAGTTCATCCGCTCAGTACGGGTCGAGGTCGCGAACAGCGGCTCCCGGGCCGGTCGTGAGGTGGTCCAGGTCTACCTGCGCCCGGACGGCGAACCGGTGCGGCTCATCGGGTGGGCGGGCCTGCGCCTGGAACCGGGGCACAGTGCCCAGGTCGAGGTCCCGTGTGATCCGCGGGTCCAGCGGATCTGGCGCGACGGCGGCTGGCGCCCGCTGCCGGCCCGCGGCGAGGTGCTGATCGCCCGCGGCCTCGGCGACGTCCGGATTACCCTGCCGGTTGGCCCCTGACCGCAGCGGCGGGTTACGACCGCGAACGAGGAGCACGAATGTCCTTCCCACCCCGATACCGCACCGCACCGGTGAAGTCGCGCGGCGACCTCGCGGGTGAGGCCTCGCGGTCGAAGGCCCTGCGCGCCGCGTTGGAGCTGTTCGCGGTAAGCGGGTTCAAGGGCACGTCCATCGCGCAGGTGGCGGCGAAGACCGGGTTGTCCCAGTCCGGTCTCCTGCACCACTTCCCGAGCAAAGCCGCGCTGCTGTCGGCCGTCCTGGAGGAACGCGACGCCGAGGACGGGCGGTTCATCAGCAACGACGGCGAAGCCCCGCTGGGCTGGGCCGCGTTCGACGCACTCGCGTCGCTGGTCGCCCGCAATTCGACGCGACCACAGCTGGTGAGCCTGTTCGTGCGGCTCTCCGCGGAGGCGATCGAACCGGGGCATCCGGCGCACCAGTGGGTCCGGGATCACTACGACGGCATCGAGTCCTGGCTGACCGACGCCTTGCGGACCGGGCAGGCGCAGGGCGAAGTCGACCCGGAGGCGCCGGTCGCCAGCCTGGTGCACATGACGATCGCGGTGCTCGACGGGCTGCAACAGCAGTGGCTGCTGCAGCCCGGCCGGGTTTCCATGGTGAGCGATTTCGCCGCCCACGTCGCGTTGCTGCGCTCCCGGTGGGGCACCGGGCGTGACGCTGAACTTCGCTGAGTCGGGTCAGGCGGAGCCGACGGCGGCCGCGACCGCCGAGCGGAGCCGGGCGTGCAGGTCACGGTGCCGGGTCCGGTCCACGCGGACCTCGACCACCCGCAGCCCCGGCTGGGGCTTCAGCGCGGCGCGGAACTCCGTGATCGTCTCGGCGACGACGTGCGGCACCCGGTAGCCCGCGCACAACGCGCCCAGATCGGCGCCGTGCGGAGTGCCGAAGACCCGCTCGAAGCTCGCGCTGTACTCGGGCGCGCCCTGTTCCAGCAACGAAAAGATGCCGCCACCGTCGTCGTTGAGCACCACGATCGTCAGGTCCGGGCGCTGCTCGGTGGGCCCGGTGAGCAAGCCGCTCGCGTCGTGCAGGAACGTCAGGTCGCCCAGCAGCGCGTACGACGGCGCGCGGTGCACCATGGCGGCGCCGATGGCCGTGGACACCGTGCCGTCGATCCCCGCGACGCCGCGGTTGCGGTGCACCAGCACGTCCGGGCGCAGCCGCCCGGCCAGCGCGACGTCGCGAGTCGGGTTGGACGAGCCGACCACCAGCAGCGCGCCGTCGGGCAGCGCGTCCACCAGCTCGGTCGCCACCCGCAGGCCGCTCGGCCACAGCTCGCCCGCCAGTGCCTCGGTGACGGCGCCGGACGCGGCCGCGTCGGCCCGCTGCCAGCTCGCGAGCCACTCCGGGTCGGCGGGTTTCGTCGGCTCGGCGAACCACTGGCCGACCTGCCGGACGTTGTGCGCGGGCGCGGGCCAGTCGGAGTCCGGGCGCACCAGCAGCACCTCCACCGACGGGTCGGACAGCACCTGCTGGACCTGCCGGAACACGGTCGGGCGGCCGAGGCAGAGCACCTGCTCCGGCCGGTGCTTGCTGATGAACTCCTCGACGCCCAGCAGCCACGCGCCGGCCGGGATCGCGGTCGAGCCGGACAGGCCGAGGCCGCCGGTCTCCGACACCACCGGCCAGCCGTGCTGCTCGGCCCACTCGCTGGCCGCCTGCACGCCGGTGTCACACGCGATCACCAGGCCGTGCCGCGCCGAGGGGACCACGAACGAGGGCAGCGCGCCGAAGTCCGGCAGCTCCGTCCAGCGCTCGCCGTCCGGGCGGCCCTCCAGTGACTCGTACCACGCCTCGTCGACGAAATCCGGCACCAGCGGGTCGCGGAACGGGATGTTCAGGTGCACCGGCCCGCAGCGCCACTCGCCGTACGCGGCGTTCCACGCGCGGCAGATCTGGCTGCGCCAGTAGGAGTTCTGGCCGGCCCGGCGCTCGGCGACGGCCAGCTCGTCGAAGTAGCGCACGGCGTTGCCGTACAGCTGGTACTGGTCGATCACCTGGCTCGCGCCGGCCGCGCGCAGCTCCGGCGGCCGGTCGGCGGTCAGCACGATCAGCGGGACGCCGGCACGGTCGGCCTCGAGCACGGCGGGGTGGAAGTTCGCCGCCGCGGTGCCGGAGGTGCACACCACGGCCGCGGGCCGCCCGGTGCGCGCGGCGATGCCGAGGGCGAGGAAGGCGGCGCCGCGCTCGTCGATGCGGACGTGCAGCTGGAGCCGCCCCGCCGCGGCCGCGTCGTACAGCGCGATCGCCAGCGGCGCGTTACGCGAGCCAGGGCAGAGGACCACGTGGGAGACGGTGTTGCGGACGAGCTCGTCGACGATCACCCGGGCTTGCGCGGTGGACGGGTTCACCGGCGCGCCCCGGCGGAGGCGGCATCAAGCGCAGCAAAAGTGTCCACAGGTCCTATTCTCCCAAACGTGGATGACGCCCGAGTTTCCGAGCTGTTCGATCCGGCCGCGTGGACCGAGGTCGAAGGTTTCGACTTCACCGACATCACCTACCACCGCTCCACCGAAAGCCGCTCAGGCAAACGGGTGGTCCGAGTCGCGTTCGACCGCCCCGAAGTCCGCAACGCCTTCCGGCCGCACACCGTCGACGAGCTCTACCGCGCCCTTGACCACGCGCGGATGAGCTCTGACGTCGGCTGTGTGCTGCTCACCGGGAACGGACCGTCGCCCAAGGACGGCGGGTGGGCCTTCTGTTCCGGTGGTGACCAGCGTATTCGCGGAAGGTCCGGGTATCAGTACGCGAGCGGGGAGACCTCCGACACGGTCGACCCGGCGCGGGCCGGCCGGCTGCACATCCTCGAGGTCCAGCGCCTGATCCGGTTCATGCCGAAACCGGTGATCGCGGTGGTGCCCGGCTGGGCCGCGGGCGGCGGGCACTCGCTGCACGTGGTGTGCGATCTCACCCTCGCCTCGGCCGAGCACGCGCGGTTCAAACAGACCGACGCCGACGTCGGCTCGTTCGACGGCGGTTTCGGCTCGGCCTACCTCGCGCGGCAGGTCGGGCAGAAGTTCGCCCGCGAGATCTTCTTCCTCGGCCGGGACTACACCGCCGAGCAGATGCACGCGATGGGCGCGGTGAACGCCGTGGTCCCGCACGCCTCGCTGGAGGCCGAGGCGCTGGAGTGGGGCTGGGCGATCCTCGGCAAGTCGCCGACCGCGCAGCGGATGCTCAAGTACGCCTTCAACGCGATCGACGACGGCCTGGTCGGCCAGCAGCTCTTCGCCGGCGAAACCACCCGTCTGGCGTACATGCAGGACGAGGCCGTTGAGGGCCGCGACGCGTTCCTGCAGAAGCGGGACCCGGACTGGGCCGCCTACCCGTACTACTACTGATCCCCTTGTGAGTGTTTATGACGGTTAGAACCGTCATAAACACTCACAAGCCTTGGCCTGCTGGAGGTTCGCTCGTGCGTGTGGTGTGGCTCGACGGGAGCGCGGACGCGGTCGCCGCGCTGGACGCCGCGGTGGCGTCGGCGCTGGACGGCGGGGAGGCTGTGCTGCCGCTGAACGCCGCCGACCCGTCGGCCCCCGCGCTGCTGGCGGGGATGGCTCCCGACACGCCGGAGGAGCCGGGGACGGCGGTGGTGATCGCCACCTCCGGGTCCACCGGGGCGCCGAAGGGCGTGCTGCTCTCGCCGTCCGCGCTGACCGCTTCAGCGCGTGCGACGCACGACCGGCTCGGCGGTCCCGGCCACTGGCTGCTGGCAACGCCCGCGCACTACATCGGCGGTCTGCAGGTGCTGGTCCGCGCGCGGCTGGCGGGCACGCGACCGGCGTACCTCGTCGGCGACGGCTTCCGCCCGGACGACTTCGCCGCGGCTGCCGCGCCGGTGCTCTCCGCGTCGGGCCCGACGTACACAGCGTTGGTCCCGACGCAGCTCGTCCGGCTGCTCGACGACGGCGGCGCCGGTCTCGAAGCCGCGCGTGCCTTCGACGCGATCGTGCTGGGCGCGGCGGCGACATCGCCGAAGCTGCGTACGCGGGCAGCTGAAGCGGGCGTCCGGATCATGCCCGCGTACGGCATGAGCGAGACGGCCAGCGGCTGCGTGTACGACGGCGTCCCCCTCGACGGCGTCCGCGTGGAACTCGACGCCGACGACCGCATCCGCATCGCCGGCGACGTGCTGGCCCACGGCTACCGGCTGGCGCCGGAGCTGACCGCCGAGTCGTTCGCCGACGGCTGGTTCCGCACCTCCGACCGTGGCCGGATCCACGCCGACGGCCGGGTCGAGGTGCTGGGCCGCGCGGACGACGTGATCAACACCGGCGGCGTGAAGGTGTCGGCCGCGGCGGTCGAACGGGTGCTCGGCGGCCAGCCCGGGGTACGCGACGCCTGCGTTGTCGGCCTCCCGGACCCGGAGTGGGGCGAGGCGGTGGTCGCGCTGGTCGTCACCGACGGCGCGGCCGACAGCTCCGGCCTCCGCTCGGCCGTCCGGGCCGAACTGGGCCCGGCCGCGACGCCGAAACGCCTGGAGTTCACGGCGGAGCTACCCCTGCGCGGACCCGGCAAAATCGACCGCGGCGCCGTGAAGGCCCTGTTCGCGACCTGAAATCCCGGTGAATCGTTGACAGCGCGCCGGTACTCGCGTTTGGCTGGCGGGCATGACGAGATGGACGAAAGCGGTTGTCGCCACCGTCGGTGTCGTGCTGGGGCTGGTGGTGGCCGCCGGAGCCGCGGCGGCGGAGGAGCCACAGAGCGGAACCCTCACCTGGCAGGTCGGCCCTTCTTGAGCGCATGAAGATCTCCATGGAGTTGAATAACTCTCATGGCGACAGTGAGTGAATGGATCGAAGGCGCCCGCCCGCGGACGCTGCCCAACGCGATCGCCCCGGTGGTCGCCGGCGTGGGGGCCGCGATCGCGCTGGACGCGTTCTCGTGGTGGCGCTCGCTGCTCGCGCTGCTCGTCGCGCTGTCCTTGATCATCGGCGTGAACTTCGCCAACGACTACTCCGACGGCGTCCGCGGCACCGACGAGAACCGCGTGGGCCCGCTGCGGCTGGTCGGCTCCGGCACCGCGGCACCGAAGGCCGTGCTCCGGGCCGCGCTGGGCTGCCTCGGCCTGGCCGGCGTGCTGGGCCTGGTGCTGGTGGCGCTCACGGGTTACTGGTGGCTGCTCGTGATGGGCGCGCTCTGCATCCTCGGCGCCTGGTTCTACACCGGCGGCAAAAAGCCTTACGGCTACTACGGTCTCGGCGAGATCGCCGTCTTCGTCTTCTTCGGCCTGGCGGCGGTGCTGGGCACCGCGTACGTGCAGGCCGGTCGCGTCAGCTGGGCCGCACTGGGCTGCGCCGTCGCCGTCGGCTGCTTCTCCATGGGTGTCCTCACGGCCAACAACCTGCGTGACATCCCCACCGACATCGAGTCGGGCAAGCACACCCTCGCCACCCGACTCGGCGACCAGGGCACGCGCCGGCTGTACCTGACGCTGGTGGCCGTGCCGTACGTGGTCAGCGTGCTGCTCGGCATCTGGCACCCGCTGGTGCTGATCACGCTGATCACGGCGCCGATGCTGCTCAAGTCGGTCAAGGCCGTCGGCGGCGGGCAGCACGGCCGCGCCCTCATCCCGGCCCTGCGCGACACCGGGCTGGCGATGCTCGCGTGGGCCGTGCTGAGTGCCGTGGCGCTGAGCCTTTAAACCCTGGCTTTTGAACCCTGCCGCTAGCCCTCGAACTTCCCGCTGAGCAGGAACTCGTCGAACTTCGCGCGGTACGGCGCGATGTCGATTTCCTGCTCGGCGAGCCATTCGTCGGAGTAGTAGGTGTTGGCGTAGCGCTCGCCGCCGTCGCACAGGAGCGTGACGACCGAGCCGGCCTGGCCCTCTGCGATCATCCGCGAAATGAGCAGGAACGCGCCGTACAGGTTGGTGCCGGTCGAGCCGCCCGCCCAGTGGCCGGTGTGGTCGCGCAGCAGGCGGATCGCGGCCAGCGACCCCGCGTCGGGGACCTGGAACATCTCGTCGATCACGCCGGGCACGAACGACGGCTCCACCCGCGGCCGCCCGATGCCCTCGATCCGTGACGGCATGCCCGTCGTGTAGTCCAGCGCGCCGGTCTCCCAGGCACCGAAGAACGACGAGTTCTCCGGGTCCACCACGCCGATCTTGGTGGTGTGCCGCTTGTAGCGGACGTACCGGCCGAAGGTCGCGCTCGTGCCGCCAGTGCCCGCGCCGACGACGATCCAGCTCGGTACCGGGTGGCGCTCGGCACGCATCTGCGAGTACACCGACTCGGCGATGTTGTTGTTGCCGCGCCAATCCGTCGCGCGCTCGGCGTAGGTGAACTGGTCGAGGTAGTGCCCGCCGCACTCGGCGGCCAGGCGTTCGGCCTCGGGGTACATGTCCGGCGCGCGGTCGACGTAGTGGCACTCACCGCCGTAGAACTCGATGAGCGCGATCTTCTCCTTGCTCGTCCGCCGCGGCACCACGGTCACGAACCGCAGGCCGAGCATCCGGGCGAAGTACGCCTCCGAGACCGCGGTCGAGCCGCTGGACGCCTCGATCAGCACGGTGTGCTGGCCGATCTGGCCGTTGACCAGGCCGTACAGCAGCAGCGACCGCGCCAGCCGGTGCTTGAGCGAGCCGGTCGGGTGGACGGACTCGTCCTTGAGGTAGAGGTCGACGCCCCATTCCGGGGGTAGCGGGAAGACGTGCAGGTGCGTGTCGGCGCTGCGGTTCGCGTCGGCCTCGATGATCCGGACGGCCTCACGAACCCAAGCGCGACTGTGGAGCCTGCTCATGCGGTCCGGTGATCGGACTCGATACCGATGTTGTCGACGCCGACCTCGCCGCGCAGCTGGGCGCGCAGGGCGGCGCGGGCGCGAGCGCGGGACTCGTTGCGCTTGGCCAGTCCGGCGGTCACGCGCGCGTTCAGCGAGCGGAAGGCCAGCAGCCCGACCGGCAGGCCCACGACGAGCCCGATCAGCAGTGCGACCAGCAGCGGCACCCCGACCAGCGACAACACCCAGGCGACAACGGCCACCAGCGCGAAGCGCGCAACGATGTAGATCGTCAGGTCACGAGGCAGATGATCAGCGCGTTCCTGCATTTCGCTCACACCAAGGCAGGCTACGCCCCTGGCGCGGCGTCCTCGTCCAGGCCCGCGTTGTTCGGCCGGCTCTCGAAACGGGTCGAAAGCACCACGGTGGTGTTGGTGCGCCCGACCCCGGGGATGCGGCGCAGCCGGCCGAGCGTGTGCTCCAGCTCGTCCACCGTCGGCACCCGCACCTTGACCACAAACGCCTCGTCCCCGGCCACGGCGTAACAGCTCTCCACTTCGGCCAGCTCGCCGAGTGCGGTGGCGACGTCCTCGTCGGTGGCGGTGTCCGTGGGATGGATGCCCACCAGCGCGGTGACGCCGAGGCCGACGGTGCTCGGGTCGACCGTGGCGTGGTAGCCGGTGATCACCCCCGCCGCCTCCAGCTTGCCGACGCGCTCGTGCACCGACGACGCGGACAGCCCCACGGATCGGCCCAGGTCGGCGTAGGTGGCCCGGCCGTTGACCCGCAACGCCGCGATGATCTTTCGGTCCAGCTGATCCACCGGCTCATTATGCTGCGCCGCCCGTGCGGGCCCCAGCCGCGGTAAAGCCGCGGGTGTCTCGTGCGTCACAGCCACGGCCGCGGCCGGCGGCCGAGCCACGGCGCCTTTGGTCCGGCTTTACCCTTTCGCGCCGGGACCGAGACACAAAATCGCAGGTCAAAGCCACGGTGAAAGTTTCACGAGTCGCCGAACGAGGTCCGAGGTTATGTCCCTTTTGCACTTTAAGGGCTCTTTACTCGTGGACAACCGTTCGAGTACCCGACGGGTGAAGTGCCACGATTGCCGTGTTGGCTTACCCGGCGCGACGGGCGAAAGGCCCGATGCCTCCGGTATAGCAAGTAGGTCGTTAAGGAGGCGGAAAATGACCGCGACGATGGGCGGAAGGTTGCTCACCCCCGGTGAGGTGGCCGCTCTGTTCCGAGTGGACCCGAAAACGGTCACCCGGTGGGCCACCGCGGGCCGGATCGGCTCGATCCGGACCCCGGGCGGGCACCGCAGGTTCCGTGAGTCGGAGGTGAACGAGCTGCTGGCCGAGCTCACCACCGACGCGAGCGAACCCGCCCGCAAGGTCTGAGCGACCACGGGCTGAAGGGTCGTGAGTGGCAGACGGTGTCTTCCGGCACCTTCTCCCGGTCACGACCCTTCGTCGTACCCGGGTTCACCCCTGATTCCGGAATTCGGGTTAACCTGGGGCCCGGTAAGGCCTTGCGACGGAAGGACCCGGGCATGATTCCTCTGCTCGCAACGGTGGGCGCGATCACCATCGCCGTTCTGTTGTGGCGGGCCTTCGGGGCGCAGCGCATCGGCGTGCCCCAGCGCCGCCCCACCCTCGCCCCGGACGACGACCCGGACTTCCTGCGCAAGCTCGGTGAGCAGCAGCGCAAGCGCCCCACCGACGAGGACGAAGCCTGACCCCGGCCGGGTAAAGCCCCAGCCCTGACCGGCCGCGGCCGGTCAGGGGCGCTGCTCAGCGGTACTGCTGCCCGCCGAACCCGTCCGCGACGGTGGCGGCCAGCTCCAGCAGCGAAAGGCGGGTGCCGCCGGCCAGGCGTTCCAGCTCGATCTCCGCGCCCTCTTCCAGGTGCGGGTCGAACGGCACGCGGCAGACGGCCCGGACCTTCGCGCCGAAGTGGGCCGAGAGCTTGTCCAGGTCGACCGAGCTGCCCTTCGGGCGCACGGAGTTGATCACCACCACGGAGCGTTTCACCAGGTCGCCGTAGCCGTGGGCCTCGAGCCAGTCGAGCGTGGCCGAAGCGCTGCGGGCGCCGTCGACGGAGCCGGACGACACGACCACCAGCGCGTCCGCCGCGTCCAGGACACCCTTCATGGCCGAGTGCATCAGGCCGGTGCCGCAGTCGGTGAGCACGATGTTGTAGAAGTGCTCCAGCAGGTTCACCGTGCGCCGGTAGTCGTCCTCCGAGAAGGCCTCCGACACCGCCGGGTCCTGCTCGCTGGCCAGGATCTCCAGCCGGCTCGAACCCTGTGAGGTGTACGAGCGGACGTCGCTGTAGCGCGTGATCTTCCCGGCGTCGCGCAGCAGGTGGCGCACCGTCGCGGTGGTCTCGATGGCGATCTTCTGCGACAGCGTGCCGCGGTCCGGGTTCGCGTCCACGGCCACCACGCGGTCGCCGCGCAGTGAGGCGAACGTCGAGCCCAGCGTGGTCGTCGTGGTGGTCTTGCCGACGCCGCCCTTGAGGCTCAGCATCGCGATCTTGTAACACCCGCGCAGCGGCTGGTTGACCCGCGCGATCAGCTCCCGGCGACGCCGGTCGGCCGGGCTCTCCCCCGGGTTCACCAGCTTGCCGGTGCCCAGGTAGAGCGCCTTGCGCCAGCCCGACTGCGGGGTCCGCTTCGCCTGCTTCACCAGGTGGGCGGTGGCCAGGTCGTCCGGCCCGTTCGCCCCCGGACGGCCGCCCGGCTGCGGCAGGCCGGAACCAGGCTGGTGCGGGCCGGGACCAGGGCCGCCGGGCTGCTGCTGCGGACCGGGACCAGGCTGGTGTGCGGCCTGCTGCTGCGGATATCCCGTGTACGGCTGCTGTGGCTGAAGCGGCGGCAGGTTCTGGTCGTACTGGCCCGCCGGGTAACCCGGCTGCGACGCGGGCTGCTGCGGCGTCGCGTACGGGCCCGAGTTCGGGTTAGGCGAGGCGACCACCTGCGTGGGCTGCACTTCGAACGCGTCCGAATTCGGGTGCGGCGTCGAGTCTGTGCGTTCCTCGGAGAACAGCTCGGCCGCGGGCTCCTGGGCCTGGTCGGACTGCCCGGTGGCAGCCTCTTCACTGGGTCCGGTCACCGCTGAAAACCTCCCGCGTACGCCGACTACCTGCTGTCCCCAGTGTCGACGTTAGTCGCCGCTACCGCAGCGAAACGCGCGGACCCCCGCTCAGTTCACCCCGGCGTAGGAGTGCAGTCCGGCAGTAACCAGGTTGATGAAGAACAGGTTGAAGATCGTCACGGCGAAGCCGAGCACGTTGATCACCGCGGCGCGCTGCCCGCGCCAGCCCGCGGTGGCGCGGGAGTGCAAGTACGCCGCGTAGACGACCCACGCGATGAAGGCGACCGTCTCCTTCGGGTCCCAGCCCCAGAACCGGCCCCACGCCGCCTCGGCCCACACGGCGCCGCACAGCACGCCGAAGGTGAAGACAGGGAACGCGATGATCGTCGCGCGGTAGGCGATCCGGTCGAGCACGTCGGCGGGCGGCAGCTTCGGCCCGAACTTCGGGAACCGCTGCGGGTTCTTGTCGTTCGCCGTGCGGAACAGGTAAAGCACGCTCGCGACACCCGGCACCAGGAAGACGCCGGAGCCGATGATCGCGGCCGAAACGTGGATGTAGAGCCAGTACGACTGGAGCGCGGGCACCACCGGGGCGGCGACCGTGTACAGCAGCGTGCCGTTGATGAACATCAGGATCACGACGGGCAGCAGCAGGAAGCCGGTGAGGTGGCGGACCGGGAACTTCCGGATCACCACGAGCCAGGCGACCACGGTCACGAAGGTGACCGTCATGCCGTACTCGTACATGTTGCCCCACGGCGCGCGGTGCACCGCGAAACCGCGCAGCACGATGGCCGTCAGCTGGAGCAGGGCGCCCAGCACCAGCAGCGCCGCGCCCATGCGGCCGATCCGCTCGGCGCGGCCGATCTCACGCGGCGCCTCCGGCGTGGCCGGGACGTCGGCGTCCTCGACCACCGGCGCGCCGGCACCGACCAGCGACCGCTGCGCGCTGCGCTCGGCGGCGCGACGGCCCTTCGCCCCGAAGGCCTGCTCGAACAGCGAGAAGCACAGCGCGAGCACGTAGATCGCCACCGTGGTGGTGTACAACCAGTCGCTGTACTGCGACAGAGTCTCGTTGACCTGCATGCCTCAGCTGCCCTTCCTGCCCGTGACCAGCCGTTCGCTGATCCGCTGGAATTCTTCGCCGTACCCGGCCTGGTCGGTGCGGGCCAGCCCGGCGACCTCGATGACCGTACCCGGCGCGCCGTCGTCGCCCGGCCGCACCCGGACCCACACGCGCCGCCGCTTGACCAGCAGCGATCCGCCCAGCCCGGCGAACATCACGATCGCGAACGCGAGCACGTAGACCTGCGTCGGGTCGTGCGAGATCTGGAGGTTGACCCAGGTCCCGACGCCGTCGAAGCGGACGCGGGTGCCGTCGTCGAGCTTGACCTCCTGGCCCACGGCCAGATTCTGCCGCGCGACCCGCTTGAGCCGCCCGTCGGCCACCCGCGAGGAGTCCACTTCGAACACCGACTGGCCGCGGCCCGCGTCGAGGCCGAGGTCGCCGCGCAGCACGTCGACGGCAACCATCGGGTTCTTCAGCTGCGGCGCGGTGGAGGTGAGCACCCCGCCGTGGATGAACGACGTCGGCGCGAACAGCCCGGTCACGGCGATCTGGCGGGTGCGGCGCTGAGCCTCGTCGGTGATGCCCGGCTGGTCGAACTTCGTCGCGCCCTCGGACAGCATCGTGGTCTGGTCGGTGGGCCGCCACTGCGTGTTCTGCGTGCGGGTCTGCCCGTCGGGGAAGGTGATGGTGAACTTCGGCGAATAACCGTTGCCCAGCAGGTAAACCCGGTCGCCTGCGGTCCGGAGCGGGTCGTTGACCTGGAGGTTGTACGGCTGCCAGGTGCCGGTCTGGAGGTCTTGGCCGGACTGGTACTGGATGTTCGAGTGGTAGTAGTCGGCCTCGCCGGTCGCCGTGTAGCGCGCGGTGAAGTCGTTCACCTTCACGCAGAACGGGTCGAGGTTGGTGCCGTCGACACGCAGGCCGGCCACGAACGAGTCGTAGTTGTAGATGCCGGAGTTGCAGAACTGGCTGCCGTCGGCCTGGACGATGACCTGGCCCTCGTAGCTGTAGAGCTTGCCGAGCGCGAAGAAGATGATCAGGCCGAGCATGCCGAAGTGGAACAGCAGGTTGCCGGTCTCGCGCAGGTAGCCGCGCTCGGCGGAGATGCTGTACCCGCCGTCGTCCTCTTCGCGCTCGATCCGGCGCCAGCCCGACAGCTGCTTGCGGACGTCTTCGCGGATAGCTTCCGGCTTCCGCGCCGTACGCCCGATGCGGTGGTGCGGCATGCGCGCGAGGTTCTTCGGGGTGAGCACCGGCCGGGCGCGCATCTGCCGGATGTAGTCGAAGCTGCGCGGCGTGAGGCAGCCGATCAGCGAGATCATCAGCAGGATGTAGATCGCCGAGAACCAGACGCTGGAGTAGACGTCGTAGAACTCCAGCTTGTCCAGCAGCGTGCCCCACCAGCCGTGGGCGGAGATGTAGTCCTCGACCTTGCCGAGGTTGAGCCGCCGCTGCGGCAGCAGCGCGCCGGGCAGTGCGGCCAGCGCGAGCAGGAACAGCAGCACCAGCGCGGTCCGCATGGACGTCAGGCCGCGCCAGGTGTTGCGCAGGAAGGCGAGCAGCTGCTTGGCGGCCGAGGGCCGGTACGGGCGCTGGGGGTTGGTGGGCGGTGCTTCGACCGGGGGCACAGTGGTCACAGTGGCAACTCGAGGTTGGAGGCGACGGAATTGCGGAGCCAGCCCATGACGTCTCCCCAGAGCCCGGTGACCAGGAGGATCCCGACGGCCAGCAGCAGCGCCCCGCCGATCACCTGCACGCGGCGGCCGTTGCGGCGGAGCCAGTCGGTGGCGCGCACGGCCCAGCGGGCGCCGACCGCGATCAGCAGGAACGGCACGCCGAGCCCGATGCAGTAGACGAGCACCAGCAGGTACCCGCGTGCGGCCGCGCCGCCGGTCGCGCTGGCGAGGCTGGTCACGGCCGAGAGCGTCGGCCCGATGCACGGCGTCCAGCCGAGCCCGAAGACGGCGCCGAGCACCGGCGCGCCCCAGAGCCCGCCGCCCGGCACGCGGTGCGAGCGGACTTCCCGTTGCAGGCCGGGAATCCAGCCGAGGAAGACCAGCGCCATCGCGATCGTCAGCACGCCGCCGATGCGCTGCAGCAGGTCCTGGTTGATCAGCAGCGTGTCGGCGAGCCAGACGAGCGTGCCCAGCGTGGCGACGAACACCACGGTGAACCCGAGCACGAACAGGCCGGCGGCGCCGACCACGGCGTAGCGGCCCTTCTTGCGTTCCTCGTCGGCGCGCACCGCGGGGGCGTCGGCACCGACGAGCGCCGCGAGGTACGCCAGGTACCCGGGCACGAGCGGCACCACGCAGGGCGAGGCGAACGAGATCGCGCCCGCCACCAGCGCCACCCCCGCGGCGAGCAGCAGCGGTCCGGAGATCGCCAGCTCGGACACGGAGTTCACGATGTTGAGAGTAGGCAGTGAGCTTCCCGTGAGCCGGGCGGGGCCGGTTCACAGGACGTTGGCCACTCCGCAACAGGACTTAGGTCCCAGTGGCGCTGAACTGCCCTTTCCGGATTCGGCGGCGCATCGGTCACTTCTCGGCGAGCAGCTGCCGCACCATCGGCATCAGGTCGGTGGCCAGCACGTCGCGCAGGAACACCGCGGCCACCCGATGCTGTTTGTCCAGCACGATCGTCGACGGGATGATGTTGCGCGGGTACCCGGTGAGCTGCAGCAGGACGCGGCCGGACGGGTCCCAGATGGACGGGTAGGTGATCTGCCGGTCGCGCACGAAGTCCTGGGCCGCCTGACGGGACGGGTCGCGCAGATCGAGGCCGATCAGCTGCGCGCCGAGCGGCGTCATCTGCTTGCTGGCGTTCTCCAGCTCGGGCGCCTCGGCCCGGCACGGGCCGCACCACTGGCCCCACAGGTTGATCACCATGGGCTTGCCGGGGAAGTCCTCGAGCGAGAGCTGCTTGCCCTCGTTCATCAGATCGTCGCCGGACAGGGTGGGCGCCTTCTGCCGCTGGGCCTCGGGGTAGGTGATGTCGATCTGGCCGCCGGGCGAGACGAAGGTGAACGTCCCGCCGGTCACCACCGCGTCCTTGCCGCCCGAGCAGCCCGCCAGCAGCACCAGCACGGCCGCCAGCAGCAACGCGCCCCGCCGCAGCGTGAATGATTCGCTCACGGGCGCGCTCATGCGCCCGTCACCTTCGGGTCCGTGGTGCCGGCCGGCTCGCTGTAGACGATCTCCACCAGTGCCTCGCCGTCAAAGACCAGGCTGGTCAGCGACGCCAGCGAGCACTGCCGCTGCCGCGGGTCGTGCCACAGCCGCTTGCCTTCGAGAAACCGCCGCAGCGTCCAGATCGGCAGCTGGTGCGAGACGCACAACGCCTCGCGGCCCTCCGCCTTGTCGCGCGCGCGATAAACGGCGCCAAGCATCCGGTGCGCGATCTCCACGTACGGCTCGCCCCACGACGGCCGGAACGGGTTGATCAGGTGCGGCCACGCTTTCGGCTGCCGCAGCGCGCCGTCGCCGACGGCCACGCGCTGGCCTTCGAAGACGTTGCCCGCTTCGATCAGCTCCCCGTCGGTCGCGATGTCGAGCCGGTGCGCGGCGGCGATCGGCGCGGCGGTCTCCTGCGCACGCTGCAGCGGCGACGCGACGACGTACGCCAGGTCGTGGCCCGCCACGGCTTCCGCGACGGTCAGCGCCTGCCGCTGCCCGCGCTCCGACAGCCGGAAGTTCGGCAGACGGCCGTAGAGGATCTTGTCCGGGTTGTGCACTTCGCCGTGCCGCAGCACGTGGACGACCGTGGTCACGACTGCACCGCCTCGGCGGCCGCGCGGGCCGCGGCCGGGAGCGCCGCTTCGATGACGCCGAACGCGTCGTCGTCCATCGCCGCGTTCACGAACCACGCCTCGTACGCGCTGGGTGGGGCGTACACGCCTCCGTCGAGCAGAGCGTGGAAGAAGCCCGGGAAACGCCAGGTCTCGCTGGCCTGCGCGCCCGGGTAGTCGCGTACGGGGGCGTCGGCGAAGAACACGCTGACGAGGTTGCCCGCGTACTGCACCACGTGCTTGACGCCGGCTTCGGTCAGCGCCGCGTCGAAGAGACCGCCGAGCCGCTTCGCGTTCGCGTCCAGCTTCGCGTACACGGCGTCGTCCGCCAGCCGCAGCGTGGTGAGGCCGGCGGCGACGGCCACGGGGTTCCCGGACAGCGTCCCGGCCTGGTAGACGGGGCCGCCGGGAGCGAGCCTCGCCATCACGTCGGCGCGGCCGCCGAACGCCGCGGCCGGCAGCCCGCCGGACATCACCTTGCCGAAGGTGTACAGGTCGCCGGCCACGCCTTCGAGGCCGTACCAGCCCGCGCGCGAGACGCGGAAGCCCGTCATCACCTCGTCCATGATCAGCAGCGCGCCGTGCTTGCGGGTGATCTCCCGCAGGCCCGCGTTGAACCCGGCATCCGGGGCGATCGCGCCCATGTTGCCCGCGGCCGCCTCGGTGATCACCGCGGCGATCTGCCCCTCGTTCTCCACAAAGGACTTCCGGACCGCGTCGAGGTCGTTGTACGGCAGCACCAGCGTGTCCGCGGCCTGCGCGCCGGTGACGCCGGGCGAGGTCGGCAGCCCGAGCGTGGCGACGCCGGAGCCGGCCTGGGCCAGCAGCGCGTCGACGTGCCCGTGGTAACAACCGGCGAACTTCACGATCTTCGCCCGGCCGGTGAAGCCGCGCGCCAGCCGGATAGCGCTCATCGTCGCCTCCGTGCCGGAGTTCACCAGCCGCACCTGCTCGACCGGCTCGACCCGGCCGATGATCTCCTCGGCCAGCTCGACCTCGCCGATGGTCGGCGTGCCGAAGGAGAGCCCGCTGGTAGCGGCCGTGCGCGCGGCTTCGACCACCTGCGGGTGCGCGTGCCCGAGGATCATCGGGCCCCAGGACGAGACGAGGTCGACGTAGCGGTTGCCGTCGGCGTCCCACAGGTGGGGGCCCTCGCCGCGGACCATGAAGCGCGGGGTGCCGCCGACCGAGTTGAACGCCCGCACCGGCGAGTTCACCCCGCCCGGGACGGCCGCCTTCGCGCGTTCGAACCAAACCTTGGACTGCTCGGTGCCAGTGCTCACCCGCCCAGTCTCGCAAATCCGGTGCTCACGACCGGGCGCGGGCCAGTCTGCCCCCCTAAGCTGGTCCGGATCGCGTTGCGGGACCGAGGAGGAGACGTGACCGCGCCCACCCCCCAGCGCAACCCGTGGCTGGTCCTGCTGGTGTTCTTCGGGATGGTCGCCGTGGTCGCCGTCGTCGCCGGGCTGGCCGCGACTTCGGCGACGGAGGTCTACAGCCGGCTCGCCGAGCCGTCCTGGGCCGCGCCGGCGAGCGTGTTCGGTCCGGTGTGGACAGTGCTGTACGTGCTGATCGCATTGGCCGGCTGGACCTACTGGCGCACCGACGGTGAGACGCAGGGCTTCGCCGCGTACGGCATCGGCCTGCTGCTCAACCTGCTCTGGACGCCGCTGTTCTTCGCCGGCGGCTCCAGCCGTCTCGCGCTGGTGGACATCGTCCTGCTGGACTTCACGGTGCTGATGACGGTCGGCCTGTTCTACCGCCGCTCGAAGCTGGGCGCGGTGCTGCTCCTGCCGTACCTGATCTGGCTCTTCTACACCACCGCACTGAATGTCGCGATCGTCGCGCTCAACGACGTCCGCTGACCGAACGCAGCGGATGGCGCTTTCGCCTCGCTCAGTGCGGGAAAAGCGTCATCCGCTGCGTCGGGTCGGGGGCCCTAGCGCGCAGGTTGTTGCACGATGGTTTGGGCGGTTACGGTTCCGTCGGTGCCCGCGCGGCCCTGGACGGTCACCGTCGCACCCGGCTTGAGGTCGCTGAGCTTGCCCGGCTGGGTCAGCCCGACGGTCGTGGAGTCCGAAGTGGACACCGTGACGTCGGTGCCCTGCGCGGTTTTCAGCGTCACGGTGGTGCCGTCGACCTTCTCGACGGTGCCGACCGTGCCGCGTCCGGCCGCGCCGCGGGCGCCGCCCGCGCTCGGTTGACCAGCGCCGGCACCGGTGCCAGTACCCGTGCCGGTACCCGTTCCCGTGCCGCGCGCGCCACCGGCTGTGCCTGCGGCGCGAGCGGTCCCACCGCTGCCGGAAGACGAGCCGAACGCCGCATGCGTCCACGCGCCACCGGCGAAGGACAGCGCGATCACCAGCAGCCCGGCCAAAACCAGCGTCGCCTTGCCGAACGGCTTCGCGACCCGCTTCATCTCCTGGTTCAGGTCGCCCGCCACGGCGGGGGTCGCCACGATCTCCTCGGGCGACAGCTCGGCCGTCACCGGCAGGAACTCCGCCGTGGGCTCGTCGACGGGGGGCTCGTCGGCCGGCGGCGGTGAGGACTGGGTGGACGAAGACATGCTGGGGAGCTCCTACTCGTGCCGGAGGGCGTCGATGGGCCGCAAGCGCGAGGCCCGGTTCGCCGGGAAACTGCCGAAGAAGAGGCCGATCAGCGCGGACACGGCGAACGCGAGCACGATCGACGAAGGCACCACCACGGGCTTGATGCCCGCGAAGCTGAACTGGCTGCCGACCACGCCGATCACCACGCCCAGCAGCCCGCCGAACAGGCTCAGCATGGTCGCCTCGGCGAGGAACTGGCCGAGGATCGCCGAGCGCGGCGCGCCGATCGCCTTGCGGATGCCGATCTCGCGGATCCGCTCGGTCACCGTGACCAGCATGATGTTCGTGACGCCGATGCCGCCCACCAGCAGCGAGATCGCGGCGACCGCGCCGAGCAGCACGGTGAACGTCTCGGTGGCCGAGGTCCGCGTCGCGAGCAGCTGCTCGGAGTTCTGGATCTGGTAGTCCGCGGTACCGCCGAGCTGGATGCCGTGACGCGCGTTGAGGATGGCCGTGATCTCGGCCTGCGCCAGCGAAACGGAGTCGGCCGAGGTGGCCTGCACCGCGATCTGGCTCAGGTTGCCGTAGCCCGCCAGCGAGTTCTGCACCGAGCTGATCGGCGCGATGGCGACGTCGTCGGCGTTCTGCAGCCCGGTGCTGCCCTTCGACTGCAACACCCCGATCACGGTGAACTGGATGCTGTTGAGCAGCACGTTCTTCCCGACCGGCTCGCCCGTGCCGAAGATCGACTGCGCGGTGGTCGGTCCCAGCACCACCACCTTGCGCGCCTGCGTGACGTCGTCGGCGGTGAACAGCGCCCCGTCGGCGACCGCGCGGTTCGTGGTGGTGAAGTAGGCCGGCTCGGTGCCGGTGACGCTGGAGATGTCGTACGACGTCTGCCCGTATGTCGCGGTAGCTGTGGTGTTCACGACCGGCGAAGCGGCCTTCACGTCGGGCGCGCCGACTGGGTCGACGAGCGCGTGCGCGTCCTGCACCGTCAGCGGCCGGGCCTCGCTGCCCTGCCCGCCGCCGCGGGCCGGCGACACGTTGACCACGTCGGTGCCCAGGCCCTGGATGCTCGCCGCGATCGCGGCCGACGCGCCGTTGCCCACGGCCACCAGCAGGATCACCGACGCGACGCCGATCGTGATGCCGAGGGTGGTCAGCGTCGAGCGCAGTTTGTTGGCGGTCAGGCCGCGGACGGCGAACTGCAGCACCTCGAAGACGTTCACGCGAGAGCTCCGACCCGGCGGCGGACCTCGTCCGAGACGATCAGCCCGTCGCTCACCCGGACCACCCGGTGCGCGTGCGCGGCGACCTCGTCCTCGTGCGTGATCACGACGATGGTGCGGCCCTGGGCGTTGATCCGGTCGAACACCCCGAGCACGTCCGCGGTGCTGGCGCGGTCCAGGTTGCCGGTGGGCTCGTCGGCGAGCAGCAGCGCGGGCCCGGTGACCAGCGCCCGCGCGACGGCGACCCGCTGCTGCTGCCCGCCGGACAGCTCGTTCGGCAGGTGCTTCGCGCGGTCGGACAATCCCACCAGCTCCAGCGCGGCGAGCGCGCGATGGCGGCGCGGGCCGCGGCGCAGTCCGCTGTAGACCAAGGGAAGCTCCACATTGGACAGCGCGTTGGTGCGCGGCACGAGGTTGAACGACTGGAAGATGAAGCCGATCTTTCGGTTGCGCAGCAGGGCAAGTTGGCGTTCATTCAGGTCGGCGACGCTGAAACCGTCGAGGCGGTACCCGCCGGATGTCGGCATGTCGAGGCAGCCGAGCATGTTCAGCAGGGTGGACTTGCCGGAGCCGGACGCGCCCATGATGGCCACGTACTCCCCCGGCTGCACCACGAGGTCGACGCCGCGCAGCGCGTGCACCGCCGTCTCGCCGGAGCCGTAAGTCTTACGCAGTCCGGAGACCGCGATCACGGGCTTCATCCGCGTCCCCTGGCGCCGCCGGTGCCACCGGTGCCACCGAGCCCGCCCGTGCCGCCGGTGCCCCCGAAGCCACCGGTCCCGCCGAAGCCGCCGGTGCCACCGGTACCGGTTCGCTGGCCGCCCGCCCCGGTAGTGGCGGTGGGCGAAGCGGCGGTCAGCACCACGCTGTCACCCTCGTTGAGCCCGGACTTGATCTCCACTGTGGACTCACCGCGCACGCCGAGCTCGACCTGCCGGCTGACGTCCTGCCCGTTCTGCACCACGGTGACGACGCTGGTGGAACCGGCGGTGGTCACGGCGGCCGCGGGCACGCTGAGCACGTTGTCGGCCTCGGCGACGGTGACCACCACACTCGCCGACTGCCCGGGCCGCAGCCCGGCCGGCGGGTTGGTCAACGTGAGCCGGGCACCGTAGGAGACGACGCTGCCGCTGGTGGTCGGCGTGAGGTCGACCTCCGCGACGCTGGCCTGAACGGGCTGGTCCGGCGTCGCGTTCAGGGTCACCGTGGCCTTCTGGCCCGCCTTCACCTTGCTGACGTCGATCTCGGCGATGGAGGTGTCCACCACCAGGTTGCTCATGTCCGTGATGTCGATGAACCCGCTGCTGCTGGACGACGAGGAGGACGATGTCGACGAACTGGCCGCGCCGGACTGTTGCCCGCCACTGGAGCCGGACTGCGCGCCGCTGGACGAAGACTGCCCGCTGCCGGACGAGCCACTGCCGGCCTGCTGGCCGACGGTGCCGTTGACCGCGGTCACCGTGCCGGCGCCGGGCGCCGTGAGCACGGTGGCGTCGACCGCCGCCTGCGCGGTGTCGACGTCGAGCTGGGCCTGATCCACCTTGGCCTGCAACGAAGCGACCGTGTCCTGGGTACTCGCCTGGCTCTGACTTTGGCTCTGTCCCTGGCCCTGACCGGTGGACGTGGTCGCCGGGGCGTTTTCACCGGCGGTGAGACTGTCTTCCGCCACGCCGAGGTTCGCCTTCGCGACCTGGAGCTGTTTGTCCGCCTGCGTGGAGTCGATGGTGGCGAGCTGCTGCCCGGCGCTCACCACGTCGCCGACCTTCACGCCGATGCTGGTGACCTTGCCGGACGTGGCGAAGTTCGCCGCGCCGGTGTAATTGCTGGCCACCGTGCCGGCGGCCGACACGGTCTGTGTGACGGTCGCCAGCCGTACCGGGGTGGTCCGGCTCTGCGCCTGCGCGGTGTTGGCCGCGGGCGTGAAGGCCTGGTAGATCCCGAAGGCGGCCCCGCCGAGCAGCACCACCAGCGCGCCGTTGATCACCCATGTCCGGGTACGTGTCATGCGGGAGACACTGGTGCCGATGGTTAGCAGTCAGCTGTTGGTTCCCTGTGCGGGAGCTGTGTATCGGCCGTCTCGAGTTGCGAGTCAGTCCTTCTTCTTGCGGCGGCGCGCACGCACCGCGAGCAACAGCTGACGAACCGCGTCCACCACCACCACGGCGGCCACCGTGCCGACGCCGAGCGCACCCGCGATGGGCCCGCCGAAAACCCGCTGCGAAGCCAATCTCGCGCCGTCCCCGGCCGTGGTGACGACCGTGACGACTCCCGCGTGCCACAGCGCGAACGCCGCCCACAGCAGCAAAGCCGCCACGACCACTTCGCCGAGCGCGACGAACGCGCGCCAGGGCTGGTTGAGCCGCGCGGGCGTCTCCGGTTCCTCGGGCGGCCAGAGTTCTCGGCCCGTCGGCTGGGGTAGGTCGATCACGCGTGCAAGCCTCTCACGACTCGTGAGTGTTCATGACGGTAAGAACCGGCATCAACACTCACGAGTCCTTCTTCGGTTGGTTGGCACCGGCCAGTTCGGAGAGCGCGGCCTGCAGCGCCTCGACGTCGCGGGCCCAGGCCAGCACCACCGTGCCGTCGTCGAGTTTCACGGGCAGCTCGTCGTACTTGCGCGGCACCGTCCAGCCGCCGCCGAGCACTCGCGCGCCGACGGGTGTGCCGACGTCGGTCACCGCGGCGATGCGCGCCGCCTCCAGCTGTTCCCGCCCCTGTCGTAGACCACGCGTGGTCACCTCGAGCGAGAGGAACCGTCGCCGCGCGTAAACCCACGGCAAAGTCAGCGCGCACAGGCCGATCGCGATCATGATCCACGCGACGGTGTGCACCGGGCCGCCCGTGGCCAGCTCCGCCACCGCGCCCAGCAGCGCGAACAGCGGGCCCCAGACCAGCGCCAGCCAGCCGACGCCGGCCTCGGAGTACAGCGTCCTGGTCACGGGAGCTTCTTGCCGACCTTCGGGAAGTAGTTCGCGACGCCCGGCAGGTACATCAGCACCAGCGCGATCAGCAGCACGAACGCCGCGATGAGGGTGAAGAAGTTGTAGAAGATGACGATCTGGAACAGCACGCAGACGATGGCCAGCCCGGTCAGCACCGAGCGCGCCGAACGCGTGCCCTCCCGCGCCTTCCACGCGAACAGCCCCAGCAGCACCGCGAACACCACCGCGCCGATCAGCAGCAGCCACACCAGCGTGTTGGTGCCCGACGCGATCTGGTCCGGCGCCACCTTCTGGCCGGTGCCCCGCTGGTTCTGCTTGACCAGCTCGGCGACCAGCTGGTCCTTGATCAGCAGTGTGTAGGCCTGCCCGACGATGACCACCACCCCGGCCGCGATCCACAGCCAGAAGGAGACCTTGACCGGCGTGGGCGGGTTCACCACGGGCGCGGCCTGCCCCGGCAGCACCGGGTCGGGCGAGCGGCCCTTGACCCGCAGCCGGTCGGAGGTCAGGCCGGGAGTCTCGGTCGGGCTGGGGGCGGCACTCGACTCGGGCGCCTTGCCGGGTTCGGCCGCTTTTCCGGACCCGGGCGCCTTGCCGGACTCGGCCGCGCCGCTGACCTCGGCCTCATTGCCGGAGCTGGAGTCGGCTGCGGCAACGGGCTTGGCCCCGTTGCCGGACTCGGCCGCTTTTCCGGACTCGGCCGCGGCGCCGGACTCGGCCGCCGCACCAGGCTCGGGCCCGTCACCGGGTTGGGCCGGTTCGGGCGCGGGAACCCGGTCGGAGGTCAGTCCGGGGGTCTCTTCGGAGCTGGCGGTGTTCTTGTCCTTCTCGGCCACCCGAGGACTCTAGCCCAGCCTGCGGCCCAGACCGGGTCAGAGTCCTGCTGGTGGTGCTCAGTGCAACCGGCGAAGGGCTCAGTCGAGCCAGGCCGCGGCCTCGGCGGCCCAGTAGGTGAGGATCAGGTCGGCGCCCGCACGGCGGATGGACGTGAGCACCTCGAGCACGGTCCGCTCGCGGTCCAGCCAGCCGTTCGCCGCGGCGGCCTCGACCATCGCGTACTCACCCGAGATGTTGTACGCCGCAACGGGAACCGGCGAGATGTCGGCCGCCGCCTTGATGACGTCCAAATAGGACAGAGCCGGCTTGACCATGACCATGTCCGCGCCCTCGGCGAGGTCCAGCTCGATCTCCCGCAGCGCCTCGCGGACGTTGCCGGGGTCCTGCTGGTAGGTCTTGCGGTCGCCCTTGAGCTGAGAGTCGACGGCCTCGCGGAACGGGCCGTAGAACGCGCTCGCGAACTTCGCCGCGTACGCCAGGATCGTGGCGTCGGTGTGGCCCACCTCATCCAGCGCGCGGCGGATGACGCCGACCTGGCCGTCCATCATCCCGCTGGGCCCGAGCACGTGCGCGCCCGCTTCCACCTGCGCGACGGCCATCTCGGCGTACACGCGCAGGGTGGCGTCGTTGTCCACGGCGCCGTCGGCGTCGAGCACGCCGCAGTGACCGTGGTCGGTGAACTCGTCGAGGCAGGTGTCGGCCATCAGGACGGTGGAGTCGCCGAGTTCGCTCCGCAGATCGCGCAGGGCGACGTTGAGGATGCCGTTCTCGTCGATCGCGCCCGAGCCCTCGGCGTCGCGCACTTTGGGAATGCCGAACAGCATGAGCCCGCCGACACCCGCGTTGACGGCCTCGACCGCCGCCTTCCGCAGAGTGTCCCGTGTGTGCTGCACGACGCCGGGCATGCTCGAAATCGGCCGCGGCGCGTCCAGCCCCTCGGCGACGAACATGGGAAGGATCAGCTGACGCGGGCGAAGCGTCGTTTCACCGACCAGCCTGCGCATGGCCGGCGTGGTACGGAGCCTGCGGGGTCGATGCTCGGGGAACACCCCGTCCACGGTACTCCGGCAGCTGGACGCGGCATTCTCTCGCCCTGCGGATCCGGAAGCCCCGGAATGCCCTGAAGGCCGCCAGGAGGGCAGATCCGACCCTCGTGGCGGCCTTCAGGGACAACAACAGCCGTCAGCTGCGACGGGCGCGCTTCGCCTTGCGCGGCGGCGGCAGGGCGCCTTCCGCGCGGAGCCGGGCGGCGTGCTCGGCCAGTGCGTCGACCAGGTGCGGGACGTCGGCCTTCTCCGGCTGGACGTCGACCCGCAGCCCGAACTCCACGGCGGTTTCCGCGGTCTTCGGGCCGATGCACGCGACCAGTGTGCGGGTGTGCGGCTTGCCGGCGATGCCGACCAGGTTCCGCACGGTCGAGGACGAGGTGAAGCAGACCGCGTCGAAACCGCCGGTCTTGATCATCTCGCGGGTCTCGGCGGGCGGCGGCGCGGCGCGGACGGTCCGGTACGCCGTCACGTCGTCGATCTCCCAGCCGCGGTCGCGCAGGCCGGCCGAAAGGGTCTCGGTGGCGATGTCGGCGCGCGGCAGCAGCACGCGGTCGACCGGGTCGAGCACGTCGTCGTACGGCGGGAACTCGGCCAGCAGGCCTTCCGAAGACTGCTCGCCCTCGGGCACCAGCTCGGGAATGATGCCGAACGAGCGCACCTTCTCCGCCGTCGACTGGCCGACACAGGCGATCTTCACACCCGAGAAGGCCCGCGCGTCGAGGCCGAACTCCTCGAACTTCTCCCACACCGCGCGCACCGCGTTGGTGGAGGTGAACACGATCCACTGGTAACGGCCGTCGACGAGGCCCTTCACCGAGCGCTCCATCTGCGCCGGGCTGCGCGGCGGCTCGACGGAGATGGTGGGCACCTCGTGCGAGGTCGCGCCGTGGCCGCGCAGGCGCTCGGCCATCTCGCCGGCCTGCTCCTTGGTGCGGGGCACCAGCACCTTCCAGCCGTACAGCGCGCGCGACTCCCACCAGGACAGCTTCGAGCGCTGCCCGGCGGCCTGGCCGACGGTCACGATCAGCGGGCCGACCAGCTCACCGGCGTCGTTCGCGAGCGAGCTCAGCGTGGTGTCGAGGGTGCGCTGGGTGTTGATGGTGCCGTTCGCGGTGACGGCGACCGGGGTGCTGGGGGCCAGCCCCTTCTCGGTCAGCCGGCTGGCGGCCTCGGCGAGGTGCTGCGAGGTCGCGTGGAGCACGAGCGGTCCGGGGACGACGGCGAGCGCGCCCCAGTCGACCTCACCGCGGACGTCGACCTCGGTGTGCGTGCCACCGAGCGCGACCCCGGCGTACGCGGGGACTGCGGCACCGGGCGAAACACCGGGGACGACGTCGAACACGGCGGACGTGCGGGCCACGGCCTGCACCTCGGCCACGACGGCGGCGCTGGTCAGCGGGTCGCCGGCGACCAGGCGCAGCGCGAGCCGGCCGGCCTTGGCCTCGGCGGTCAGGTCCTTGGCGACGTCGGCGGGCTCGCCGACGGCGGGCCGTACCTCGGCGCCGGGCGCGGCGAACGCGAGCACGCCGGCCGGCACGTCGGGGTCGGTCACCACGACCTCGGCCTTGGCGAGCAGCTCCTGGGCGCGGACGGTGAGCAGTCCGGCGTCACCGGGGCCCGAGCCCACGAAGGCGACACGCCCTGTGGTCTTGCGAGCGGGGGTCATCTCTGGCAGTTCTCCTCGTAGACGGCCGGGTGCGTCGTTGGCCGCAGGTGTGTGGTGCTGGTCGTTCGGGTCGGTGACGCGGGCGTCACTGGGCGGGGCCGGACAGGGCGCCGGCTCCCAGGTCGAGCAGCTCGGCGGCCAGTGTCCGGCCCAGCTGCTCGGCTTCGCTGCGGTCGGCGAGTGCGATGGCCCGCACCATGTCGACCGCACCGTTCTCGCCCTCGGCGGCCGCGGTGCCGCGCAGCGAGATGCGTTCCACGACCGCGCCCTCGGCGTCGAAGTCCTCGACGATCTCGGCGAGCGCGCCGATGGGCGAGCTGCACCCCGCCTCGAGCGCGGCCATCATGGCCCGCTCGGCCGTCACCGCGGCCCGCGTGCCCTCGTCGTCCAAAGTGGACGCGAGCAGGTGCTCGACGTCCACGTCGGCGGCCCGGCACTCCAGCGCCAGCGCCCCCTGCGCGGGGGCGGGCAGCATCTGGATCGGGTCGAGGATCTCGGTGATCTCCCCGTCCCGGCCGATCCGGGCCAGTCCGGCACGCGCGAGCACCACGGCGTCGAGCACTCCGTCGGTCACCTTGCGCATGCGGGTGTCGATATTGCCTCGGATCGGCACGATTTCCAAACCGAGGCCCAGCGCGCGCAGCTGAGCGGTGCGCCGCAGCGAGCCCGTGCCGACCGTGGCACCCGGCGGCAGCTCGCCGAGAGTGAGGCCGTCACGCGCGATCAGCGCGTCGCGCGGGTCGGCCCGCAGCGGGATGGCGGCCACCACGAGACCGGGCTCCGGCGTCGTCGGCAGATCCTTCAAGGAGTGCACGATGAGGTCGATCTCCTTGCGCTGCAAGGCTTCCCGCAGCGAGGAGGTGAACACGCCCACGCCAACCTGCGGGATCGGCTTGTCGGAGAGGTCCCCCGGGGTCTTGATGGGGACGATCTCGACCTCGACGCCGGTCGCGCGGAGCGCGTCGGCCATGGTCCCGGTCTGCGCGAGGGCGAGCTTGCTGCCCCGCGTGCCGATGCGAATGACTCTGCTCACGTACTACTTCTTCTCGTTCTCTGGCGGCGCGGTGGGACTCGCCATGGCCGCGGGGGCCTGTGGGTCGAGGCAGAACAGCTCACGCAGCGCATTGGCGTAGTCGGTATCGGCCGTCTCGGCGGCCAGCTGCTTGACCCGCACGGTCGGTGCGTGCAGCAGCTTGTCGACCACACGGCGCACCGTGCGGCCGACCTCTTCGCGAACCTGGCTGTCGAGCTCCGGCAGCCGGTTGTCCAGGCGGAGCAGCTCCGCGTCCACCACGTCGGCCGCGCGGCGGCGCAGCGCGGTGACGGTGGGGGTGACCTCGGCGCGGCGCTGGCCGGCGAGGTAGTCGCGCACCTCGTCCAGCACGATGCCGTCGGCCTTGGCCTTCTGCCGGTCGGTGGTCGGCGCGCCGGCCTCGCGCATGCGGCGCTGGATCGTCTCCAGGTCGACGACGGTGACGCCGGCCAGGTGGGCGACCTCGGGGTCGACGTCCTTGGGCAGGCCCAGGTCGCACACCACCAGCGCGCGGCCCGCGCGGGCGGGCACGTGCCCGGGGGTGAAGACGGCGTTCTGCGCGCCGGTGCAGCACACGACGACGTCGGCCTCGGCGACCGCAGCGGCCACCCCGGACAGCGGCACGGACTGTGCGGGCACGCCCTGCTCGGTGACCTTCGCGGCGAGCCGGGTGGCGTTCGCCTCGGTGCGGTTGGCCACGGTGATCCGGCCGATGCCCGCCTTGCGCAGGTGCGAAGCGGTGAGCGCGCCCATCGAGCCCGCACCCACGATCAGCGCGTGCTTCCCGGCCAGCTCGCCCGCGGCGGCCAGCGCCTCGGACACGACGGACGCGCCCAGCTTGTCCAGCCCGGTCTCGGAGTGCACACGCTTGCCGACCCGCAGCGTGGTCTGGATCAGCTCGTGCAGCGTGCGGCCGACGGTGCCGGCCTCACGCGCGGTGGCGTACGCCGCGCGGACCTGGCCGAGGATCTGCGTCTCGCCGACCACCATCGAATCCAGGCCCGAGGTGACGGAGAACAGGTGCTCCACGGCCGCGCCCGCGTAGTGCACGTACAGGCTGTCGTACAGCTCCGCCGGCTCCATGCCGGCCTGGCGGGCGAGCACGTCGGAGACGTCGTTGACGCCGCCGTGGAAGGTCTCGACGACCGCGTAGACCTCGATGCGGTTGCACGTGGACACCAGCATCGCTTCGCTGACGTGCTCGGCCTGCTGCAGGTCGTGCAGCAGCTTCACCAGCTCGCCGGCGGGCACGGCGGCCCGCTCGAGCGTGCTCAGCTCCGCGCTGCGATGGGAAAGCCCGACCGCCAAGACGCTCATCAGCGCACCACCATTCCGCGACCGCCGTCAGTCCCGGCGCCTTTGTGTCCGTTGCCGTTGCCATTGTCGACCGGCGCCCCGGTGCCGGGTAACCCGGGTTTTCCCTGGTTTTCCAGTGCGGCCTCGGCGATGTCGGCCCGGCGAGCCACGTGGAACGAGAGGATCTGCAACTCGACGGCGAGGTCGACCTTGCGGACCTCGATGTACGAGGGCACCTGGAGCACCACCGGCGCGAAGTTGAGAATGCACTGGACCCCGCCCGCGACCAGCCGGTCGCACACCGACTGCGCGGCGGTCGGCGGGGTGGCGATGATCCCGATCGAGATCTGGCGCTCGGCGCAGACCCGCGGGATGTCCTCGAGGTGCGAGACCGGGAGACCCCCTACGGGTACGCCGATCAGATCCGGGTCGAGGTCGAACAGCGCCTCGACCGGGAAGCCCCGGCCGGGGAAGCCGCCGTAGTTGGCCAGCGCGTGGCCCAGGTTGCCGATGCCGACCACGGCCACCTTGTGCTGGCGGGTCAGGCCGAGGATGCGCTCGATCTGGCTGACCAGCACCTGCACCTCGTAGCCGACGCCGCGGGTGCCGTAGGAGCCGAGGTAGGACAGGTCTTTGCGCAGCTTCGCGGAGTTGACCCCGGCGGCCGCGGACAGTTCCTCGCTGGAGACGGTGGTCAGCCCCTGCTCCGCCATCCCGGACAGCACCCGCAGGTAGACGGCGAGCCGCGCCACGGCGGCTTCGGGGATCGACTTCGCGCGGACCACGGTGTCCTCGCCCTCGGCGGGCACGGCGGGCATCTCGGCGGTCGGGGCGTTGTCGGCGTCGGGGGCGCGGCCGTTGCGGGTGGACCCGTTACGGGCGGCGGTACGGCGGGTGCCGGTGCGGCGAGCGCCCTCGGCGGCGGGACGGCCGGTTCCGTTGGCATCGGCGGCGCCGTTCCCGGCGGCAGCGCGGCCGCTGGTCCCGTTCCCGGTTTTGGCGTGTGCGCCGGCGGATCCTTCGGCGGCAGCGCGCCCATTTCCGTTCCCGGTAGCCGTACCCGCTTCGTCCGCGGCTCCGGCGGCTTCGCCGCGGGCACTGCGTCGGGGGGCCCGGCGGGGCGGGGTGGCTGCCGGATCGGCATCGCCGCGCCGTCCCCGCTCTGTCACCACGCTGGCCACTCCTCGTCGGCTGCTCTGCACATCTCTTCGGGCACAGGCCCACGGCCCGCACGAACAAACTCTTGACCCCACGGCTCATGTCCGGTTCGATGTCCGGGCCACGCGGGGGCGATGTCTCTACGGTAGTCCACTTGTGAACGCACGCACAAAGTCACTGGTCACCGACATGACGAGGGGCACATTCCCCGCGTCGAGCGGTCGGCGCCGCGGATGTCGTGAATGCCCAGGGCGTCCGATCAGGTGACACGGGCAAGGTCCGGCCGATCCGCGAGGCCGGGGCAGGCAAGATCGTCCGGGCCCTGCCCACTTCCCGGAGGTATTCGCGCCCCATGGCCACCCACTGGATCTGGTACGTGCTCGGACCGCTGCTCGTCGGCGGTTACGCGCTCTGGTACGTACGCCGCTACCAGCGGAACAAGGCGTCGTTCGAGGCGTTCGCCACCCAGCGCGGGTGGGTCTACACCGAGCGGGACCTGGAGTGGCTGGGCCACTGCCATGGGGAGCCGTTCCACCTGGTCCAGACCCGGCCGCGGACCTGGCACTCCATCGAGGGACAGCGGGGGAACCTGCACGTCCAGTCGTTCGAGTACAGCTGGGTCCACCGGCGCTCGAGCAGCCAGGCGCGGCGGAAGTTCATGCAGGTGACCGGCATCCGGCTGCCGTTCCCCGCGCTGGACGTCTACGCCGAGCCGCGCGGCCTGATCGGCCAGTTCGCCCGGGACGCCGGCTTCAAGCTCGCCGGCACCGGCAATGAGAGCTTCGACCAGCAGTGGGTCACCCGCGGGCCGGTGAGCCCCGCGATGCAGCAGTGGCTGGCCCGCCACGGCCGTCAGGTCCGGGTGCGCGACGGGATCCTCGAGACCTGGGACGACGGCCGGTTCGACCCGCAGCGCATCGACCCGGCGCTCGCCGACCTCGAGCAGCTGGTGCCGCTGCTGGCCGGGGTCAGTGGGCGTTGAGCGAGACCGAATGCCAGCCGGACGCGCCGTTCGGCACCGGGTCGGCGATCTGGCCGGTCTGCGTGTAGCCCGACTGGTCGGTCGCACGGACGGTCACCGGATGCGTGCCCGAGGGCACGTCCACCTCGGCCCACCACATCCGCCAGGTGTCCTTGTTCACCTCGGCGGACAGCATCGCCTGCTGCCACGGGCCCTGGTCGACGCGCACCTCGACCTTGGCGATGCCGACGTGCTGCGCCCACGCCGTGCCCGCGACCCGGACCTTGCCCGCGGTGACCGAGGCGAAGCCGCTGGGCGAGTCGATCCGTGACTCGGTCTTGATCGGCGCCTGCTCGGCCCAGCCGCGCTCCAGCCAGTACGACTGGCGCGCGTCCCACTTCGCGAACTCCAGGTCGGTGACCCATTTCGTCGCGGAGACGTAGCCGTACAGGCCGGGAATGACCACCCGCGCCGGGAAACCGTGCTCGACGGGCAGCGGCTCGCCGTTCATGCCGATGGCCAGCATGGCGCCGCGCTTCGGGTCGAGGGCGACGTTCGCCGGCGTGCTGCAGGTGAAGCCGTCCACGCTGGTCGCGTACATCTGCTCCGCGCCCTGGCTCACGCCCGCCCGGTCGAGCAGGTCGACCAGGTCGACGCCGATGAACTTGGCCGTCGAGATCAGGTCGCCGCCCACCTCGTTGGACACGCAGGTCATGGTGATCTCGCGCTCCACCAGCGGGCGCGAGCGGATGTCGGCGTAGGAGAACGTGACCTCGCGGTCGACCAGCCCGTGGATCTTCAGGCTCCAGTCCTCGGTGCGCACCTGCGGCACCACGAACGCCGTGTCGATCCGGTAGAAGTCCGCGTTCGGCGTGATGAACGGCGGTGAGCCGAGCTTCTGGAAGTCCGCGTCCGCCGGCAGCGGCGGGAGCTTCCGCGAAGGGATCAGCGGGCCGACGGCGGCGCGTGAAGTCTCGGCGTCGCCCGAACTCGAGATGACCTGCCCGGCGATGGCGGCGACCCCCGCACCCGCCGCGACGCCGGCGCCGCGCACCAGCACCTGCCGGCGGGTCGGCCCTTGCGGTGCCCGCGATTCGTCGAACGCCGGCGGCAGCGCGTACCGGTGCAGCCAGCTGAACACCAGCAGCGAAGCCACCAGCGCCACGACCGGGGCCAGCAGCGCGAGCTGCCCGACGTCCGTGCGCTCGTAGACGGCGGCGACCCCGGCGATGCCGAGCAGCCCGACGAGCACCTGCCCGGCCAGCGGCTTGCGCCGCGACAGCTGGCCCGCGAGCACCGCGAACAACACCAGCACCACGGCCAGGCCGATCTTCAGTACGGTCTTGTCCGCCGTCCCCAGCGTCCGCTCCGCCCACACCACCACGGGGTGCGGGCTGTGCGCGATGACGAAGTCCGCGACCGCCACGAAGGGCGACGCGTTGTAGCCGACGAAGCCGGCGATCAGATGCCCGACGCCCAACGCCGTGACGAGGGCAGCCAGCCCGATCAACGTGGCCACCGGCAGCGACAGCCGTCGTGGCTCGGGCGGTTTCACCGGGACCGGGGTTTCCTTCAACGCGCTCACTCCACCATCTTCGGCAGGGTCGCGGTGTCCATGTGGCCCCGAACTCTTACGACTTGGTTACCTCGTGAGTGTTCATGCCGGTTAGAACCGTCATAGCCACTCACGAGCCCTGGTCACGCGTTCAAGCCAGCGCCTTGCGCAACCGCTCCTCCTCGACGCGCCAATAACCGTGCTCGGCGCCGTCGACCAGGATCACCGGCACCTGGTCGCCGTACTCGGCGCGCCACTCCGGGTCGCTGTCGACGTCCGCGGTCTCCCACGCCACGCCCAGTTCGCCGCAGATGCGCTCGACGTCCGCCTCCGCCACCTCGCACAGGTGGCAGCCGGCGCGGGTCATCACGGTCACCTGGTGCACAACCCGAGTCTAGGACTCGTGAGTGGCTACGCCGGTTCTAACCGGCATGAACACTCACGACTCAGCGGAGCTTGAGCCGCCGCAGCTTCCCGGTGGCCGAGTGCGGCAGCGTCTCGGCGAACTCCACCGAGTGCGGCACCTTGTACCCGGCCAGGTGCGCCGCGCACTGGTCCACCACCTGCTGCTCGGACAGCGACGCGCCCGGCGCCGGCACCACCACCGCCTTCACCGCCTCGCCGCTGCGCTCGTCGACGACGCCGACCACGGCGACCTCCGCCACCTCGGGCAGCAGCGAGACCACCTCCTCGACCTCGTGCGGGAAGACGTTGAAGCCGTTGACGATGATCAGGTCGTTGGCGCGGTCGACCAGGTGCAGGTCGCCGTCGGAGTCGAGGTAGCCGACGTCGCCGGTGCGGAACCAGCCCTCGGCGTCCGGGCCGTGGTGGCCGTCAGGCCAGTAGCCGGAGAACAGGTTCGCGCCGCGGACCGAGACCAGCCCGGTCTCGCCGGTCACCTCGAACACGTCGGCGGCGTCCTCCGGGTCGAGCGGGACGTCGGCGACCGTGCCGTCGCTGTCGACCAGCCGCAGCTCGACGCCGGGCAGCGGGCGGCCGACCGAGCCGGGCTTCGGGTAGCCCGTGACCAGCGTCGAGGTGACCACCGGCGCGCACTCGGTGAGGCCGTAACCCTCGTAGACGTCGAGCCCGGTCGCCTCGCGGATCGCGGTCAGCACCCTCGGGTGCAGCGGCGCAGCGCCGGACGTCATCTGCCGCACGGTGCCGAGCCCGCGCTTCAGCTCGTCGGGACCCAGCGCGGCGAATTCGGTGTACATCGTGGGCACGCCGGCGATGGCCGTCACGCGGTGCGCGGCGCAGTCGTCCAGCGTCCGCTGCGGCTCGAAGCGCTCGGACAGCACCAGGGTGGCGCCGGCGGAGGTCGCCTGCAGCAGACCGGGGCCGAGTCCGTAAACGTGGAAGAGCGGGATGGTGACCAGCACCCGGTCACCGTGTTCGAGCACCCCGTCGACCTGCGCGAGCTGCTCCAGGTTGGCCAGCAGCGCGCGGTGCGAAAGCATCACGCCGCGCGGCGGCCCGGTGGTCCCCGAGGTGTAGGAGACGACGGCGAGGTCCTCCCCCGCGCGCTCACGGCCGACCGGGTCACCCGGAGCGTCGCCGTGGGGCGTGAGACCAGTCACGCCGTCGGGCAGGCCGGCTTCGGCGTCACGTTGGACGACGACTCGAGCGCCGCAGTGCTCCAGCAATTGCCGCAGTTCCGGCTCGGGCGCCTGCGGCGAGACCGGCACGACGATCGCGCCTGCTCGCAGCACTGCGTACAGGGCCACCGCGAAATCCGCCGACGTGGGCAACCGCACCGCAACCCGGTCACCCGGCTCGACACCGGCCTCGACCAGCCGCCGGGCCAACCCGTGGGCCGTCTCGTCGAGCTGTTGCCAGGTCAACGTGGCGGCGGTCCCCGTCTCGACGACGGCAGTCTCGCCGGCCCAGCGCTCAGCGGCCAGCGTGAGCAGCTGCGCGACCCCGCTCTGGTTGGTCACCCGTGACCCCTCTCGTGCCGTTGCTCTTTTGTCATCTTGTCACCCGTAATGGGGACGCGGCGCGATCGTCGCACCTCCAGTCACCCGGGACCTCTACCTACTTCGCGGTAACTACACGTATGCTGCTCTCCGTCGCCGGGTGGCGTTGATCACTGCCGGGTGACGCGAGAGAGGGAGTCGTCGTGACGAACTTGCTGGTCCACGAGGTCGTGGCACACGCGAGGCGGCACGCCCCTGCTCGCTCGGGGGTCGGGGGTCCTGCTCGTCCGGCCGGTTCGTCACGGGCCGCCGGGACCGCCGGAGGTGCCGCCCGATGACGTTGCCGACCACCGCCCCGCGCGGGCCCGCCGTGATGTTCACCGAACGGGTGTTCGGCCACCCGCCCGCCGTCCCGCTGACCCGCCCGGCCGCCGGGCCGGACCCGGCCGAAGCAGCCAAGGCCGAAGCCTGGGAGCTGGTCCGCGCCGCCCAGGAGGGCGACTCGTCCGCGTTCGGCAACCTGTACGACCGGTACGTCGACGTCGTCTACCGCTACGCGCTGTTCCGCCTCGGCGACCGCGACCTGGCCGAGGACGTCACCAGCGAGACCTTCCTGCGCGCGCTGCGGCGGATCACGTCGGTCAGCTATCAGGGCCGTGACGTCGGCGCCTGGTTCGTCACGATCGCCCGCAACCTGATCCTCGACCACGTGAAGTCCAGCCGGTTCCGGCTCGAGGTGGTGACCGGCGAGGTGGCCGAGCCGGGTGCGGCGGCGGGCGCGAGTGTCGGTCCCGCCGCCCAGGCCGGCCCGGAGCAGCAGGCCATCGCGGGCGCCACGCGCACCGAGCTGCTGCGCTGCGTCGCCGAACTGGGCGAAGATCAGCGCGAGTGCATCGTGCTGCGGTTCCTCCAAGGACTGTCCGTGGCGGAGACAGCCAAGGTCATGCACCGCAACGAGGGCGCGATCAAGGCCCTGCAGCACCGCGCGGTGCGCCGTCTGGCCCAACTTCTGCCATCCGGGTTGCGCTGACTTTTTTCATACCCTGACGAAGCCGTAACTTTCGCCTCTTCTTAATCGTTTCTCCACGCAGACCGGCTGTCAGGGCCGGCCGCGTGGGAGACGGAGCAGCACCGTGGGCGTGCCCGGGCGATTTTCGCGGGAACGGGTGGAGGTCGAGCGGTTCGACCGCGCGCTCGATCCGTCGCCCGGCCGGCCGCCGGGGCCGTCGGACGGTGAGTTCGCGGACGAGCTGGCCGTGGTCGCCGCGCTGCGCGAGCTGGGCCCGGCCGGCGGGCCCGACCCGGCCACGCGCGAGCGCATCCGCGCGGAGATCGAAGGCAGGCTCGGCCGGCCCGTCGTCCGCCGGCGGTGGCGGCCGCGGATGACCGACCTGGCCGCCGCGGGTATCGCGCTGGTGCTGGGTCTCGTCGGCCTGACGCTGCTGCTGTCGAAGAACGCCGTGCCGGGCGAAACGCTGTACGACGTCAAGCGGGCCGGCGAAGCGACGTCACTCGCCTTCACCTTCGGCGACGAGGCCAAGGCCCAGAAGCACCTGGAGTTCGCGGCCGACCGGGTGGCCGAGCTGGGCCGGATGACCGACGCCTCCCCCGCCGCCTACCGCACGGCGCTCGACGACTTCGGCACCGACGTCCGCGCCGGCGTCACCCAGCTCACCGCGCTCGCCACGAGCGGCAACGACCACGGACAGCTCGCGGACTTGAGGTCGTGGGCACGTGACCAGTCGAGCCTGCTGGCCGCCGAGCAGTCGCGCGTCCCGGACGCGGCGGCCCTGGACCTGAGCGGCGCACGCGGCCTGCTCACCCGCATCCAGGAGCGCACCACGGCGCTCGTCTCGCGGCTCAACTGCTACGAGATCACCACGGGCAGCTCCGACGAGCTGGGCCTGCTGCCGGCCAATGGCGCGTGCACCCAGCAGCAGCCGTCGCGCATCGGCGCCACCCCGTCCCCCTCCCCGTCCTCGCCCCCGCCGCCGTCCTCGGAAACCGTGCCGCCGACCACCGGCACCTCGGCACCTGGCAAACCGGACCTGGCCGTCCCGACCGCCCCGACGCCGACGCCGACGGGCGGCACAGCCCCGCCGCCGGTGTTCGCCCCGCCGATCCCCACCCCGTCCGCGCCCCGCCTGCCGACGCCTACCTCGCCGCCTCCGCCAGTGCTCTCGATCCCGCCCTTGCTGCCGGGCCTGCCCCCGATCGTGATCGGCTGAGCGGTCCGCTCGTCAATGTCCGGCGGGGTTGAAGCTGGGCGGGCCCAGCTCGACCTCACCGTCCAGCTGTTCGCGCAGGATGTCCGCGTGCCCGGCGTGCCGGCTGGTCTCCGTGAGCATGTGGACCAGGACGTTGAACAGCATCACGTCCGGACGTGGCCACCAGGGCACGTAGCCGGGCGAGTCGACGGCGAGAGCGGCGATTGTCGCGTCGGAGTGCTCCCAGACGCGCTGATAGCGGCCGGTGATCTCCTCGCGTGTTTCGTGCTCGGCCGCCCACAGGTCGGTGCCGCGCTGTTCGAGGTCGTCCCACCGCGGGACGTGCTCGGGGAACGGTCGATCGAAGACCTCGCCGAAGTACCGGGATTCCCACACCGACAGGTGCTTGACCAGCCCAAGGAGGTTGGTTCCGGTCGGGGTCAGTGGACGACGGATGTTGTACTCGGACAGCCCGTCGAGCTTCCGGAGCATCGCCTCGCGGATCTCTCGCAGGTCACTGTGCAGGTACGCCTTCGCGAAATCGTCGATCACGAGTACGAGCATGCCCCAACAGCCCCGCACCAGGGCCCCGGCGACGACCTCCGCGACCCGCTCGTCAACCCCTGACCGAGGGCCTTGCCACACCTCGACCGGGTGAGTCGCCCGGTCGCTACCCTGTGCAGCAGGGCCCGGCCGTTTCCGGCCGCCGGGACGTGCGGCGAACGTGGAGGCGGTGCGTGTCAGCTTGGCGTGGCAAGGATAAGAGTCAGGAGCTCGAACGGCTCGCCACGATCGCGGGCGAGGCGTCGGCCGAGGCTGCCACCGCGACGGCCAACGCCGTGCCGCCGGTGCCGCCCGCCCCGCCGGACCTCACCGCGGCCGCGTTCTTCGACGTGGACAACACGATGATGATGGGCGCGTCGATCTTCTACTTCGCGCGCGGCCTCGCCGCCCGCAAGTTCTTCACCTCCTCCGATCTGGCCGGTTTCGTCTGGCAGCAGGTGAAGTTCCGCCTCGGCGGGCGGGAGAACAAGGAGGACATCAAGTCCCACCGCGAGCGCGCACTGTCCTTTGTGGCCGGTCGCACGGTGGAGGAGCTGACCACCATCAGCGAGGAGATCTACGACGAGCTGATGGCGGACAAGATCTGGTCCGGCACCCGCGCACTGGCCCAGATGCACATCGACGCCGGCCAGCGCGTCTGGCTCGTCACCGCCACCCCGATCGAGCTGGCGGCGATCATCTCCCGCCGCCTCGGCCTGACGGGCGCGCTCGGCACCGTCGCGGAGTCCAAGGACGGCGTCTACACCGGCCGCCTGGTGGGTGACATGCTGCACGGCCGCGCGAAGGCCCACGCCGTGCGCGCGCTCGCCTCGCGGGAGGGCCTGAACCTCAAGCGCTGCTCGGCCTACTCCGACTCGCAGAACGACGTCCCGATGCTGTCGGTCGTCGGCACCGCCGTGGCGGTCAACCCGGACAGCGGCCTGCGCGACGTCGCTCGCGCGCGCGGCTGGGAAATCCGCGACTTCCGCACCGGGCGCAAGGCCGCGAAGATCGGCGTCCCGTCCGTGCTGGGCGCGGGCGCACTGGCCGGCGCGGTGGCCGCGGGGATGGCTTACCGCCGGCGCTGAGCGCGAGTCAGCCGTCGACGATGCCGTGCGTGACCAGCGCGGCAACGCCGTAGAGCAGCATTCCCGCGAACAGGCCCGCCCACGGTCCCCAGCCCTTCCGCGACGCCCACCCCGCGGTGATCAGGGAGCCGAGGATCGCCGCCGCCCAGCCGATCCACGGCAACCAGAACACCGTCTGCTGACCGTCGGCGGTGCAGATGAAGCGGGTGTCGCCGCTGAAGCAACCGTCGCTGCTCATCACCGAGGCGACGCTCAAAACCGCCGAGAACACCGCGCCCAGCACGGAAATCAGGGTCAGGGTCAGCACGAAACCGCCCCAGCCCGGTGGGCGGGGCGTCGTCGCGATCGGATCGTCCAGCATGAACTCGACTGTGCCCGGTGGGCCGCCACCGCGCGTCCGGAGGACTACCCGACCACCGCGCGCAGTTCTACTCAGCCCCGGAACACACTCTTGCGCTGGGAAAGCCGCCGGTACAACGTCTGCTGGATCGACTCCCGCACCTGGTCGGTGACGGTGAAGACCAGCATCGGGTCGTCGACGGCGTCCGGGCCGTACTCGTCGGTGCGGATGGGCTCGCCGAACTCGATGCTCCACTTCGTGGGCAGCGGGATGGCGCCGAGCGGGCCCAGCAGCGGGAAGAACGGCGTGACCGGGAAGTACGGCAGCCCGAACAGGCGCGCGAGCAGCCGGATGTCGCCCAGCTTCGGATAGGTCTCCTCGGCGCCGACAACCGACACCGGGATGATCGGCACGCCGGCGCGCATCGCCGCGGACACGAAGCCGCCGCGGCCGAAGCGCTGCAGCTTGTAGCGCGCGGAAAACGGCTTGCCGACGCCCTTGAAACCCTCCGGCCAGACGCCCACCAGCTCGCCGCCGGTCAGCAGGCGCTCGGCGTCGGCGTTGCAGGCCAGCGTCTGGCCCGCCTTCCGCGCGAACGAGCCCACCAGCGGCAGCTTGAACACCAGGTCGGCGCCGAGGCCGCGCAGGTGCCGCCCGCCCGTCTCGTCGTGCACGGCGACGGCGGTCATCAGCGCGTCGAGCGGCAGCGTGCCGGAGTGGTTCGACACCAGCAGCGCGCCGCCGGCCTTCGGCAGGTTCTCGACGCCGTGCGTGTCGACGCGGAACCACTTCTCGTACAACGTGCGCAGCGGCGGCAGCACCAGGGTGTCGGTCAGCTCGGCGTCGAAGCCGAACTCGTCCACGGAATAGTCGCCGGTCAGCCGGTGACGCAGAAAGTCCAACGCTGTCAGCAGGGCTTCCGGCAACGGCTCCTCGGCCGCGGCGGCGGGCGAAGGCGCCGAGGGGAACGCCACCACGGGCGCGTCCGCGCGGGGCTCGGCCCCCGACGGGGTGGCCTCGGGCTCGCCGGTCACCGGCTTCTCCCGGCCGGGACCGTGCAGGGGGATCACCTGTGCCTGGGCACCGTTCACGGGGTGCGCCTCGCTCTCGGCCCTCGCGCGGCTCATCGGCTCGCCTGTCCGGTCGCGGCGGCCACGAGCACCTTGCCCGCCAGCCCGGCGAGCCTGCCGCCGTCGAGCACCGGGCGCAGGCCACGGCCCGAGACATAGTCGTCGAACGCCTCACGCGTGGTCCAGCGCGGCGTGTAACCGAAGTCCCGCTTGAGTTTCGTGGTGTCCACCACCCGGCCGAAGTTCAGCAGCCGGACCTGGTCGGCGGAGAAGTCGACCACGCGGGCCCCGCGCAGCACCTTCCCCACCGACGGCACCACGGCGCTCGGCATGGGGAGCCCGACCCGGCCCGCCCGGCGGATCGCCTGCGACAGCGTGAGCACCCCTTCCGACGCCACGTTGAACACGCCGGGGTGGTCCTCCAGCGTCGATTGCTCCAGCACCGACAGCGCGTCCGACGCGTGCAGCAGCTGCAGCCGCGCGTCGTAGCCGAAGACGGTGGGGATCACCGGCAGCGCGAAGTAGCGCGAGAGCACGGTGTCCACCTCGGGGCCGATGATGTTGGCGAACCGGCAGAGCGTCACCGTGATGTCGGGACGGCGCCGGGCCAGGCCGCGCACGTAACCCTCCATCTCCACGGCGTCCTTCGCGTAACCGCTGGACGACGCCGGGATCAGCTCCGAATCCTCGGAGAAGACGGCCTGCGAGCGCGCGCCCGCGCCGTACACGGCGGCGCTGGACTTCACCACGAGCTTGCGCACCAGCGGCGAGCGCTGGCACGCGGCCAGCAGCCGCATGGTGCCGATGACGTTGACTTCCTTGACCGCCGCGCGACGGCTCGGCCCGGCCGGGTGCGCGGTGCACGAGGTGTGCACCACCGTGTCCACCTCGGCGGTGCTGATCACCTTGGCGATCAGCGGGTTCCGGATGTCGGCGCGGACGAATTCGGCGTTGCCCATGCGCTGGAGCACCGACTTGGCCGGCGGGGCGGTGTCGACGCCGATCACCCGCTCGAACCCGGGGTTGTTGCCGAGCCGGGCGAGCAGCTTTCCGCCCAGGTCGCCGGCGACCCCGGTGACGAGCACGATGTTCGACGGCATGAGACTCCCTGAGGGGCGGCTGGAGCGTGGGGGCGGGCGATCACCCGGAGCGCGCGAACCTGCACTCATTGGAAGCATCGCGCGGACGCACCGGCCATGTTACCGGCCATGAGGGGTGCCCTGACCAGGTCTTACCTGGTATTAACGCCGGAGGCCCGGATTGCGGCACGTGCCTCACTCGAACGGGGGAAAAGGCCCGCCAAATGGACGTGGCCCGTCCGAAAGCTGGACGGGCCACGACAGTCAGTAGAGCGTAAGGCTCACTTACCGGCCTTACGACGCTGCACTCGCGTGCGGCGCAGAAGCTTGCGGTGCTTCTTCTTGGACATGCGCTTACGGCGCTTCTTGATCACAGAGCCCATGGGCGCTCCTTAGGTCGTCGTCGGTAACGCTGCCCGGCGCAGCGTCCAACGGGTGGAGCGCACAGGCACGAGCGGTTTACCAGGTTACCCGCGTGCCGACGCGGGCCGGTCGGCGGGCATGGCTCTGCTGCTGACCATGGCCCGGCGACCGATCAGCCCACGTCGAAGTAGGCACCCTGCAGATACTCGTGCACTGCCTTCTCGGGCACCCGGAACGATTTCCCGACGCGTACGGCGGGCAGCTCACCAGAGTGCACCAAGCGGTAGACGGTCATCTTCGAGACCCGCATCAGCGTGGCCACTTCGGCGACGGTCAAAAACTGGACCTGCCCTACGGCGGGCAAATCCTCCTTCTTGTTCGGCGACATGTTTACCGCGTCCTTCGACACGTGTCGCGCCACGAGGCTTCCCCACCTGTGGTATCGACACGCACGTGCTCTTCACGAGAGTAGCGGGACAGGTGGGACCAGTGCGACGCCTGTCACCGGGATGGGCCCTCAGCGGGGCGGTTGGGCGCATCCCAGCTGGGACATTCGGGCGATAGCTGCGGTAAATCCGGTTCGACCAGCCGCCGGGGAGTCAGTGCTCGTCAGTGCTCGTCGTGAGCGCGGCCGAGTTCCTGGGACCGGTCGCGGGCCGCTTCGATCGCGTCGAGCAGGGCCGCGCGGACGCCGTGTTTCTCCAGCTCGCGGATGGCGTTGATGGTAGTGCCGGCAGGTGAGGTGACGGCCTCGCGCAGCAGCGCCGGGTGCTCGTCCGACTCGGCCAGCATCTTGGCCGCCCCGACGGCCGACTGGATGATCAGCTGGCCCGCCAGCGCGCGCGGCAGGCCGAGCAGGATACCGGCGTCGATCATGGCCTCGACCAGGAAGAAGAAGTACGCGGGGCCGGAGCCGGACAGCGCCGTCACGGCGTCCTGCTGGCCCTCGGGCACCTCGACGACCTGGCCGACGTGCGCGAGCAGCTCCTTCACCACGGCCAGGTGCCCGGCCGTCGCGTGCCGGCCCGCGGAGATCGCGCTCATGGCCTCGCCGACCAGCATCGGCGTGTTCGGCATCACCCGGACCACCGGGACGCCCTCGGCGAGGCGCCGCTCGTACAGCGACGTCGGCAGCCCCGCGCACAGCGAGACGACCAGCGAGGACGGCCCGAGCAGCGGCGCCAGCACGTCCAGCACCGGGTCGATGTCCTGCGGTTTCACGGCGACCACCAGGACGTCGGCCTGCTTGGCGGCGTCGGCGACGGTGACCGACCGCAGCCCCGGGTACCGCTGCGTCAGCTCCTCGGCCCGCGCCGGGTAGCGCTCCATGAAGAGCAGGTCCCCGGGCGCGTGGCCGCCGTGCAGCAGCCCCGACAGCAGGGCCTCCCCGATCTTTCCGGCTCCCAGCACCGCGATCACAGTCATGGCGCCAGCGTGCCAAACCGCCGTCAGGGCCCCGGGGCCGGGGCGAGGGCCAGCTGGCGCGTCTGGGCGACGAGCCGGCCCTGCGCGTCGACGACCGTCGCGTCGGAGTCGAACCAGGCCTCGTTCACCGAGCGGGATTCGACGACCACCCGCAGCCAGCCCGGCGCCGGGCGCGTGCGCACCAGCGCGGTGAGCTGCACGGTCGGCGCCCAGCCCAGCCGGCCGAGGTTCGCGACCACCGGCGGGTTGAGGTCGCCGGCCAGCAGCGCGAAGTAGACGTCCACGACGCCCTGCCGCGGCCGGGCCCACAGGCGCATCCGCGGCGGATCGCCCGCGCGCCCGGCCAGGTGGCCCGCCGTCGCCGGGTCGATCCGGACCTCGCAGCTCTTGGACAGGTTGAACCGGCCCTCGGAGGTCTCCGCCGTCAGCTGCAACGCGCCGGACGGCGGCTCGGCGGGCATCTGCGGCAGGTCGGACCACTCCGCGCGCCGCATCGGCAGCCGCCCGGTGGTCACGCGCGCCTCCACACAGCTGCGGCCGCGCTGCTCCAGGCGGACGGCGACCACCGTCGCGCGGCGGCCGACCTTGCGGACTTCCGTGCGCAGCAGAACGGGCCCCAGCGCGGGCGCGTGCAGGAACTCGGCGCTCACCACCAGCGGTTCCGCCGTGGCCTCGTCCCGCTCGTGCAAGACGGCCGTCGCGGTCCTCGCCAGCAACGCGACGAGGAAACCGCCGTGCGGATGGCTGGCGATCGACCATTCCGCGCGCAGCGTCGCGGTGAACGTGCCATCGCCGAGTGAGCGGACCGCGGTGGCGGCCTCGAACGCCGTCGTGGTTTCGTCGGCCGCGCTCACGGACGACCGGCCACTGCGGGGCAGCGCGCGGGGCCCGGCCCGCACGTTCCGACGGCGGCGAAGTTCAACGATCGCAACGAGTTCACCGTCGGCACTTTACGTGTTCGCACCCTGGTCGAGCAGGCTGTCGGCCGTTGTCCGCCCGGACAGCCGATCTTGATGACGACCAGGTCACTGTCCAAGGTGCAGACGGGCAAAGAGCAGTGCCTCGGCCAGCGCGCGGGCCCGTTCGGCCGAGCTGGTGGCGTGCCGGGTGTTGACCTCGAGCACGATCTGGCCGCGGAAACCGTTGCTGACCAGCCGCTCCACCAGCTCGGCGCACGGCTGGCCGCCGTGGCCGGGGATCAGGTGCTCGTCCTTGGGGAGCCCGGTGCCGTCGGCGAGGTGGACGTGGGTGAGCCCGTCGCCCATCCGCTCGGCGAGTTCGAGCGCGTCCATGCCCGCGGCGGCGGTGTGGGAAAGATCAAGCGTGTAGTGCCGAAACCCTACGTCGGTAGGGTCGATCGAGGGGCGGAACGCCGAAACGCGCGAGTTCTTCGAGCCGCCGGGCGGGCGCACCTTGAACATGTTCTCCACCGCGACCTCGACCCCGCTGGACTCCTCCAGCTCGTCCACGAGGTCGCCGAACGCGTCGCCGTAGCGCCGCTGCCACCGGAACGGCGGGTGCACGACCACCGTGCGCGCCCCGAGTTCCAGGGCGGCGTCCACGGACCTCCGCAGCCGCACCACCGGGTCCGGCGACCACACCCGTTGCGTGATCAGCAACGACGGGGAGTGCACGGACAGCACGGGCACGCCGGTCCGGCGCGACCACCGCCGCACCGCGGCGACGTCCTGGCTGATCGGGTCGGCCCACACCATCACCTCGACGCCGTCGTACCCGAGGTCGGCCGCGAGCTCGAAGCCCGCCCCGGCCCGCAACGGCCACACCGAGGCGGTGCTCAACCCCACCGGCACGGGCTTCTCGGCTGCGCTCACGCCGCCCATCCTGCCGTGTGCGCCGGGACGGCACTCCCCCGGCGGCACCGTTCCCGTTCTCCGGGACCGCGGTCAGACCACCGGACGGGCCTATCGCGCGACGAGCAGGAGCGCGGCCGGCGACACCGTCACCACCAGCCCGACCAGCAACGCCAGCACCGTGGTCTGCAGGTCCTCCGCGCGGCGGATCTTCCGCACGATCCAGACCAGCGCCACGATCACCAGCAGCGCTCCCACCAGGGCGGCCGGTGCGAGGTTGACCCACAGCCAGTTGAAGCCGAGCCAGACTCCGGCCCCGCCGACCACGCCCAGCGCGAGCTGGCCGGCCAGCGTCAGCCACTGCTTGCCCGGCGAACCTTCCGGGGCCGGCTCTTCGGCGGGGGCTTCGGCGCCGTCTTCCTCGTCGTCGTAGTCGTCCTCGTATTCGACGGACTGCTGCTCGTAGCCGTAGTCGTCACGCTCGAAGTCCGGGCCGTCGGCGTAGGCCGGCTGCTCGAACTCGCGCTCGTACTCGGACAGGTCGTCGTCGAGCGGATGGCGGTCGTCCTTGCGGCCGGGCGCGAACGGCATCGGCGGCGGGTAGCCCGAGGTCGGCGGGCCCGCGTCGTAGTCCTGTTCGGGCGCGTAACCCTTGTCGGCGGCGGGATAACCGTTGTCCGCGGGCGGGTAGCCGTTGTCGGGAGCCGGGTAGCCGTTGTTGTCGTCCTGGTAGCCGTCGTCGACGTAATCGTCGTCGGCATAGTCGTCATCGGCGTAGCCGTCATCGGTGCCGGCCTCACCGGGGACGACCGGCATGACGCCGATCTCGGTGTCCTCCAGCTGCTCCTGCTGACGACGCTTGCGCCAGCCGGCCAGCCCGGCTGGCTGCTGCGCCGGGCCGGGGCCCTGGGGCTGGGGCGGCGCGGCGGCGGGCGGTTCGGGCTCGAGCCGGTCGGCCACCGCGTCGAACTGCTCGGTGTGCGGCTCCTGCTTCGGGGCCGGACGGCGGGCCGGCGCCCGGCGCGGACGCTGGGGAGCGCCGGTGGGAAAGGCTCCGCTGGCCATCGCGCCCGGGCCGGCGGGCGGCTCGGGAACGTCGGCGTCGGGGGTGCCGTCGAGCCCGTCGAGGCGGGCGGTCAGCGAGCTGTTCTGCGGCGCGGGCGGTGCCGGCGGCGGGCGGTGCCGGATCGGCTGCACCGCGTCGCGGGTCTCGTCGGCGGGCAGCGGCGGCGGGGCCTGCGGCGGAGCGGCGGGCGGCGGGCCCGGCGGCTGCTGGCGCGGCGCCCGGCCACGCGGCGGCACCGGCAGCGGCGCGGACTCCTGCGGGGGCCGGGCGAACTGGCCCGACTCCTGCGGCGGCGCCGGGGGGCGCACGTAACCGGAGTCCTGCGGGCGGGCGAACTGACCCGACTCCTGGGGCGGCGCGGGCGGGCGCGCGAACTGGCCGGACTCCTGCGGCGGAGCGGGCGGACGCACGTAACCGGAGTCCTGCTGGCCGTTCACCGGACGGCCGGGCGGCGGCGCCGACGGCCGCGGCAGCGGCTGCGACTCCTGCGGGACCGCTCGCGGCGAGGGCGGCGGACCGTCCGGACGGCGGCGGCTGCCGGTGCGCGACGGCGGGGGCGGCGTGCCCCCGTCCGAGGTCACCCGGTCGATGATCGCCTGGGGTGCCGTGTCGGTGACGTTCGGGGCGCGGCGGGAGCCGCCCGTGCCCGTCGTCTCGGGGGCTTCGTCGTCGTCCGCGGCCCGGCGCCTGCGCCGTCGCCCGCCGTCGACCTGCTGCCCGTGCTGGGCGAGCAGTTCGGCCACGGTCTTCTGGGGCTGGTCGCCGCCGGTCTGGTCCGTCATACCGTGCTGTCCAAAGCGCGCTCGGGGTTGGCTGTGACACGTGCCTGCGACTGGACGCAGACGGCGCCGCGCGCGCTGACCACCGTGCTGTACATGTCCGTCACCTCTTCACCGTGCCTGTTGTCCGTCAACGAAGTCCAGTCCGCTGCTGTCACCGGTCCTCCCCGTTCGCCGAAACGCCGGTGAGGGCGGGCCCAGTGTCGTCCGCACCGTTGGAATGGTCCAGCCGCCGCAGGATGACACCCTCTCGCAGCGCCCATGGGCAAATCTCGAGTTCCTGGAGCGAAAGTGCCCGCATGGCGGCCTGCGCCACCAGTGCGCCGGCCACGAGCTGGTGCGACCGGCTCGAGCTCACGCCCTCGAGGTGCGCCAGTTCCGCCGAGGGCATCCGCGAGATGAAGGCGATGAGCTGGCGCAATGCGGTGTCCGTGAGGGTACGGCGCACCCGGGGCCCGGCCGCCGAGGGGGCGGCGCCGGTCAGCCGGGCCAGCGAGCGGAACGTCTTCGAAGTCGCCACGACCCGATCGGGTTCACCCCATTTGGCGAGCTTCCTGGCCAGTGCGCCGAGCTGCTCTTCCAGCCACGCCGAGGTGGCCACCACCTCGGACCGGGTGGGCGGGTCGTGCTGGAAGCGCGTGCGCGTGGTCCGGCCCGCGCCGAGCGGCAGCGATTCGGCGAGCACCGGCTCCTCGTCCCGGCCCATCGCGACCTCCAGCGAGCCGCCGCCGATGTCGAGCACCAGCAGCTGCCCGGCCGACCATCCGAACCACCGCCGCACGGCGAGGAACGTCAGCCGCGCCTCGTCGACGCCGGAGAGCACTTTGAGCTCGACACCGGTCTCGTCCGCGACCCTGGCCAGCACTTTCGCGGAGTTCCGCGCCTCGCGGACAGCCGAGGTCGCGAAGGCCATGACCTCCTCGCAGCCCAGCCGCCGGGCCGCGCCCTTGGCCGATTCGACGGCCCGGACCAGCTCGTCGGAGCCGGTCCGGCCGAGGTCCCCGGACCGCGTGATCTGCTCGGCCAGCCGCAGCACGGCCTTTTCGGAATGCATCGGGGTCGGGTGGGCGCCACGATGGGCGTCGACCACGAGCAGGTGGACGGTATTGGAACCGACGTCGAGTACCCCTAGGCGCACGAGGATCCAGCGTACCGGTCCCACAGCCAGGTCTCGAAACTGTAACCAACACCACTCGTTCCGGGCTCGACTCTGCGTGCCTGAACTGACGCGGTGCGTGAAAAAGCTCGTGAGTGTCCATGCCGGTTCTAACCGTCATGGACACTCACGAGCGGGTCGATCAGGTCTCGAACTTGTACCCGAGGCCGCGGACGGTGACCAGGTGCCGGGGCGAGCCCGGGTCCGGCTCGATCTTCGAGCGCAGGCGCTTCACGTGCACGTCCAGGGTCTTCGTGTCGCCGACGTAGTCCGCGCCCCACACCCGGTCGATCAGCTGACCGCGGGTGAGCACCCGGCCGACGTTGCGCAGCAGGTACTCCAGCAGGTCGAACTCCTTGAGCGGCAAGGAAACCTCGCCGCCGTCCACGGTCACCACGTGGCGCTCGACGTCCATCCGGACCGGGCCGGCCGAGAGGACCAGCGGGGCCAGCTCGCCCTCGGCGCCGGGCTCGCCGCCGCGGCGGAGGACGGCGCGGACGCGGGCGATCAGCTCGCGGGCCGAATACGGCTTCGTCACGTAGTCGTCGGCGCCGAGCTCCAGGCCCACGACCTTGTCGATCTCGCTGTCGCGGGCGGTCACCATGATCACCGGGACCGCGGAGCGCTGGCGCAGCTGCTTGCAGACGTCGGTGCCGCTCATCCCGGGGAGCATCAGGTCGAGCAGGACGATGTCGGCGCCGTTGCGGTCGAACTCCTCGAGCGCCTGCTGACCGGTACCCGCGACGGCAGCGGTGAAGCCCTCCTTGCGCAGCAAGAAGGCGAGCGGGTCGGCGAAGGACTCTTCGTCCTCGACAATGAGAACCCTCGTCACAGGTTTCCTCCTGGGTTTGGGCCGGAGATTTCCTGCCCGGTTGCCACGAGCCGGGGTGTCCGCTCGGGGGTCTTCTCCGGCCGCGCGGACGCGGCCGGCGGGATCTGCTTGCCCGTGGCGCTGCGCTGCGACTCGCCGTCGGGCTCGGGGCGGACGTGCGCGGGGATGCGCAGGGTGAAGGTCGACCCGGTGCCCTGCCGGCTCCACAGCCCGACCGAGCCGCCGTGGTTGGCCGCGACGTGCTTCACGATCGCGAGGCCCAGGCCGGTGCCGCCGGTGGCGCGGGAACGCGCCTTGTCCGCGCGGTAGAACCGCTCGAAGACGCGCTGCTGCTCGTCCTCGGCGATGCCGATGCCGCGGTCGGTCACGGCGATCTCGACCATCCCGTCGGCGAGGCGGCGGGAGATGGACACCGGGCTGCCCGCCGGTGAGTACGCGACGGCGTTCTCCAGCAGGTTCGACAGCGCCGTGACCAGCAGCGTGCGGTCGCCCTCGAAGAGCAGGCCGCTGGCCGGGTCGGTGGTGATCGTGATTTCGGCGGACTCGGCCGACAGCGTGGTCCGGCCGAGCGCCTCCCGGACGACCGCGTCGACCTCGACGACGTTGAGGTCCGGGAGCCGCTCCGCGCCTTGGAGCCGCGAAAGGGCGATCAGCTCGGTGACGAGCTGGCCGAGCCGGGTCGACTCGCGCAGGATCTTGCTGCCGAAGCGGCGGACCTCCTCGACGTCTTCGGCGGCGTCGAGCACAGCCTCGGTGAGCAGCGCGATCGCACCGACCGGGGTCTTGAGCTCGTGGCTGACGTTGGCGACGAAGTCGCGCCGCACGGCCTCCAGCCGGATGGCCTCGGAGTGGTCGACGGCCTCCACCACGGTGAACCCGTCGCCCAGCGGCCGGACCTCGCCGAGCACGGCCTCCGGCTGGCGGCGGCCGCGGTTCTCCAGCGGCGAGAGGTCGACCTCCATCGGCTCGTCGGTCTCGACCACCTGCTCGGCGGCCTTGCGCGCCCGCGGGTCGGGCTGGTTCACGCGCACCAGGCCCAGCTCGTAGGCGCGCGGGTTGTGCAGCACCATGTCGCCGAAGCGGTTCAGCACCAGGATGCCGCTGTTGGACGAGCGGATGAGGCGCTCGATCAGCTCGGCGACGGTCGGCCCGGTCGGCTGGGCCGCCTCCCGCCGGGCGCGCGCCCGGGCCACCAGGAAACCGGCGACCGCGCCGACGACGAGTGCGCCGACGGCCAACAAAAGGGCAACAGGCGTGGTCACAGGAGAATCGTAAGCATCCCGGTAGCCTTCTGGCCTAGTCCTGGAAGCCCGGTCGTGAGGCTCGTGACACCTGTGGGCGACATGTTCGCCCTGGTGTCAGGCCCTGTTCACCCGATCGAGACATTGCCTGACGATCTGCCGGCGATCTTCAGCCGGCATCGAGATCGGTCAGATCCTCCTCGGTCAGGCGCAGCGCACCCGCGGCGACGTTCTGTTCCAGATGCCCGCCGTCGCCCGTGCCCGGGATGGCGAGCACGTGGTCACCCTGCGCGAGTGTCCAGGCGAGCCGGACCTGCGCCGACGTCACGCCGTGCCGCTCGGCGACCTTCGCCACCTGCTCGTCAACGCCGTTCTGCCCGCTGGCTACGGCGAAGAAAGGCACGAACGCCACCCCGTGGGCGCCGCAGAGCTGCAGCAGCTCGTCGTCCTCGCGGCGCGCGGAGAGGCCGTACTGGTTCTGCACGCAGACGACCGGCGCGATCGCCCGCGCCTCGGCCAGGTGCTCGGGGCCGACGTTGGAGATGCCCAGCTCACGGATCATCCCGGCCTCCCGCAGCTCGGCGAGCGCGCCGAAGTGGTCGGCGATCGGGCCGGTGCCGCGCTCCAGCCCGCCGCCGATCCGCAGGTTGACGACGTCGATGTAGTCGCGGCCGAGCTGGCGCAGGTTCTCCTCGACCTGCCCGCGCAGCTGCTCCGGCCGGGCGAAGGGCAGCCAGTCGCCGGAGGCGTCGCGGCCGGGACCGACCTTGGTGGTGAGCACGAGGTCGTCGCTGTAGGGGGCGAGGGCGCTACTGATCAGCTCGTTCGCCGACCGGAGCGGGCTGAAGTAGAACGCGGCGGTGTCGATGTGGTTCACCCCGAGTTCGACGGCCCGGCGGAGCACGGCGATCGAGGTCTCGCGGTCACGGGACGGGCCGCCGGGAACCGAGGTGGCCAGGCGCATCGCGCCGAAACCGATCCGGTTCACGGTCACCGAGCCGAGCTGCCAAGTGCCCGCCGCGGCGGCGGGAAGTGCGGTCTGTGTCATGTCTCCAGCCTCGCGAACCGCTCCCGGCGCCGCCCGTTTTGGCAGCAAGCTGCCAGCGAGACGGAGTGGCACCGTGGTGGCCGGGTGGCGGACACTGGAGGACGTGACCAAGGTCGAGGACGTCGTGACGGTGCGCGGAGAGCGGGAGCTGTTCGAGCGCACCGGGCACCTGTTCGCCGCCGCCACGGAGATCTCCTGTGCGGCGAACGACATGCACACCTGGTCGGCCACCCGGCCGACCACGATGCAGGCCGAGAACGTGCGCGGCCGCAAGGTGCGCAAGGTCTACCTGCCCCGTGTGCTGCTCGACCCCGCCAGCGCGGCCCACCTGCGCGAGATCACCGGCCTTGGCGCGCAGGTGCGCGTCATCGAGCGCGAGATCAACGAGACGATCCTGCTCGACCAGCGCATCGCCATCCTCGCGGCGGAGGTGACGCCGGACGGTCGGAGCTACACCGTGCTGAGCCGGCCGGACCTGGTCAACGGCATCCAGTCGCTGTTCGAAGCGGCGTGGCGCTCCGCAACGAACCTCGCCACGTACGAGGTGCGCTTCGCCGAGCTGCGGCAGTTCACGCCGCAGATCCTGGACCTGCTCACCTCCGGCTGCACGGACGAGACGGCGGCCCGGACGATGGGCGTCGGGCTGCGCACGTACCGTCGTCGGGTGGCGGAGCTGATGGCCGCGCTCGGCGCGACGTCGCGTTTCCAGGCGGGCGCCCGCGCCCGGGAGGCCGGCCTGCTGTGACCGGCCTGCTTTTGACCGGCCTGCTTTTGACGGGCGCGGCCGAGCCCGCCCCGACCTGACACCGACGACCGGAGCCCCACCAGTCATGACCCAGCCGACCGACGGCCGTTGTCCCCGGCCGCACTCGAACCCCCGACCGGCGAAGGCGGTCGCGGCGCTGGCCGCCGGCGCCGCGGTGCTGGCCCTCGCGGGCTGCGGCGGCCCCGTGAGCGGGTCCGCGAACACACCGGCCGCACCGGTCAGCCCGCCGGCCCCGGCGAACCTCGCGTACGTCGACGCCAAGGCGACCACCGACGCCGCGGCCGGGGTGAAGAAGGCCGTCGAAACGGTCTTCAGCTACGACTCCACCCAGGCCGCCGCCGTGGCGCAGAACGAGCAGGAGTACCTCACCGGCCCGGCCCGCGCCGCCTTCGACCAGACCTTCGCGCAGGTCAAGGCCACCCCGGTGCAGACCCAGACGAAAGTGCTCGACTCCGGCGTGCTCGACCTGACCCGCACCAGCGCGAAGGTGCTGGTCATCGCCGGGCAGCAGAGCAGCGGGCAGAACGGGCAGAAGAACTCCGCCACCGCGATCATGCTGCTCACCGCGAAGCCGGTGGGCGGGCGCTGGCAGCTGTCCCAGATCGAGGTCTCGCCCAAGGCGGCCGCCGAGCCGGCGAGCGGTCCGGCCGGAACCCCGGCGGCCACCCGCGACCAGGTGCTCGCGACGGCGCGCAAGGCCGCCGCGATCCTGCTCACGGTCGACGCGAAGAACGCCGACGCCCTTTTCGACAGCTACGAGTCCGTCGCTGCCGAACCGCTGCTCACGCAGTTCCGCGAGACCCGCGCGCACACCGTCGACAGCATGAAACAGAGCGGGGCCAAGGCTTCACTCGACCCGCAGTCCGTCGCCGCTGTCTCGTCGCTGAGCGCCGACGGCACCAAGGCGGAGGTGCTGCTCGGCGGCATCGTCAACAGCCAGCAGCAGGGGGGCGAGCAACAGCGTCAGATCCCGGCGCGGCTGACGATGGTCAAGCAGGGCGCGACCTGGAAGGTGTCCGGGATCAACACCGTGGCCCAGGGTTCCTGACCGAAAAGCTCGTGAGTGTTCATGCCGGTTCTAACCGTCATAAACACTCACGAGCTGGTTCAGCGGCCCTGGTTGGCGACCGCGGCGGCGGCCTCTTCGGCGGCTTCCGGGTCCAGGTACAGCCCGCCCGGCTTGACCGGCTTCAGCTCGTCGGTCAGGTCGTAGCGCAGCGGGATCCCGGTCGGGATGTTCAACGCCGCGATGTCGGCGTCGGAGATGCCGTCGAGGTGCTTGACCAGTGCGCGCAGCGAGTTTCCGTGCGCGGCGACCAGCACGTTCTTGCCGGCGCGCAGGTCCGGCACGATCGCCGACTCCCAGTACGGCAGGAGCCGCGCGACGACGTCCTTCAGGCACTCCGTCAGCGGGGCCGTGTCGCCGAGGTCGGCGTAACGCGGGTCGCCGGACTGGCTGAACTCGTCGGCCGGGTCGATCGCCGGCGGCGGCGTGTCGTACGAGCGGCGCCAGAGCATGAACTGCTCCTCGCCGAACTCGTCCAGCGTCTGCTTCTTGTTCTTGCCCTGCAACGCGCCGTAGTGGCGCTCGTTGAGCCGCCAGTCCCGCTTCACCGGGATCCAGTGGCGGTCGGCGGCGTCCAGCGCGATGTTCGAAGTGCTGATCGCGCGGCGCAGCAGCGAGGTGTGGACGACGTCCGGCAGCAGCCCCGCCTCGGCGAGCAGCTGCCCGCCCTGGCGGGCTTCGCGTTCACCCGTCTCCGAAAGCGGCACGTCCACCCAGCCGGTGAACAGGTTTTCCGCGTTCCACGTGCTCTGCCCGTGACGCAGCAGCACCAACGTCCCAAGTTCGGCCATAGCCCACAGCCTGCCAGAGCGGACCAGGACCCCGACTGGCACGTCGATTGAACGATGTTCTACGCAGAGTGTGTTACCCCAGGGTAACACCTCACCCGTCCAGAATTCGGCCTGCCAACAACGGCGCAAATGGGTGCAACGCGATGCGGACCGTTATCGCCAAGTACAAAGTTCACTCGAACGGCGTAACCAGTAGTCTTGTGATTACAGGTGGACATCTGACAGGTTTGACATGTCCCGCTCAGCCGGATTCCACGCACTCCCCGGCTGACGGCGGGCTACGACCGCGGCTCGTCTCCCCCCCTGCCGAGCCGCGGCCCGCCGGCCCCGTTGGCATCCCCCTCGTCACCGGGTCCATCGGCGGGAACTTCAGCGGAGCGGCTCGAGATCGCGACTCCCCCCTCCCTCGAGCCGCTCCGCCTTTCCCGTTCACTCAACGGGTTCCGGCGTGTACTCCTCGGCTCCCGCCCGCCGCCGCTTCCGCAGCCACCACCCGAGCAGCCCGAGCGGCACGCCGATCAGCACGGCGAACGGCGCCACGGCACCGAGCACGGTCAGCAGCCCGCCGCCGAAGCCCAGGAACGCGTCCCAGCCACGGGCGAGCCCGCCGAGGAACCCGCTCGAATCGTCGGAAGTCGAGGGCGCCGCAGCGGTCTCGGCCGTCACGGAGAGCGCGACCGTGGCCATCGCGACGCTGCCGGCCAGGGACTTCTGCTGCTGTTCGAGTGATTCCAGCGTCGCCTCGCGGTCGGTCAGCTCGCTCTCCACGGAGGCGATCTCCGAGATCGATGTCGCCTTCGCCAGCAGCGCCCGGATCCGCTCGACGCTCGCGCGCTGCGTCGCCAGCCGCGCGTCGGTGTCCACGACCTGAGCGGTGACATCCTGCGCGCTCAGCTCACGCCGGGTCACCGTCCCCAGCGCGGCGAGCTGGTCGAGCACCCCGTCGAGCTTCTCGGCCGGCACGGCGAGGCTCAGCGTCGCCGAGGACGCGACCGTGCTCTCCTGCCCGGTGTAACCCCCGGCGCCCGCCGTGATCGCGCGCGCCTGGCCGACGACGTCGTCGAGCTTCGGGGTCTTGACGTCGAGCCGCGCGCTGCGGGCGAGCTTGCGGTCGGTGGTCCCCGGCTGGCCGGCCGTCGGCCCGCCCTGGGCCGGAGCCTTCGACGCACCCGGCTTCGGCACGGCGGGCGCCGCACCCTGGTTGGCGGAGACCCCGCCGCTGTCGGCCGGCACCCCACCGCTCGCGCTCATCGGCGAGTTCTCGCTCGTGCTGGTGCACCCGGCGAGCACCAGCGCCAGCCCGGCGCCGGCGAGCACCAGCGAACGTCTCCATCGGCTTCTCATCCGTCTCTCCCTCCAGTAGGCGGGAGTGGGACGGCGACGCGGTTCAGCGCCGTTGCACGCCGGTGGTCACGACTCGGTCAAGCCGGGTTCGTGCGGGGTCGCGGGCTCCATCAGATGCTTGAACGCCTGGAGGTTCGCCAGCGATTCGCCGCGCGACACCCGCCAGTCCCACTCGCGCTTGATCGAGGTGGCGAAGCCGATCTCCAGGATCGTGTTGAAGTCGCCGTCGGCGGCCTCCAGCACCTGGCCGAGGATCTTGTCCAGCTCGGCCTCGGTGACGGTCTCCTTGCCGAAGCGGCCGACCAGGTAGATGTCGCCCATACCGTCCACTGTGTAGTGAACGCCGTAGAGCCTGGCGTTGCGCTGCAACAGGAATCGGTACACGGCTTCGTGTTCCTCGTCCGGACGGCGGCAGACGAAGGCCTCCACGGAGAAGGCGTGGTCGCCGTCCACCAGCCAGCAGTTGGTCTGCAGCTTCTTGGTCCCGGGCAGGGTGACGAAGTACTTGCCCTCACCGCGGCGGTCGTACTTCAGCCCCGAATCGTCCAAAGTAGACTTGATCGTCGCGTCAAGGCTCACACCGCCACCTCCGTGCGCAGGTCGAGGGCGTTGCGGAACGCCAGGGTGGCCTGAGCATAGATGTCCAGCAGGGAGTCCGTGGTCCGGCGCCAGGAGAACCGCCGCGCGTGCTCGACGGCGTTCACCGCCAGCTCGCGGCGCCGGTCCGGGCGCAGTGCGAGCGCGGCCAGCGCGTCCGCCCACTCGGCCGCGCCGTGAGAAGGCACCAGCAGCCCGGAAACGCCGTGCACCACCGCGACCGGCAGCCCGCCGACCTCGGCGGCGACCACCGGCGTCCCGCATGCCTGAGCCTCCAGGGCGACCAGGCCGAACGACTCGTTGTAACTCGGCACCGCGACGAGGTCGGCCGCGCGATAGACGTCCACCAGCGCCGGCCCCGGCTGCGGCGGCAGGAACCGCACCTGGTCCCGGATGCCCAGCGAGACAGCCAGCTCGCGCAGCGCCTGCGGCTGCTCCAGCCCGGTGCCGGACGGCCCGCCGACCACCAGCACCACCAGCCGCGACGCCAGCTCCGGCCGTTTGCGCAGCAGCTCGGCGGCCGCGTGGAGCAGCACGTCCGGTGCCTTCAACGGCTGGATCCGGCCGGCGAACGCGAGCACCACGGCATCCTGCGGCAGCCCGAGCGCGTGGCGCGCGAGCGCCTGCGAACCCGGTGTGAACCGTTCGAGGTCCACCCCCGGCGGCACGGCGTGCACCGCGTGCGGCTCGGCGCCGTACAGCTCGACCAGCTGGCGGGCCTCCACCTGGGTGTTCGCCACCAGGCAGTCGGCCTCGGCGACGACCTGCTCCTCACCCATCACCCGGGTACGCGGCTCCGGCTTGTCGCCGTCGGCGAGCGCGGCGTTCTTGACCTTCGCCAGCGTATGCGCGGTGTGCACCAGCGGTACGCCCCAGCGGTCGCGCGCGAGCCAGCCGACCTGGCCCGAGAGCCAGTAGTGCGAGTGGATCAGGTCGTAGTAACCCGGCTCGTGGAACGCTTCGGCCCGCAGCACCCCGGAGGTGAACGCGCACAGCTGGGCCGGCAGCTCGTCGCGTCCCAGCGGCTCGAACGGCCCGGCCTGCACGTGCCGCACGGTGACCCCCGGCGCCAGCTCCGCGAGCGGCGGCTGGTCCGAGGACGTCGCCCGGGTGAACACCTCGACCTCGACCCCGCGGCGCGCCATTTCCTGCGCGGTCTGGCTGACGTACACGTTCATCCCGCCGGCGTCGCCCGTCCCGGGCTGTTCCAATGGCGAGGTGTGCACCGACAGCACCGCGATCCGGCGCGGGGCACCACGAAATCCCTGAAGGGAGATGGTCACCTGGTCACTACTTCCTGTACGCGACTACTGGCTTGTCTCGCCGGCGAACTGCCGCAGCGCGGAGTTGAACTCCCCCGCGGCCTCCACGAACGGCAGATGCCCGGCCTCAACGAACCAACGCTGAACCGCCCCCGGAATCTTCCCGGCCGCGTACTCCGCCGCCGACGGGTCCACGACGGCGTCCGCCGTGCCGTGGATGACCAGCGCCGGCTTGTCCACCGCCTGGAGCACGCCGGCGCTCTCGACGTCCCGCTTGAACAGCGCGGCGCGGACGGCGGGCGGCACGGCCAGCGACGCGCCGAGCAGGGCCTGCGCGTGGGTGCCGGGCACCGGGCCGGCCGCCATCGCCCGGGTGAACTCGACCAGCGCGGGCACCGCGACCTCGGGGTCGTCCGACAGCGCGGCGGGCAGCGCGGCCCGCATCACGGCGCCGGTCTTGCCGCCCGCCCGGCCACGGCCGATCTCCGTGATCGCGCCGACCAGCACGATCCCGCCCAGCCGGGCGGATCCGTGCACCCGCAGGTAGTCGGTGAGCACCAGGCCGCCGTAGGACCAGCCGACGACGATCGCGCCGGGGCCCGCGAAGTCGAGGACCGCGGCGAGGTCGTCGGCCCACTGGCGCGGGTCGTCGTAGCCCACGGCCGGCGCGTCGGACCCACCGTGGCCGCGCAGGTCCATCGCGACCAGGCGGAACCGCTCGGTGAGCGCGGGGTCCGCGAACTGCGCGGCCCAGGCCCGGGACGACTGCGCCCAGCCGTGCACGAAGACCAGGGGACGCGAGTTCTGGGCACCTTCGACGCGCAGTGCGATGCGCACCCCGCTGGTGCCGACGACTTCGGTGTTCACGCCTTACTTGTTAGCAGACAGACCCCGCCAGGCGGACCAGTCGTAGAACCAGTCTTTGACGTCGGAGCCGGTCGGGCTGGACAGCCGCGAGCCGGTGACCTCCACCGGGTCGCCGATCAGCGCCGAGTCGAAGAAGTCCTTGGCGTCCGCGTCGAGCAGGTTGATGCAGCCGTGGGAGTTGTTGGTCTTGCCGATGGCCGCGGCGTTGTCCTGGTTCTCGTGGATGTACTCGCCGTGGTTGGAGAACCGGCAGGCCCACTTCTTGTTGACGTTCGTGTAGCCATAGCGCGCGTTGTCGAACCGCGCGGTGGGCTCCTTCGACATCACGATGAACGTGCCGTTGGGGGTGTTGCGGTTCACGTCGCTGTCCAGGCCGTTGCTGCACGGGTAGCTCTTGTGCTCGGCGCCGCCGCGGTAGACCTTCATCGTGTGGTCCGGGGTGTTCACCTTGACCACCTGATTGCGGCCGATCTTGAACTTCGTGGTGACGTCGGCCTTGCCGTACTCGCCGCCACCGAGGTCGACGCCGTAGAGGTTCGCCTCGACGCTCACCGTGATGTTCTCCGGCCAGTACTCCTTGGGGCGCCAGTCGACCTGCGTCGCGGAGAGCCAGCCCCAGGAACCCTCGACCTTGGCGTCCGTGGTCACCTTCAGCGCCTTCTCGACGGCCGCGCGGTCCTTCGGCGCCGCAGCGAACTTCACGCTGATCGGCATCGCGACGCCCACGTGCGCGTTGTCCGCGGGGTTCAGCGTGGCGCGCAGTTGCTTGGCGGGCGCGACGGTCTTGAACGAGCCCGTGAACTCGGCCGGACGGTTGTCGGTGCCGGTCGCCTTCGCCGCGTACGTATAGGTCTTGCCGTAGCCGAGCTGCTCGGAACTGGTCCAGGTCAGGCCGTCCGTAGCCAGGTCGCCCTTGACGTCCTCGCCGTCGGAGTTGGTGACCTTCACCTCGGTGAGCTTGCCTTCGGCCACCTTGACCACCACCGGCTCGCGCACACTCGCGTCCTTGGCGTCGACGGCCGGGGTCGCGGTGATCTTCGCCACCGGCGGCACCGGCTTGCCTCCGTCATCCCCGCTGCCGCCCTGGGGCACCGCGTTGCCGTCGTTGCTCCCCGAACACGCCGCCACCAGCGCGGCCGCCCCCGCGGCGAGCGCGGCTTTGAACACCGAGCGCCGTTCGATCACCGAAAACCTCCCATAACCCCCGCACCGGCCGATGCTTCCACGCTGATCAGCGCCGGTGAGCGACTCGACGTTACCTGCAGGGCGGAAGATCACCCGCTCCTGCCCTTGTCGACAAGACGTCTTGGCGGCTGCCCGGGTTGCCGCTGATGCCGGATTTCAGGCGAATTTCACGGCCGGTTTTCACTGCCGGTTTTCACTGCGGAGGCTCAGAGCGTGCAGCCGATCAACAGCGGCTCGGGGTGCAGCGTGACGCCGAAGCGCGCCTCGACGCCGTCGCGGACTTCGCGGGCGAGCGCGAGCAGGTCCGCCGTCGTGGCGCCGCCGCGGTTCGTGAGGGCGAGAGTGTGCTTCGTCGACAGCGAAACGCGGCCGCCCGGGCCGGGGTGGCCCTTCCCGAAGCCCGCGCGCTCGATCAGCCAGGCGGCGGACAGCTTCGCGCCGCCTTCGGCCGGGTACTGCGGGATCGCGACGTCCGCGCCCACCGCTTCGCCGATGCGCGACAGCACCGCTTCGACGTCCCCGGACGGCACGATCGGATTGGTGAAGAACGAGCCCGCGCTCCACGTGTCGTGGTCGGCCGGGTCGAGCACCATGCCCTTGCCGCGGCGCAGGCCGAGGACGGCGTCGCGCGCGGTCGCGGCGGGGACCCTCGCGCCGATCTCGACTCCCAGCGTGCTCGCCAGCTCGGCGTACCGGACGGGCGCGGACTCGCCACCGGTGTCCACCCGGAACCGGACGCTCAGCACCACGCCGGCATCGGTGCCCTTCAGCACGCTGGTGCGGTAGGCGAAGCCGAGCTCGTCGGCCTTGACCGTGCGAACCTCGCGCGCGGCACGGTCGTAGAGCTCCAGCGAGACAAGGGACTCGGCCACCTCGCAGCCGTACGCGCCGACGTTCTGGATCGGCGTCGCGCCGACCGAGCCGGGGATGCCGGACAGGCATTCGAGCCCGCCGAGGCCCGCCTCGACCAGGCCCGCGACGAACTCGTCCCAGCCCTGCCCGGCGGCCACCTCGACCACGTCGCCGTCGCGGGTCCAGCCGGTGTTCGCGACCTGGACGAGCGTCCCCGCGAACCCCTCGTCGGCCACCACCAGGTTCGACCCGCCACCGAGCAGCAGCACCGGCTCGCCGGCTTCGTCCGCCGCCCGCACGGCGGCGACGAGATCTTCGCTGGTCCCGGCCCGCACGAACCGGCGGGCGGGCCCGCCGAGCCGAAGCGTCGTGTGCTCGGCGAGGCGGGGCAGGGCGGCAGGATCGGCGGGGTTCACGCTGGCCAAGGGTACTTGTGAGTGCTCATGACGGTTCTAACCGTCCTGAACACTCACGAGTCGTTCGGGCCTGCCGGTACTGTCCGGCGAATGGGATCCCGGATCGAGCACCGTGCAGAGTTCTCCGCCGGACTCGCGGCCGTCGTGGCCGCGGTGTCGGGCGAGGAGGCCCTGCTGGCGCGCCTCGAAGAGCTGGGCGGCGACAACGCCAAGCTCCTCTCTTACACCGCCGACGACAGCGGCGCGCACTTCGAACTCCAGCACGGCATCAACGCGGCGCGGCTGCCGCAAGCCGTGCGCGCGCTGCACAAGGGCGACCTGATCGTCCGGCGCACCGAGGAATGGCGGCCCGACGGCGACGGCTGCACGGGCCGCATCGATGTGAACGTCAGCGGGGTGCCCGGCGAGATCACCGCACGGACCTCGCTGAACCCCGAGGGCGAGCACGTGCGGTACCGCACCGAAGGCGAGGTGACGGTCCGGATCCCGCTGTTCGGCGGCAAGATCGAGAGCGTGGTGGCGGAGCAGGTGACCACCCTCCTGCGGCGCGAGGCCGAGTTCACCGCGCGATGGCTGGCCGAGCACGCCTGAACCCGGTGGGCGCCCCGACGCGGGGCACCACCAACCCGAACCGGCTCCGGCGCGTCGACCGCTGGCTGGCCGGCGACGCGGCCGTCACCCGGCTCCTGCGCCGGGCAGCGGACCCGCTGGTGGTCGACCTCGGCTACGGCGCCTCGCCGGTCACCACCGTCGAGCTGGCCCGCTGGCTGCGGCGGGTGCGGGCCGACGTCCGGGTGCTCGGGCTCGAACTGGACCCGGAACGCGTCGCGTACGCCCGCCCGGCCGCCGACCCGCCGCGCCTGGACTTCCGGCGCGGCGGCTTCGAACTCGCCGGCACCCGGCCGATCCTGGTGCGCGCGTTCAACGTGCTGCGGCAGTACGCCGAGCACGAGGTGCCCGGCGCGTGGGCGCTGATGCTGGCGAACATGCCCGCCGACGGCCTGCTCGTGGAGGGCACCTGCGACGAGATCGGCCGGTTGTCCACCTGGGTCACGGTCGCGGCGGGCGGCCCGGTGTCGCTGACGCTCTCGATCCGGCTGGCCGACCTGGATCGTCCATCCACTGTGGCTGAACGGCTGCCGAAAGCCCTCATCCACCGCAACGTTCCCGGCGAACGAATCCACGAACTGTTGTCCACTATGGACTCCTGCTGGGCGGCCGCCGCGCCGCAGCGGTCGTTCGGCGTCCGCGCGCGCTGGACGGAGACGGTGCGCCGGCTCACCGCCCGCGGCTGGCCCCCGCTGGGCCGCCCGGACCCGCCGCGGCTCGGCGAGCTGACCGTCCCGTGGGCCGCCGTCGCCCCGAAGTGATCACCAGGACGTCGTCGAGCCGTTCACTCGCGCCCAAAGAGTCCCGCTTTGCGCGGCGGCATCGGGATGTGGACTGTTGTGCCAGGCATGGTGGTGGTGTCCGGGCGACGGCCTCATCGGAGTCGCGACGGGCCGTGATGGCGCCGGGTGGGAGCGCGCCGCGTGCTTGGCCGGGTACACGGGAAGGCGCACGGTGCGTTCGGCGGCGTTCTCCTCCGGGATGAACTCGGCCGGTTCCGCCGGGGCGGCCTTGGTCCGGATGGTGGGCAGGTGCCAGCCGAACAGCACCGCCGCCATCCGCGTGCCGAAGATGACAGCCAGCGTGACGGGCTCCATCACCGCGTGCGGGAGGTGGTTCAGGTCGCTCAGCGCCAAGAGCAGCGCCCCGCCGAACGCGGGAATCGCGTAGATCTCCCCGCGCACCACCGCCGGGACCCGCCCCAGTATCGAATCCCGCACCAGGCCGCCGCCGATCCCGTTGACCAGCCCGATCACCGCGGCGGTGTAGTACGGCGTGCCGTGTTGCATCGCCTTGGTCGCACCGGTGACGGTGAACAGCGCGAGCGCGACCGCGTCCGCGGCCTCCATCGGCAGCCGCAGCCGCGCCAGCTTCGAGCGGAAGGCGCACACCAGCAGCGCGGTCGCGGCGCAGACCACGAAGTACCAGGGAGTGACCAGCGGAACCGGCGGGAACACACCCAGCAGCACGTCACGGAGGGTGCCGCCACCGAGCGCGGTGACGATCGCCACCATCACCGCCCCGAACAGGTCCAGTCGTGCCCGGACGGCATCGATAGCCCCGGCGAACGCGCATCCGACGATGCCGATCGCTTCCAGGATGAGCACGGCGAAGACCAACCTTTACCAGCGGAGATGCCGATGTTTCGCCCGTCATCGGCGGCACGAGGAATGACCAGGAAATGACATCCACCGTCGAAATTATCGGCTATGCAGACCCGGGGCCAGCCAGCCGAATTCTTCTGCCCAAAAGACTCAGGTTCGTTGTACGAGCGGGATTACCTGGCCGTTTGGAGAACCTGGCCGCGAAGTTCACCTCAATCCATCCCGTTGATAATTGCCGCTTGGCCCTCGGTTCACCTTGCCTCGCAAGAAAATAGCGACGGTCATTCGTCCGGACAATGAGGCGGGAGACGTCACTAATTCCGCATTACCGAGGGTGAGCACGGGGGCGGGAGCGCCCCGCAAAGCCCGGCATCCGGGTACGAAACCCACCTGTTCACCGGCCGAACGCCGCTGCGTCACCCGCCGTCGACCTGCGGTGATCACCATGAGCGGGTGGAACTGCTGGAGCACATCACCGAGCTGCTGCGCGGCGCGCTGGGCTCGCCGTGGTTGTGGGTGCTCGTCTTCGCCGTGGCCGGGCTGGACGCACTGCTGCCGTTCATGCCGAGCGAGACGACCGTGGTCACGGTCGCGGTGCTGCTCGGGCCGGACCCGCGGTGGCTGGCGACGCTGGCCGTGGTCGCGGCCGCCGGGGCGTGGGCCGGGGACTGCCTGGCCTACTCGGTCGGCCGGGCGGCGGGTCCGCGGGCGCTGGCCCGATTGCAGCGGGGGCCGTCGGGGCGGCAGCGGTACGAATGGGCCCGCGCGCAGGTGCGGCGGCAGGCGCCGTTGCTGATCGTCGCCGCGCGGTACCTGCCCGGCGGACGGGTGGCCAGCGCGCTGGCGTGCGGCAGCCTCGGTTACCCGCCGCGCCGGTTCGTGCTGCTCGACGCCGCGGGCGCCGTGCTCTGGGCGTGTTACAGCGTGCTGATCGGGCTGGCCGGCGGCGCGGCCTTCGCGGACGAGCCGGTCAAGGGGCTGCTGCTGTCGTTCCTGCTGGGGCTGCTGCTCGTCAGCCTGATCGAATCGATCCGGCGGCTCCGGCTGCGCGCGCTACGTTCAGCGCATGGACCGAGCGGATCACCTGCGCCTGCTGGAGACGATCGACCTCCACAGCGACCGGCTGAAGACGGCGGTGCTGGCGGCGGGCCCGGCGGCGCGAGTCCGGAACTGTCCGAAATGGACGGTCCACGACCTGGTGACCCACCTGGTGAGGGTGCTCTCCTCCAGCGTGGCGGCGATCACGGACCGGGCAGCTGAGCCGTCGGCGCCGTCGGACTGGACGGACCTGCTCGGCTGCTGGGACGGCGAGCGGCTCGCCCTGCGCGAGGCGCTGCGCCGGCCCGCCGGCAGCCCCGTCCGCTCGCCGTTCCCGCGCGGCGGCGCCACCGTCACCAGCGGCGACCTGACCCGGCGGATGGCACACGAGATGGCGATCCACCGGCTGGACGCCGAAAGCGCGCTGCCCGAGCCGCCGCCGACCCGGTACGCCGCCGCATTCGCCGTCGACGGCGTCGACGAGTTCCTCACCTTCCTGATGCCCCGGCGCTCCCGGCCCTCGAACCGGGACGGGACCGTCCGCGTCGAGGCCGAAGGTCGTTTGTGGACCGTCGCGCTGCGCGAAGGCGAGCCGCCCGGGCTCGTCGGCGACGGCCGACCGGACGTCACGCTCAGCGGCCCCGCCGACGACGTCTACCGCGCCCTCTGGGGCCGCCCGAACCACGCCGCCACCACCGGCGACGGCACTCTCCTGGAGCCCCTCGCGGCGCCCTGACCAGCACCGGCGAGAATGGGCGGCGTGCCTGATCCCCAGCGTTACGTCCTCACCTTCGGCTGCCCCGACCGCACCGGCATCATCGCCCGCATCTCGGGATTCCTGGCCGAGCACGGCGGCATGATCGGCGAAGCCGCGTACCACACGGACCCGGACACGGGCTGGTTCTTCACGCGTCAGGTGGTCCGCGCCGACTCGCTGCCGTTCGACGCCGCGGGGCTGCGCGAGCGGTTCGCCGCGGTGGCGGCGGAATTGTCGGCGGAGTCCAGCTGGGCGGTGCGCGACACCGGCGAGCGGCCGCGCGCGGTGGTGCTGGTGTCGAAGGCCGGGCACTGCCTGTACGACCTGCTGGGCCGCGTCGCGTCGGGTGAGCTGGACGTCGACATCGCCGCGGTGATCGGCAACCACACGTCACTCGCGGACATCACCCGCGCCCACGGCATCCCGTTCCACCACGTGCCGTTCCCGGCCGGGGATCCCGAAGGCAAGGCGCAAGCGTTTGCGCAGGTGCGGGAACTCGTCGACGAGCACACTCCGGACGCCGTGGTGCTGGCCCGGTTCATGCAGGTGCTGCCCGCCGGGCTGTGCGCCGAGTGGGCCGGACGGGCGATCAACATCCACCACAGCTTCCTGCCGTCCTTCGCCGGCGCGAAGCCGTACCACCAGGCCTACACGCGCGGCGTCAAGCTGGTCGGCGCCACCTGCCACTACGTGACGGCCGACCTCGACGCCGGGCCGATCATCGAGCAGGACGTGATCCGCGTCGACCACGGCGACTCGGTGGAGGACATGGTGCGCAAGGGCCGCGACATCGAGAAGGTGACACTGGCGCGAGGCCTGCGCTGGCACCTCGAAGGCCGCGTTCTCGTGCACGGCAACCGAACCGTGGTGTTCTAGGACTCGTGAGTGGCGGTGACGGTTCTAACCGTCACCGCCACTCACGAGGGATCAGGCGCCGATGGTCGAGGCGTCGATCACGAAGCGGTACCGCACGTCGCTGTTCTCGACGCGCTCGTAGGCCGCGTTGACCTGGTCGGCGGAGATCGTCTCGATCTCGGCGCCCAAGCCGTGTTCGGCGCAGAACTCGAGCATCTCCTGCGTCTCGGCGATGCCGCCGATCATCGAGCCGGCCAGCACCTTGTTGCCGCCGAGCAGCGAGAAGGCGTTGTAGGCCAAGGCTTCCGGCGGCGCGCCGACGTTCACCATCGCGCCGCCGACCCGCAGCATGCCGAGGTAGGCGTCGATCGGGAGCTTCGCCGAGACGGTGTTGACGATCACGTCGAAACGGCCCCGGAGCACCTCGAAGGTGGCCTCGTCGCCGGTCGCGAAGTAATCTTTCGCGCCGAGTTTCAGACCGTCTTCCTGCTTCTTCAGGCTCTGGCTGAGCACCGTGACCTCGGCGCCCATGGCCACCGCGAGCTTGACCGCCATGTGCCCGAGCCCGCCCAGGCCGACGACGGCGACCTTCTTGCCCGGCCCGGCGCCCCAGTGGCGCAGCGGCGAGTAGGTGGTGATGCCCGCGCAGAGCAGCGGCGCGGCGACGTCCAGCTCGATGCCCTCCGGGATCCGGCAGACGAACGCGTCCTTCACCACGACCTGGCGGCTGTAACCGCCGTAGGTGTTCTCGCCGTCGAAGCCGACGCCGTTGTACGTCTGGACGTTGCCCTTGACGCAGAACTGCTCGGTGCCGGCGAGGCAGTATTCGCATTCGCCGCACGAGTCGACCATGCAGCCGACGCCGACCCGGTCGCCGACCTGGTACTTCGTCACGTCGGAGCCGACCGCGGCGACCACGCCGGCGATCTCGTGGCCGGGGACCATGGGGAAGATCGCCGAGCCCCAGTCCTCCTTCGCCTGGTGGAGGTCACTGTGGCAGATGCCCGCGAACGCGATGTCGATCAGCACGTCGTCCGGGCGCAGGTCCCGGCGCTCGATCGTCGTCGGCTCGAGCGGGGCGCCCGGCGCCGGTGCGGCGATGGCGTGCGTGGTCGTGGTCATGAAACCCTCCCGACAAGTCCGGGCGACCGCCCGGATTTTGGATGTAAGACCTCTCTCACATGACTATAGTAAGAGGCCTCTTACATATGCGCGAGTGCGAACGGATGTGATTCAGCGCATGGGCGGCAAGTACCACCACGGCGATCTGCGTGACGAACTCGTCCGGGTGTCCGTGGACCTCATCGCCGAGCTGGGCATGGACGGGTTCTCGGTGGCGCAAGTGGCGAAGCGCGCCAAGGTCTCGCCTGCCGCGCCGTACCGGCATTTCCCGGACCGCTCCAGCCTGCTGGCGGCCGTCGCGACGAACACGGCCTGCCAGCTGAACGAGCAGGTACAGGCGGCCGTCACGAAGGCCGGGCCCGACGCGGTCGCCCAGCTGGCCGCCGCGTCCGGCGCCTACACGTGCTTCCTGATCGACCGCCGCATCGGCTTCCAGGCGATCTTCGCCGACGGCCTCGAAGACCCGAAGTACACCGAACTGCACGAAACCCGCCGCGCCCTGATCGACACGTACCTGACGCTGTGCCTCGCCGTCTGCCCGTATCCGCCGGCCGCGCTGGAGCTGATGGAGCAGGTCCACGCGCAGGGCCACGGCTATGGCGAACTCTTCCTGAACGGCCATTACCGCCGCCTGGACTACACGGCCGCCCAGGTGACCGCCAAGTCCACGACCGCGGCCCGCATCGTGATCGAAGCCCACCGCGACGGGCACGGTCCGGCCCAGGCGTAACCGCTCGGAAAACCCCTGTCGCCGCCCTTCCCGGCGCGGTTCACTGGTGTCATGGCGACAACGGTGATCTCCACACACGAAGCCCTGCGCGACCTGGTCGGTGAAACGAGCGAAAGGACGAGCAAGAAGATCCTGGGCCACATCGACGAGCACGCGCGGACGCTGATCGCGCACTCGCCGTTCTGCCTGCTGGCGACGTCCGCGCCCGACGGGAGCTGCGACGTCTCCCCGCGCGGCGACCCCGCCGGCTCAGTGCTGGTGCTGGATGACAAAACCCTCGTGCTCGCGGACCGGCCGGGCAACAAGCTCGTCGACAGCTTCCGCAACATCCTCGACAACCCGCACGCCGGCCTGTTGTTCATCATCCCGGGCATGAACGAAACCCTGCGGGTCAACGGCCGCGCGACGATCGTCTCCGACGCGCCCTTCTTCGACGACCTCGTGGTGAAGGGAAAGCGCCCGCAGCTCGCGATCGTGATCGAGGTGCGGGAGCTGTACATGCACTGCGCCAAGGCTTTCCTGCGCTCGTCGCTGTGGCGGCCGGAGACCTGGCCGGAACGCTCGGAGCTGCCCACCCTCGGCTGCATCCTCCGCGACCAGCTGAACCTCGCGACACCGGCGGACCAGCTCGACGCCGACCTCGACCACCGCGCCGCCACCGGTCAGTACTGAACCCGCCGAGGGGAGAAACGCGTGCTGTGTGTCTTCGACGTCAACGAAACCCTGCTCGACCTCGCGGGCCTCGACCCGTGGTTCACCGAGCTGACCGGGACGGCGCGGGCACGGCGGGAGTGGTTCGACCTCGCCATCCACACCGCGCTCACCACCACGGCGACCGGGGGCTACCGGGACTTCGCGGAAATCGCCGGCGCGGCGGCCGTCGACACGGTGGCGCGGTACGGCCGAGATCTCGCCGACGCCGAGCTGGCCCGCTTCGGCAGCACGCTCCTGTCGCTGTCCGCGCACGCGGATGTCTTGCCAGGACTGAAGAAACTCAAGCAGGCCGGGCACACTGTCGTCGCGCTGACGAACTCACCGCTGGCCACCGTCGAGACCCAGCTGCAGCACGCGGGGGTCGCCACGGTGCTCGACCGGATCTTTTCCGCGCAGCAGGTCAGCCGGCTCAAGCCCGCGCCCGAGCCGTACCGGCAGGTGCTCGACGCCTACGACATTGAGCCCGGCCAGGCCGTGATGGTCGCCGCGCACGGGTGGGACATCGCGGGGGCGCACGCGGCCGGGCTGCGGACCGCGCTGCTCACGCGGCCCGGCGTCCGGCCGCTGCCGGGCACGCCCGCCCCCGATTACACGGCGGCGAGCCTGCCCGAGCTGTCCTTCGACTGAAACCCAGAGCCGGAAAACTCAGAGCCGGACCAGCATCTTGCCGGTGTTGGCGCCGCCGAGCAGGCCGAGGAACGCCTCGGGCGCGTTGCGGATGCCGTCGACGAACGTCTCCGAGTACTTGATCTCACCCGAAGCCACCAGCGGCGCCACCTCGGTGACGAACTGCTCGCGCAGGTGCCAGTGGTCGATCACCAGCAGGCCGCGGATGGTCAGGCGCTTGGCGATGATCTGCGGGAGGTTGCGCGGCGCCGGCGCCGGCTCGGTGGCGTTGTACACCGAGATCATCCCGCAGACGGCGATGCGGCCGTGCAGGTTCATCGACGCGATGGCGGCCTCGAGGTGCTCGCCGCCGACGTTGTCGAAGTAGACGTCGATGCCCTCGGGCGCGGCCGCCGCCAGCTGCTCGGCGACGGGGCCGTCCTTGTAGTTGAACGCCGCGTCGAAGCCGAGGTCGTCGATCAGGTGCCGCACCTTCTCCGCCAAGCCGGCGCTGCCGATCACGCGCTTGGCGCCCTTCAGCTTGGCCAGCTGCCCGACCAGGGAGCCGACCGCGCCCGCGGCGCCGGACACGAACACCGTGTCGCCCGGCTTGAACTCCGCGCTCACCAGCAGCCCGGCGTACGCGGTGAGGCCCGGCATGCCGAGCACGCCGAGGTAGGTCGAAAGCGGTGCCGCCGAGGCGTCCACCTTCACGGTCCTCGCCGCGTCGAGCACGACGTGGGTGCGCCAGCCGGCCTGGTGCAGCACGTGGTCACCCGGCTTGAAGTCGTCCACAGTGGACTCGATGACCTCGCCGACCGCGCCGCCGGACATGGCCTCGCCGAGCTTGAACGGCGGCGAGTACGACTTGACGTCGTTCATCCGGCCGCGCATGGCCGGGTCGACGCTCATGAAGAGGTTGCGCACCAGGATCTGCCCCGCGCCCGGCGTGGGGATCTCGGTGTCGACGATGTCGAAGTTGTCCTGCGTCGGGACGCCGTGCGGACGGGAGGCGAGCCGGATCTCCGTGGCCTGGGTCGGTGCGTTCACCGCTGAACTCCGTTTCGTGGGACTGAGTCAACCGGGGCGTTCGCCCCGTATACCCCGGCCAACCAGCCAACCGGGGCGATCATTCCGATTCCGCGGGGACCTGTGGTGAGCGCTACACGATCTCTTCGAGCTTGCCGAGCACGCCGTCGTAGATCTTCTTCAAGCCGCCCGGCGCGAACGTCTTCTCGAAGAAGCCGCCGATGCCGCCGGCGCCGTCCCAGCTGGTCTCGATGCGCACCAGCGAGCGCTCGCCGGCGGACGCCACCGTCCAAGTGGTGACCATGCTGGAGTTCGCGTCGGTCTCGACGAGGGTGCCCGGCGACGGCTCGCTCACGGTGGCCGCCACGTCGCGGACGCGCTTCGACGTCGCCTGCAGCTTCCAGCTCGCCTCGGTGCCGGCGCCGTGCCCGCCCGCGGTCACCTCGTAGTCGCGGTAATGCTCGGTGAGCAGCTTCGGCCGGGTCTCGGCGTAGTCGGCGACCAGTTCGCGAACCTTGTCCACCGGCGCGTCGATCGTGCGCTCCGCGGTGGCCGTGACCTTTCCCATCGTGCTCCTCAGCTTCTCCTCGTGTTCCGCCGCCGCTACCTTCGCACACACAGCGGACGGGCCGCCCGGGAGAACCCCGAGCGGCCCGTCCGACCAGTAATAACGTCAGGCGAGACCCTGCTGCTTCAGCCAGGCCTTCGCCACGTCCGCGGCCACTTCACCATCGGAATCCACGCGCTTGTTCAGCTCGCGCATGCCCTCGGTGGTCAGCTTCGCGCTGACGGCGTTGACCGCCGCCGCGAAGTCGGCGCCGCGCTCGTCGAGCACCTTCTTGTTCACCGCGGGCACCACGTTCTCGGTGGGCACGATGGTGAGGTCGTCCTTCAGCGCCACGTACTGCGGGTCGCCGACGAGCGGGCTCACCGAGTCGACCGGAATCACCGTGACGGCGCCGGAGTTGAGCTGCTGCACCCGTGGCCCGGCCTCCTGCACGGTCTGGAAGGTCGCGTTGGTGAGCTTGTACACGTCCTTGAAGCCCTGGAAGCACGGCAGCCGCTTCTCGCACTCCGGCGGGCCGGCCATGATGACCTTGTCGAGCTTCTTCAGGTCGCTGATGCTGGTCAGGCCCTTGGACTTGGCCAGGTCGGCCTTCACGATGTAGGTGTTCTTGTCCTCGGCCGCCGCGTAGTTCAGCAGCGAGATGCCGGACGGCTCGAGCAGCTTGGCCAGCTGGTCGTGCTCACCGGCGGCGTCCTTCACCGCGTCCTTGCCGAAGCCGGTGGTGATGGCCGCGCCCTGGTACTCGGGCAGGAACTGCAGCTCGCCCGACTTCAGCGACGGGTAGATCAGCTCCCGCGAGCCCAGGTTGAGCTTGCGGGTGACCGGGTAGCCCTTGGCCTCCAGCGCGCTCGCGTAGATCTCGGCCAGGATCTGGCTGTCGGTGAAGTTGAACGAGGCGACGACGATCGGCGCGCCGCCCTTGCTCTGGGCGGCGGGCTGGTCCGAGCCCCCGCTCCCACCCCCGCAGGCGGTCAGGCTCAAGGCGGCGACCGCCACCAGTGCCGCCGCTCGGATGTTCCGGGTCCAGCGCACGTCCCCACACTCCTCTTTCCACGAACAGAGGATTGGACCTTAACCGTGAGCCACGACAGAAACCACGGATTGGGATTCAACCGCTACCTGATCTCAACAACCGGAAACCTGCCCCCCGAACGGGGTAAGGTCAGCCCGAGTCCTGCCTCCCGAAGGAAGTAGAGTCGGCCAGTGCACGCGCCTTCGGTGACCCCGCTGCTCGCCGAGAGCAGCCGGCCGATCTTCGAGTGGCGGTGGGTCGAGCGCAACTCCGACGCCATCGCCGGTCGGCTCGGCGAGCACATCGCCCTGACCGCCGCGGCGCTCGGCATCGGGCTGGTCGTCTCGCTGGTCCTGTCCACCTTGTGCCTGCGCTACCGCTGGTTCTACCCGCTGGTGCTCGGCGCGACGGGCGCGCTGTACGTGATCCCGAGCCTCGGGGCGTTCGCGCTGCTGGTGCCGTTCTTCGGGCTTTCCTTCACCACGGCGGTGATCCCGCTGGCGACGTACACGCTGCTGATCCTGATCCGCAACATCGTCACCGGCGTCCAGCAGGTGCCCGCCGAGGTCCGTGAGGCCGCGATCGGCATGGGCTTCACCCGGCGGCGGCTGCTCTGGCAGGTCGAGCTGCCGCTCGCCCTGCCGGTGGTGATCGCGGGCCTGCGCGTGGCCGCGGTGACGACGATCGGCCTGGTGACGGTGACCTCGCTGCTCGGCATGGGCGGTCTCGGCTACTTCATCCGCGCCGGCATCCAGACCACCACTCCCAACCCGAGCCCGATCATCGTCGGCATCGTGCTTTCGGTGGTGCTCGCGGTGGTCGTCGACCTGCTCCTCTGGCTGAGCGAACGCGCGCTCGCCCCGTGGGCGCGGAAGGTGCGGGCCCGATGAACGTCTTCACGCAGCTGGGCCAGTGGCTGTCCGATCCGAACCGGTGGAGCTGGACGGACCCGGCCGGCATCCCTTACCGGACGGTCGAGCACCTCTGGTTCTCCGTGCTGTCCCTGCTCGTCGCGGCCGTGCTGACGATCCCGGCGGCGGTGTGGCTCGCGCACTACCGGCGCGGCGCGTTCCTGGCCAGCAGCGCAGTGAACATCGGGCGCGCGATCCCGAGCTTCGGGCTGATCATCCTGTTCTGGTTCCTGGCCAGCCGGTGGGGCGCGGACACGAACTTCTGGCCGCTGCTGCTGGCACTGGTGGGCCTGGCGCTGCCGCCGCTGTTCACGAACACGTACGCGGGTGTCGTCCAGCTGGAGCAGGAAACGGTGGACGCCGCACGCGGCACCGGCTACCGCGAATGGCAGATCATGCTGAAGCTGGAGCTGCCGCTGGCGTCGCCGGTGATCGTGGCGGGCGCGCGCGTGGCCTTCCTGCAACTCGTGGCCACCGTCGCGATCGGCGCCATCGTGAACGACGGCGGCGGCCTCGGCCGGTACATCGTCGACGGCTTCGCCGAAGGCGCGCAGGGCTACGGCGAGATCTTCGGCGGCGGCATCGCCGTGATCATCCTGGCCTTGGTGTGCGAAGGCATTTTCTCGCTGCTGACGCGCTGGGCCACGCCGAAGGGCCTCGCCCTGCAGAACGCGCGCCGCGAGTCCTAGAGGTCCGTCAGCCGGTCGACGCAGGTCTCCCGGCAGACCGCCACCAGCCGGTCGACGTCCGGCCCCAGCGGCCGGTCCACCAGCACCGGCGGGACGGTCGCGGCGATCCAGCGATACGCCCCGGCCAGCCCGGGCGCGCCGTCGCCCTTGCCGAGATGCCGGGCCTGGGCACCGGCGATCAGCTCGCACGCCGTGATGGCGAACAGGTGCCCGATCGCCGTTTCCAGCTCGGCCCCGGCCGCCCACGCGAACGCCTGCACGTCCTCCTGGCCCGCCGACGTGTCGAGCGAGCCGATCGTCGCCGGTGCGGCCAAGCGGCGCAACGAATGCAGCTCCCCCACCGCGCGTTTGTGCAGCGGCGTCAGCCCGGCCTGCGGCCCCGGGTCCACGGCGAGCTGGGCCGGCAGCCCGCTGAACTGCGGGTCCAGCAGCCGGTGCATCCGCTGCACCGAGATCTCGCCGACGTGCACCACCGCGGCCTTCACCGCGTCCATCCGCAGCCCGAGGTCGGCCGCGTGGTACCCCGTGGTCGGCACGAAGGCACCGTCCACAAACGACGGTGAGTCGCCCGGCGTGTCCCAGGACTCGCGGAGGGTGTTCATCAGGTCCGCGCACACCTGGTCCAGGAAGCCGATCACCCGCGGGCCCACGCGCACGGATACCGGCGCCTGCACCACCTCGGGTCGCGGGGTCGCACCCGAAATCAGCGTGGAAAGCTCCGCGAGCACGGCCGTGACGTGCGGGTTCGGGATCGCGTACCGATAGACCGATGACGGCGCACCCGTGACGTCCACGGCGATCGCGGCGCACAGCGTCTGCAGGTCGACGAGCTGGTGCACACTCCCGCTCGCCTGCCACGCATACGCCTGCGCCAGCGGGGAGCCCTGGATCAGGCTCGCGCCCTCCTTCGGCCCCAGTTCGAACGGCGGCACCCCACGCCGTCGCAGCGCTTCCGCCGCGGGCACCACCGCCCCGTCCTCCAGCACCGAGCCGAGGCCGATGAAGGTCTGGAACGCGTGCGCCAGCGGGATGATCTCGCCGGAGCTGCCCAGCCCGCCGCGCGGAACCGCGGGGACGAACCCGTCGTTCAGCCGGTCGGCGAGGAACGAGACCAGCTCGGCGCTCACCGCCGCCTCCGGCCGCAGGAAACCGCGCAGCCGCATGATCATCAGCGCGCGCGTCATTTCCGGTGTGAGCCACGGCGGGCCCCCGACGGCCCGGCCCACCAGCAGGTTTCGCTGATGCTCGGCCTGCTGGGCGACGGACAGCCGCACGCCCGCGAGCCGTCCCATGCCGGTGTTGACGCCGTAGATGGGCCCCTCGGCGGAGTCCAGCGCGGCCAGCATCGCCGAGCGGTTCGCGCGCACCGACGCCAGCAGCGCCGGGTCCAGCTCGATCCGCTCGACGTCGCCGCGCACCACGTCGCCCGGCTCCCGGGCGATCATCGGTACGGCAGCATCGTGCCGACGTCCGCCGCTTCGGCCCGCTGCAGGATCATGTTCGCCACGGCGACGTCCGTTGTGGACAGTCCGCGGTGCCAGAACAGGATGCGCTCGTCGTCGTTCTCCCGGCCGGGTTTACTGCCCGCCACGATGTCGCCGATCTCCGCGTACACGCCGTCCTCGGTGAGCAGACCCGCGTTCAGCTGCGGCCGCAGCGCGCCGAACCGGGGGTTGCCGGACTGCGACTCGCGCCAGTTGTCGACCACGAGCTTGTCCACGGCGTCGAGCAGCGTCAGCTCCAGCGCGCTGATCGTGCCGTACGGGACGAGGAACGTGCCTGGACGCAGGAACTCCTTGCGCACCAACGCTTCCGGCTCGTTCAGGCGCGAGGCCTCCACGAGCACGTCGGCGCCGTCGAGCGTCGAGGCGGCGTCGGCGCAGACCCGGACCTCCTTGCCGAGTTCCGCCGAAAGCCGCCGCCCGAAGTCCTCCCGCGACTCGGGCCGTTTGCTGGTCACGCGGATTTCGTCGAAGTCGAAGATCGAGTCCAGCAGCACCACGTTCCACCAGGCCGTGCCGCGCGCGCCGACGTGACCGAGCACCTTCGACCCGGGCCGCGCCAGGTACTTCGCGCCCACGGCCGTCATCGCGCCGGTGCGGGCCTCGGTGATCATGGTGCCGTCGACGATCGCGCGCGGCATGCCCGTCTCCGGGTCGAGCAGCAGGATCAGCGCCATCTCGCTGGGCAGCCCGCGCTCGAAGTTCGAGACGAAGTCGCCGACCACCTTCACGCCGCTGACCTGCTTCGCCGACAGATGGCCGCGCAGGATGTTGAAGTGCCCCTTGCCGCCGTTGTCCGGCACGAGGTGCGTGCGCGGCTCGAAGACGACGTCGCCGTGCCCGTGGTCGACCAGCACGTCCTCGACCGCGCCGACGATGTCCGCGTGCGTGACGCCGAGTGAGTCGATGTCCGCGCCGCTCAGGTACCGCATCCAGACGGACGTCACCGGGCGAGACCCTCGATGACCTCCGCGTTCGGCAGCGACGCGAGCGCGGCACCGGAGATCAGCAGCTTGCTGCCGCGGATCCCGCTGCCGATCACCAGTTCCGGCGCGGCGGCGACCGCGGCGTCGATCAGGATCGGCCACTCCGCGGGCAGTCCGACGGGCGTGATGCCGCCGTACTCCATGCCTGTGAGCGAAACGGCCTCGTCCATCGGCGCGAACGACGCCTTGCGCACGTCGAGACGGCGCTTGATCACCCCGTTGACGTCGGCGCGAGTGGTGGCGAGCACCATCGCGGCGGCGAAGCGGACCTCACCGGCCCGCTTGCCGGCGACGACCACACAGTTCGCGGACGCGTCGAGCGGCGAGCCATACGCCGCACAGAACGCGGCAGTGTCAGCCAGCTCGGGATCGATCTCCGTGACGCCGACCGCCTCCGGCGAAGCAAGCGCGGCAAGCGCCTTCGCGACGGGTTCGGCGAGCAGGTCGGTGCGGGTGGGCGCGGGAACGACGGTGAGGGTCCCGGCAATGCTCCAGGTGGTCACTTCGCCACGCTACTGGTCTACCAGTTGCGCTTGCCGCGCTGGACCTCGTTCAGCCGCGGCCGCACGTCGACCAGGTAGACGAGCACCGCGGCCATCGCGGGCACCCAGAAGATGAACCCGGCGTCCTGGAGCCAGAACAGCCCCAGCGCGAGGGTGGCGCCGAAGGTGATCAGCGACCAGATCGGCTTGGTCCGGCGATCAGCGGCCGAGTAGGCGTCCGACCGCTGGAACAGCGCGTGTACGAAGGCGAAGAGCCCGACCAAGGCGCTGCCCCAGTGGATGACCGAGAGGATCCAAGTGGCAACCAGCACGGTTTCCAGCTTACGGCAGGCCCCCCGGACGACTCTGGCCCCGGCACTCCTCGCGGGTGCCGGGGCCAGTAGGGCTTTGCCGTTACTTGTCGGTCTTCGGCGCGGCCGGCTTCTTGGCCGCGGTGGTGCTGGCGGTCGTGGTGGTGCGACGCGCCGCCGGGCTGGTGGTCTTCGGCGCGGTGCGGTTGGCGGCCTTGCGGGTGACCGAGCGGGTCTCGTGGGCGAGCTCGTCACCCAGCTCCTCCACGGCGTCCGCGGTCTCGCCGGCGACCTCGGTCACCTTGCGGGCGGCCTTCTCGCCGGCCGAGCGGGTGCGCCTGGTCACCTTGGCCAGCACACCGTCCACGCGCTCACGGGTCTCGCCGGTCAGCTCGTCCACGCGCTCCTGCGCCGTGGACAGCGCGTCCTCCAGCTGGTCGATGGCCTTCTTGACCTGCGGCTGCGACGCGATCTTGTCCCAGGCCTGCTCGCCGGACTCGGCCAGCTTGTTGTACAGCTTGAGCGCGGCCTCGGTGTACTCGTCGATGACCTTGCGCAGCTCGGCCGGGTCGAGCTTCTCGCGGAGGCCCTCGACGTCGGTCGGGATCTCCTCGAGGTTCTTGCGGGCGGCCTCGCCGCTCTTGGTCACGTTCTCGCGGGCCTTGGCGACGGCGTCCACGACGGCCTGGCTGGCCAGGTTGCCGGCGCCGAGCGCGGCGAGCAGCGGGGTGCGGACCTGCTCGAGGGCGCTGTCGACGGCCTTGCGGACGTCCTTCGTGGTGGGTGTGGTCATGCCGACTCCTCAGTGATGTCTTCAGTGGTCTGTGCTGTGGGTGCCTCCGCGGCTGGACGGGCCGCGGCGTTCTCGCGTCGGAAGGACTCGTAGACGTCGAGCAGGACCTGTTTCTGCCGCTCGGTCAGCTCGGTGTCGGCTCGGATCGAGTCGCCGACCGGGCCGCCTGTGGGCAGATCGAGGATTCCCGCCTGCACGTAGAGCGCCTCGGCCGAGATGCGCAGCCCCTTGGCGATCTGCTGGAGGATCTCCGCGCTTGGCTTGCGCAGCCCGCGCTCGACCTGGCTCAGGTAGGGGTTTGACACGCCCGCCTGTTCAGCTAGCTGCCGCAGTGAGATCTTCGCCTGTTCCCGCTGCTGCCTGATGTAGTCGCCGATGCTGTTCATGTTCGCCATGACTTCATGCTAGCTCGCCTGCTTGCAGTTGCAAATCTTCAGCAAGCGGTCACGTGACCGGGACGGTTGCCAGGTGCGCCCTGGCGAAGGCCAGCGTCTCCGTGAGGTCCGTCAGCCGGTCGTCCTTGGTCGGGGCGCGCCGCGTGTTCACCTCGGCCACGACCATGCCCCGGTAGCCGGTGGCGGCGATGCCGCGCAGCAACTCGGCGCAGGGCTGCTTGCCTCGCCCGGGAACCAGGTGCTCGTCGGGAACCGGGCCGTTCGACACGCCCGTGCCGTCGGCCAGGTGGATGTGCGCTA
>DASXYS010000167.1:0-17157 GCA_036502365.1 Amycolatopsis sp.
GGAGCCGCGGCCTTGAACAGCAGAGAGTCCCCATCCCGGAGGATGAGGACTCTCTGCACCGGTCGGGATGACAGGATTTGAACCTGCGACCCTTCGCTCCCAAAGCGAATGCGCTACCAAGCTGCGCCACATCCCGGCTGCCCACCCGGTCCCGACACGCGCGTCGAGGGGGTGTGCTCGGACAGCCTAGCCCTCACGCTAAGCTGGGCGCGCCGCCGGGTCGAACCGGGGCGCTGCGGGTGTAGCTCAATGGTAGAGCCCTAGTCTTCCAAACTAGCTACGCGGGTTCGATTCCCGTCACCCGCTCCATTGTTCGAATGATCTCCGGCCTGCGGGTTCTCCGAGGCCGAAGCCGCGTCGGCCTCCAGGCGCAGCGCGATCACGTCCAGCAGCAGGTCAGTGTCGACCGGTTTGGTGATGTAGTCGTCCGCGCCCGAGGCCAGGGTGCGTTCGCGGTCCTCGGCCGTCGCCTTCGCGGTGACGGCGATCACGGGCAGGTCCTCGTGCGCGGCTTCGGCGCGGATCGCCGCGATGGTGGCGTTTCCGTCCAGCTCGGGCATCATCACGTCCATCAGCACCAGCGCCGTGTCCTCGTGCCGTTCCAGCGCCCGGATGCCCGAGACACCCGTGTCGGCGTAGATGACCTCCAGGCCGGCCTGCTCCAGGACCGCCGCGAGGGCGAAGACGTTGCGCAGATCGTCATCCACGATCAGGACCTTCTCGCCGTGGAAGCGCTTCGGGGCGCTGTCCGGCTCGGCGACGGTGATGGTGCTCGGCAGCACCGGCAGCTTCGGCGCGGGGCGCGCGGGCGCGGTCGGCGCGGTCAGGTTCGCCGCGCCCACCGGCAGGTACAGCGTGAACGTGCTGCCCTTGCCGGGTTCGCTGCGCACCCGCAGCTCGCCGCCGATCAGCTCGGTGAGCTGCTGGCTGATCGACAGCCCCAGCCCGGTGCCGCCGTACTTGCGGCTCGTCGTGCCGTCGGCCTGGCGGAAGGCGTCGAAGATGATCGCCAGCTTTTCCTCGGGGATGCCGATTCCAGTGTCCTCCACGGCGAACGCGATGATCCCCGCCGCCGACTGCAGCGACTGCTGCTCGACCTCCTCCGCCGACGCCATCCGGATGTGCAGCCGCACGCCGCCCTCGTCGGTGAACTTCGCCGCGTTGGACAGCAGATTGCGCAGCACCTGCTGTAACCGGTGCTCGTCGGTGTGCACACTGCCCGGCACCGGCGGGTCGATCCGCACGGCGAACTCCAGGCCCTTGTCCGCCGTCAGCGGGCGGCACAGCGACTCGACGTAGTTCACCAGCTCCGGCAGCGTCACGTCGGACATCTGCACTTCCAGCCGGCCGGCCTCGACCTTCGCCAGGTCGAGGATGTCGTTGATCAGCTGCTGCAGGTCGCTGCCCGCCGCCCAGATGGTCTTCGCGAACTGGATCTGCTTCTCGGTCAGGTTCCCCTCGGGGTTCTCCGACAGCAGCTTCGCCAGGATCAGCGCGCTGTTGAGCGGAGTCCGCAGCTCGTGCGACATGTTCGCCATGAACTCGGTCTTGTACTGCGACGCCACGGTCAGCTGCCCGGCGCGCTCCTCCAGCTCCTGGCGCGCCTGCTCGATCTCGATGTTCTTGACCTCGATGTCGCGGTTCTGCTGGGCCAGCAGCGCCGCCTTCTCGGCCAGCTCGGTGTTCGACCGCCGCAGCTCGCCCTGCTGCGCCTGCAACTGCTCCGAGCGCGCGCGCAGCTCCTGCGCCAGCCGCTGAGACTCGGTCAGCAGCGCCTCGGTGCGGGAGTTGGACAGGATCGTGTTCACGTTCACGCCGATGGTGTGCCGCAGCTGCTCCAGCAGGTCCAGGTGGACGGCGGAGAACTCGTTGACCGAAGCCAGTTCCAGCACACCGAGCACTTCGCCCTGGAACAGCACGGGCAGCACGATCACGTTCACCGGCGGGGCCGCGCCGAGCCCGGACGACACCAGCGCGTACTCCGGCGGCGCCGCGCGCACCAGGATGGTCTGGCGGTCGACGGCGGCCTGCCCGATCAGCGACTCGCCGAGCGCGAACCGCAGCCCGGCGCGCGACTGCGCGAGCCCGTACGCGGCGATGCAGTCGAGCACCGGGTCGGCGCCGTCGTCGTGGGCCAGGAAAAACGCGCCCTGCTGCGCGCTCACCAGCGGCGCCAGCTCGGACAGGATCAGCGCGGCCACCGACGCGAGGTCGCGGTGGCCCTGCATCCGCCCGGACAGCCGCGCGAGGTTCGTCTTCAGCCAGTCCTGCTCGCGGTTCGCGGAGGTGGTCTCCTTGAGGTTCGCGATCATCTGGTTGATGTTGTCCTTGAGGTCGGCCAGCTCCCCGGACGCGTCCACGGTGATGTGCCGGGTCAGGTCGCCCGCCGTCACGGCCGTGGCGACCTGGCCGATCGCGCGCACCTGCGTGGTGAGGTTGCCGGCCAGCTGGTTCACGCTCTCGGTGAGCCGCTTCCAGGTGCCGGACACGCCCTCGACCTCGGCCTGACCGCCCAGCTTGCCCTCGGTGCCGACCTCGCGCGCCACACGCGTGACCTCCGAGGCGAACGCCGAAAGCTGGTCGACCATCGTGTTCATCGTGGTCTTCAGCTCCAGGATCTCGCCCCGGGCGTCCACGTCGATCTTCTTGGACAGGTCGCCGCGCGCGACCGCCGTGGTCACCTGCGAGATGTTGCGGACCTGGCTGGTCAGGTTGTGCGCCATGAAGTTGACGTTCTCGGTCAGGTCCTTCCAGGTGCCCGCCACACCCGGCACCCGCGCCTGGCCGCCGAGGATGCCCTCGGTGCCGACCTCGCGCGAAACACGCGTCACCTCGTTCGCGAAGGCGCGCAGCGTTTCGACCATGCTGTTGAGCGTGTCGGCCAGCCCGGCGACCTCGCCCTGGGCCTCGATGGAGATCTTCTTCGACAGGTCGCCGTTGGCCACGCCGGTGGCGACGTTCGCGATGCTCCGCACCTGGACGGTCAGGTTGTCGGCCATCACGTTCACGTTGTCCGTGAGGTCTTTCCAGGTGCCCGCGACGCCGCGGACCTGGGCCTGGCCGCCGAGCTTGCCCTCGGTGCCGACCTCGCGGGCCACTCGGGTGACCTCGTCCGCGAACGCCGAGAGCTGGTCGACCATCGTGTTCAGGATGTTCTTGAGTTCCAGGATCTCGCCGCGGGCGTCGACGGTGATCTTCTGCGTCAGGTCGCCCTTCGCGACCGCGGACGTCACCTGCGAGATGTTGCGCACCTGGTCGGTCAGGTTGTTGGCCATGAAGTTGACGTTGTCGGTCAGGTCCTTCCAGGTGCCGGCGACGCCCGGCACGGCGGCCTGACCACCGAGCTTGCCCTCGGTGCCGACCTCGCGGGAAACTCGGGTGACCTCGTCGGCGAATGCCGACAGCTGGTCGACCATCGTGTTCAGCGTGGTCTTCAGTTCGAGGATCTCGCCGCGGGCGTCCACCGCGATCTTCTTCGTCAGGTCGCCGCGCGCCACGGCGGTGGCGACCTGGGCGATGTTGCGAACCTGCGCGGTCAGGTTGTTGGCCATGAAGTTCACCGAGCCGGTGAGGTCGCGCCAGATGCCCGCGACGCCGGGCACAGTGGCCTGGCCGCCCAGCTGACCCTCGGTGCCGACCTCACGGGCCACTCGGGTGACCTCGTCGGCGAATGCCGAGAGCTGGTCGACCATCGTGTTCATCGTGGTCTTCAGCTCGAGGATCTCGCCGCGGGCGTCGACGGTGATCTTCTGCGTCAGGTCGCCCTTCGCCACGGCGGTGGTCACGTGGGAGATGTTGCGGACCTGGTCGGTCAGGTTGTCGGCCATCTGGTTCACCGAGTCGGTCAGCCCGCGCCAGGTGCCGGCCGCGCCGGGCACCTCGGCCTGGCCGCCGAGCCGTCCGTCGCTGCCGACCTCGCGGGCCACTCGGGTGACCTCGTCGGCGAACGCGGACAGCTGATCCACCATGGTGTTCAGCGTGTTCTTGAGCTGCAGGATCTCGCCGCGGGCGTCGACGTCGATCTTCTTCGTCAGGTCGCCGGTGGCCACCGCGGTCGCCACCTGGGCGATGTTGCGGACCTGGTCGGTCAGGTTGTCGGCCATCAGGTTCACCGAGTCGGTGAGGTCGCGCCAGGTGCCGGCGACGCCGGGCACACGGGCCTGGCCGCCGAGCCGTCCCTCGCTGCCGACCTCGCGCGAAACCCGGGTGACCTCGTCGGCGAATGACGACAGCTGGTCGACCATCGTGTTGATCGTGTTCTTGAGTTCCAGGATCTCGCCGCGGGCGTCGACGTTGATCTTCTGCGTCAGGTCGCCCCGCGCGACGGCGGTGGTCACCTGGGCGATGTTGCGGACCTGCTCGGTCAGGTTGTCGGCGAGGAAGTTGACGGAGTCGGTGAGGTCGCGCCAGGTGCCGGCGACGCCCGGGACCTCCGCCTGGCCGCCGAGCCGTCCCTCGCCCGCGATCTCGCGGGACAGCCGGATCACTTCGGCGGCGAAGCGGGACAGCTGCGCGAGCAGCCCGTTCACGGTCTTGGCCAGGTCCTCGTACTGGCCCTGCAGCGGACGGCCGTCGAGCTGCAGCGCCATCGGCTGCGACAGGTCGCCCGAGGCGACGGCGCCGAGCACCCGGTCCAGCTCCACCACGGGCCGGCTGACGTCCTCGATCAGGCCGTTCACCGTCTCGACCGCGGTGGACCAGCCGCCGGGGCCGATCTCGGCGCGCACGCGCTCGGTCAGCCTGCCCTCCTGGCCGACGGCGGTGCGCACGCGCATGAGCTCGGTCACCAGCCGCTGGTTGCGCTCGGCGATGTCGTTGAGCGCGGTGGCGAGCTGGGCGGTGATCCCGTCGCCGTGGGCGACCAGCCGGCGGCGGAAGTTGCCCTCACCGAGGTCACGGGCCGCGGCCAGAAGCCGTTCCAGCGCAGCATGTTCACCGGCGCTGATACCGTCCGGCCCGGCGAGCTCGTCGCGCTCGGATCGCGTTGTCATTTCAGCCGCACCTCTCCACCATGCGTGTGCCGGGCATGGTCGTCGACCCAGCGTGCCACGGTTCGCCCTACACTTCGACCCAGTCCGCCCGCGCACACTGTGCCAACCTTGAAGAACCAGGAAAGTTCGGTCGACCCGGAGGCAGGAGGTTCGTGCATGGTGTCACGGCCCGCTCCGGCGTCGGCTCGGCCACCCGGCGCCCCTGCCGAGGGCCTGCCCGAGTACAGCGCGTTCTGGCGGCCGGTACTCGAAGACGTGCGAGACCCGGTGTTCGTCACCGACGCCGACGGCTCGCTGCGCTGGGCAAACACGGCGGCGAAGGCGCTCGGCACCGACGGCGTCACGCCGGTGCTGATCAGCGTGACGGAGACCACGGGCCGGATCGACGCCGGCGGCCAGCACCGCGCCGCCCGGGTCCGCGCCCTGCCCGAAGGCTGGCACGCCTGGACCGTGATCGACGACAGTCCGCGCCGCCCGGAGGACTTCCTCGCCGACGCCGGGCCGAAACTCGCCGCCGCGCGCGGACGGCACGGCACAGCACGGGTGATCGCCGAGCTGGCCGCGGGCGCGCTCGGCGAGTGCGTGTTCGTGCTGCTGCCCACCACCCGCGGCCGCTGGGAGTGGTGGAGCGCCGAGGACCACGCCGCGCCCGGCCACGGCCGCATCCGGCGGGTGCCGGCCCAGCTCGCGCCGGTCGTCGCCGAGACGTTCGCGGCGGTCGGCGTGCCCGAGGTGCGGCAGGTGCCCGAGGCGGAGGTGACCGCGCTGCCCGCGGTGGTCGCCGAGCGGTTCCCTGGCCACGCCGAGATTTCCGTGGTTTCACTCGGCGTCGCCGACAGCGCGGGCGTGACCGGCGCGGTGCTGATCGGACGGCGCGGGGAGCCGGCGTTCGGCTCCGGGCAGGCGCGCGCGACCTCGATGTTCGCCAAGGCGGCGGGGACGGCGCTGGCCAACGCGCAGCGGTACGCCCGGCAGGAAGAGGCGACCCGCGGGCTGGAGTCCACGCTGCGGCCGCAGCCGCCCGCGGAGGTGGACGGCGCGAGGTTCGAGATCTGGTACGAGCCGGCCGGCGGCGTGCTCGGCGTCGGCGGCGACTTCTACGACGTGCTCGGCCGCGAGGACGGCAGCGCTTTCCTGTTCGTCGGCGACATCTGCGGCAAGGGCGCGGAGGCGGCCGCGCTCACCGGCCGGGTGCGCCATTCGCTCGCCGCCCTGCACCTGGTCGAACGCGACGGCCGGACTTTGCTGCGCCTGCTCAACGAACTCCTCATCGCGGGCGGCAGCAACCGCTTCGCGACGCTGGTGCTCGGCTCGGTCGCGCCCGCGGAATCGGGGCTGGACCTGACACTCGCCTCCGGCGGCCACCCGGCGCCGCTGATCCTGCGCCGTAACGGCGGGGTCGAGGAGGTCAGCGTGCCCGGCACCCTCGTCGGGATCTCGCCGCAGGCCCGGTTCGCCGAGGCCGTGACCCACCTCGACGAGGGCGACGTCTGCCTGCTTTACACCGACGGCGTCACGGAAGCCCGCAACCGCACGGAGTCCGCGGAGCTGTTCGGCGACGAGCGCCTGTTCACCGTGCTCGCCGACTGCGTGGGTCTGCCCGCCCGCGAGGTGGTGCGGCGGCTGCGCGAAGCCGTCCGGGAATGGCTGGGCAATTCCAGCCACGACGACATCGCCGTGCTGGCCATCGAGGCCGCGCCCCCCGCGGAATGACCTGTCCGGCCGGTCAGGCGCGGTCGTGGAGCGTGACCTGGTAGCCGTCCGGGTCGGCGAAGGTGAAGGTCCGGCCGAAGGGGCCGTCGATCGGCGCGGAGACGATGGTGTGGCCGTCAGCCGCGAGTGCATCGTGAATGGCCTGGACGTCCGTGGCGTGGAGCCAGATCGCGGCACCGATGCCGGGCTGGGTTACGGAGGCGAGATCGGTGCCGGGAACGACGTCGCGGAGTGCGAACGCGATCGGCTTCGTCTCGAACACGACGGCGTGCGGAGGCCCGGCCGGCGAGCGGACGAGGCCGAGGTACTGCTCGTAGAACGCCTGTGAAGCGTCGAGGTCGCGCGCTTGGAGCGAGATGAAGTCGGGGCCGGTGACGGGCATGATGTGTGCTCCTTCGGTTGGTGTCAGTTTTCTGACACGTCCACTGTATGTCAGAATACTGACATGAGTCAAGACGGCGTCGACTTGGGCAAGTCACTGGGCTACCTGCTGAAAGAGGCGTCGAGCGCGCTGCGCGTCGCCATGGAGGAGGTGCTGCGGCCGCTCGGCATGAGCGTCACGCACTACTCCTGCCTCGAGCTGCTGGCCCAACGGCCGGGCTTGTCGAACTCCGAGCTCGCGCGGGGCGCGTTCGTGACCCGGCAGTCGATGAACGTGCTGCTCCAGACCTTGGAACGAGAGGGTGACGTGACCCGGCCCGCGGAGGCACCCGTCGGGAAGGTTCTTCCCACGCGGCTCACGCCCCGCGGCCGGCGGAAGCTCGAGAAGGCGACGGTCGCGGTCCGGTCCGTCGAGGTCAGAATGCTGGGCGGCCTGACCGAGACCGAGCAGTCGGGTGCGTTCCGGATCCTGCAGAGCATGATCCATTCCCTGCGCGATGGCGACGACGGCGCATAACGCACGGTGTGGGCTGCCACCCCGTCGGCTGAGTGCCGATAATGGGCTGGCGCCGCCTCCGATGGCGGGGGACCCTGGTGGGGTCCACTGACGGCAAATGGCAGGAGGTGACGCGATGACCGCGAATTCGAGGCGGTACGGCCGCTGGTGCCGGGACCATTTCGCCACCTCGGCCCAGCCGGACCAGCCCGGGGCCCCGCAGCCGTCCGCCGAGTCCTCACCGTCCGCCGAGCCCTCGCCGGTCGCCCCGGATTCCCCGGAGGAGCGGAAACCGTCCGGGCCGCGGAAGTCCTAGCGTCGGCGGCTCTGGGTCGATCCGTCAGCGCCGATCCGTCAGTGCCGATCCGAGTCCTGAGTGGACGGTCCGGCGGGAAGCGGTTCGTGATCGCCGGCGCGCAGGCCGTCGAGCGAGATGTGCAGCAGCCGGTGCCACAGCTGTGGCCGGCATTCGTCGGTGAGCTGGACGGCGTGGCCCAGCGAGACCAGCAGGAGCAGCAGGTCTTCGGTGGTCACGCCGGGGCGTAGCAGGTCCGTGGCGCCGGCGCGCAGTTCCTCGATGACGAGGCGAAGCTGCCGGAGGCCGTCGGCGTCGGAAGCCGAGGAGATCAGCGCGAAGCTTTCCATGATCGCGCGGTGGCGGGCGTATCCGGCCAGGGCCTGCCGGTAGAAGTCGGTCAGGGCCGCCCAGGGGTCCTCGGCGCCGATCGCGTTCCGGCGCGCGGATTCCGCCCAGTCCGAGAACTCCTGGCGCAGGACCGTGTGGACGAGATCTTCCTTCTTCGGGAAGTGCCGGTAGAGGGTGCCCATGCCCACCCCGCTGCGGCGGGCGATCTCGCGGACGTCCACCGCGGTGCCCTGCTCGGCCAGCGCGGCCGCGGCGGCCTCGACGATCGCTTCCCGGTTGCGGATCGCGTCCACGCGCGGCGCCCGGCGACGGGGGGCGCTTTCCGGTTCGGCCACTGCCATGCGGCCCAGTGTAGCGGCTTATCCGGAGCACTTGCTCCGCCATCGTGCTACGTTGAGGAGCAAGTGCTCCGGATAGTGAAGGGGAAACCATGTCCGACCCGTCCACGGCCCCCGGCGGCCTCCTCGGCTGGAACGAACGGATCATCGCGGAATTCCGCGCGAACGCCGGGTATGCGGCGTGGAGCAGCGACGAAGAATTCGCCGCGGGCCGCCCGGTTCCGCCCCCGGCCCCAGGCTTCGGCGGGCACCGGGGCATGCCGCTGATCTTGGTGCACCACGCCGGGGCGAAGACCGGGCGCGAGCGGATCAGCCCGTTGTTCTACCTGGCGGTCGGCGACAGCTGGGCCGTTTTCGCCACTCACGGCGGCAGCCCGCGGCATCCGGTCTGGTACCGCAATCTCGTGGCGAATCCGCGGACCACCATCGAGGTGGGCACGGAAGGAGCGGGCACGGAAAGAGTGCCAGTCGTCGCCCGGACCGTCGAGGGCGCGGAGCGCGAGCGGATCTGGGCGGCCCAGACCGCGCTGGTCCCGAAGTTCGCCGAGTTCGAGGCAGTTTCCGGCCGGCAGATCCCCGTCGTCCTGCTGGAGCGGCACCACGGACGAGCCGACATCCCGCCGCTGCCGGGGAACTGACGTCGGTCACCGGGCTCGCGGCGTCACTTCGGTCGAGGATCCTTGGCCTGGTGCCGGACGACCGGGCCTTTCCCCTTGTTCTTGGCCGGGCGATCGGCTTTGCGGGCGGTCTTGCCCTTCACCTCCGGCACCCGGCCGGCGGCCGTCGGCGAGCCCATCGGCGCGACGGGCACCGGGACCGGCACCGCGTTGCCCGGCGGGGTGACCGCGGGCGCCGGGGCAGGCACCTGGCCGGTGGCGGGGCTGGTGGTGGGGCTGGTCAAGTTCAGCAGCACCGCGGCGCCGACGGCCGCGATCGCGAGCGGTACTGCGGCCGCGGAGGCGAACAGCAGCACCCGCCGCCGGCCGTGCGGAGGCGGCACGATCTCACCTTCGCCGAGCAACGCGCGGGCGGTGGCCGCGGCGGTGGGGCGGGCGTCCGGCTCGCGGGCGGTCATCGCGCGCAGCGTCGCCGAAAGCGGCTCGGGGAGGCCTTCCGGCACGTCCGGCTGCCGGTGCAGCCGGACGACGGCCGACTCCGCCGGGGTGCCCTGGTATTCGCGCACCCCGCTCAGGCATTCCAGCAGCACCAGGCCGAGCGCGTAGACGTCCGCGGGCGGGCCGGGCCGTTCGCCCAGCACCTGCTCGGGCGCGAGGTAGGCCGCGGTGCCGACGGTGGCCCCGGTCGCCGTCACGCGGGTCGCGTCGACCAGCCGCGCGACGCCGAAATCGGCGATCAGCGCCCGGCCGTCGGCGAGCAAGATGTTGGCGGGCTTGAGATCCCGGTGCGTCACGCCGTGGGCGTGCACGTGCGCGAGCGCCTCGGCGAGCTGGACGCCCAGCCGCGTCACCTCGTCGCCGGGCAGGGGCCCGGTGGCCAGCCGCTTGGCGAGGTTCGGTCCTTCGGCGAGCTCCATCACCAGGTACGCGTGGCCTTCGTCGGTGCCCGCGTCGTAGAGGCCGACCAGCCCCGGGTGCTGGAGCGCCCGGAGCGCCTGCACCTCCTGCGCCCGCCGGTCCCGGCCGAGTTCGACGGTGCCGGGGTGGAACAGCTTCACCGCGACGGCGCGGCCGAGGAGCTGGTCGTAGGCCCGGTGGACGCGTGCGGTGGCACCCTCGCCCAGCAGGTCGCCGAGCACGTACCGGCCGGCGATCACCGCGGGCGCGGGACCGAACAGGCCCAGATCGAACCGTCTCGCGGTGGTTCCCGCGTCGAGTTCCTCCGCGTCGGTCATCAGCCGCGCACCTCCGTCTCGCCCGGCGCGTGGAACGGAACTACCCGGGGGTCTTGCCCGTGAAACCGCACCCGTGATTACTACCTCAACGAGCGGCACAAAGCGGTGCGAATCGGCAAGCAGTACCGGATCTCCACCGCTGACCTGGCCGCGCTCGCGGGCGTTTGCCCTGGCGCGTAGGTCGCGGAAAGCCCGTTGCTGCGCGACGTCGTGCCGAACTGTTGATCACCGGAGGCAACGTCGCCCTGCTTCGCGCGTCCTGCCGGACATGAAACTCACTCGGTTCGTGGCCCTTGCGGCGGCCGTGCTCGGCGTGTTCGCCGTCGCCTCCCCGGCTTCGGCTGATCCCGCGGTGCCGGCCGGCTTCGCGCCCTCGTCGACCTCCTGGACCAGTCCGGAGCACGGCCTGGTGCTCGGCTTCACCGACTGCGGCACGCCCGGCTGGTGCCCCTCGCTGCTCGCGACGGCCGACGGCGGGAAGCGCTGGCGGCAGCTTCCGGCGCCGCCGATGTCCTTGCCGGACAACCACAACCAGGTCCGGCTGACCGCGTTCAGCCAGCAACTCCTGTACGTCACCGACGGCACGAAAATCGTCGTGACGCGGGACGGCGGGCGGCACTGGCTCCCGGTGCGGCAGGCCGGCGACACCGGGCAGCGACGGTATGTCTCGAAGATCGCCGAAGCCGGCGGCCGGGTCTTCGCGGTGGTCAGGACCTATGGCGACACTGAAAAAACCGCCATCTACAGCGGGACGGCCGGGGCGCCGCTGCTGAAGCCGTTGCCCGGCTTCGAGGTGACCGGCGGGCTCACCGACGGCGACGTCACCACCGACGGCGGAGTGCAGATCGCCCTCGATGCCGACTTCAGCGTCGAGAAGTACTGGGCTTCCGCCGACGGCGCGGCGCTCACCCCGGCGACGCGCCCGTGCCCGGTGGGGACCACGGCCGTGCTCGGCGGCGTGCGTGACGGCCAGGTGGTCGTCCTGTGCAACAGCGGCGGCGGGCAGCCGCAGCCCGGTTCGTCCGAGCGGTCGATCTGGCGGGCGCCGAAGCTCGGCGGCACGTTCAGCGGCACCGCGCAGGCGCCGGTCACCGGCATCACGCAGGGCTTCAGCGCCGCGACGGCGGACGACGCGACCGTGTCGGCCGTGGGCGGCGGCGTCGGATTCCTGCACCACACCACCGACGGCGGCCAGACCTGGAGCACCGTCCGGCTGAGCGAGCGGGGCTTCGAGCTGGCGGATCTGGACTTCCCCGCCGCGGGCACCGGCGTGGTCGTGGACGGTTTGCCGGACTCCGACGGCGGCTCCGCCGTGTACCGGACGACCGACGGCGGAGTGCATTGGGCAGAACTGGCGTTCTCCTGATCGGCGGCGGCGATGGGTGCAGGTAGGTCCGGCTGCAGGGAGTGGGTTCTCCGAGTGAACGCGGTGTCGTAGTCTGTGCACTGTCCGTTGCCGGACGCCGACCATGCCCGGCCGGGTCGCGGCGGTGAGAGGGGCAGTGCCGGATGACGCCTGGGGACCTGGTTTCCGGGACCGCGCGCCCGGACCGGCGGCACGGCAGCCAGGCGCGCCTGTCCGATGCACTGCTCGGCGGCCAGGACCACTACGAGGACGACCGCGAGGTGCTGCGCCGGCTGCTGGACATCGCGCCGGATGCCCAGCTCATGGCGCGCGAGCAGCGCGAGTGGCTGGTGCGGGTGGTCCGCCACCTGGCCGCCGAGCGCGGCATCGACCAGTTCCTCGACCTCGGTTCGGGCCTGCCCGCCGACGAGAACACCCACCAGGTCGCGCAGCGGCACCGCCCCGGCGCCGAAGTGGTCTACGTGGACCACGACCCGGTCGTGCAGGTGCACGGCCGGGCGGTGCTGGAGGAGAACGAGCACACCCACATCACCGGCGCCGACCTGACCGATCCGGGCGCCACCCTCGGCGACCCCGTGGTCTACCGGCACCTGGATTTCGAGCGCCCGGTCGCGGTGCTGCTCTGCTCGGTCCTGCACCACGTCGAAAGCCTGGACCGCGCGCGGTACATCGTGCGCAGTTACGTCGACCAGCTGCCGCCCGGCTCGTACCTGGTGCTCACCCACCACCACGAGCCCCCGGACGACCCGCCGCGGCAGGCTCTTGCCCACACTCTCGACGCGGAGTTCGAAGGCACCTGCCTCGCCACGGTCCACCGCAGCCGCGCGGAGATCGCGTCGTTTTTCGCCGGTCTCGATCTGCTCGACCCCGGCCTGGCCTACCTGCACGACTGGTGGCCGGACGGGCCCCGGATGAAGCCGCTGACCGACCTGAACCTGATGACACTGGGTGGGGTGGCGCTCAAGCCGTAGGCACTGCGGGCTCTGTCGGTTCTCCGAGTTTGCGGTACCACCGGACGGGGCGGTCGCCGGCGGGTTTCTCCGCCGGCGCGGGCATCCGGGTGAACCCCGCCTTTTCCGCCACCCGGCCGGACGCGGTGTTGTCGGCGTAGGTCCAGAGCCGGATTTCGATGCCCGGCCAGCTTGCGGCCGTGCTTTCGCAGAGCAGCTTCAGCGCGCGGCTCGCGACACCGCGACCGCGCGCCTCGGCGGCAACCCAATAGCTCACCTCCGCCACTGCGCCGTGCCGGGCCGCGGCGACGTTGGCTAGCCGGGCACCGGAGCCCGCGTCGACGGCGACGAAGCCGAGCGCGTTGTCGTTGTGGCGTAAGCCTTCCAACGCGCGCAGGAACTCCGCCACCGTCAGCGAGGCAGGTTCGGTGGTGAACCGGAGGATCTCGGGGTCCCGGCCCTGCCGGACGTACCACTCTGCGTCGTCGTCCGCCCAGTTCCGCAGTTCGATCACCCTCGCAGTGTGACCCCGGTGGTCAGCGGGCGTCCATGGTGTCCGGGTCCGGGCCGGTGCGGAGGCCGCGGTCCAAAGAGGACAGCGACTGCACCTCGGCGTCGGACAGGGTGAAGCCGAAGACGTCGAAGTTCTCCGCGATGCGGGACGGCGTGACGGACTTCGGGATGACCACGTTGCCCAGCTGGAGGTGCCAGCGCAGGACGATCTGCGCTGGGCTGCGGCCGTGCGCGGCGGCGATTCCGGTCACCAGAGGTTCGGCCAGCAGGTCGCCGCCCCTGGCCAGCGGGCTCCACGCCTCGGTGGCGATGCCGTGCTCCGCGTGGAACGCGCGCAGCTCCGCCTGGATCAGGTACGGGTGCAGCTCGATCTGGTTCACCGACGGCACCATGCTGCCCTCGTCGAGCACCCGGCGCAGGTGCGACGGCTGGAAGTTGGAGACGCCGATGGCACGCACGCGGCCGTCGGCGTACAGCTGCTCCAGCGCCTTCCACGTCGGCACGTACTTGTCGTACATCGCCACCGGCCAGTGGATCAGGAACAGGTCGAGCTGCTCCAGCCCGAGCCTCGCCAGGCCGGCGTCGAAACCGCGCAGGGTTTCGTCGTAGCCCTGGTCGCTGTTCCACAGCTTGCTGGTGATGAACAACTCGTCGCGCGCGATGCCCGATTCGGCGATCGCGCGGCCGACGCCGGCTTCGTTGCCGTAGACCGCGGCCGTGTCGATGCTGCGGTAGCCGGCGTCGAGCGCGGCCTTCACCGCGGCCGTCGTGTCGGCGTCCGGGACCTGGAAGACGCCGAAGCCGAGCTGCGGCATCTCGACGCCGTTGTTCAGCTTGAGGACAGAAACGCTGGTCAAGAGCGAGCCTTTCGTTCTGGGGTAAGGGAAATCAGGGGATGATCGAGGTCGCCACGCCGCCGTCGACCCGGAGCGCGCCGCCGGTGGTGGCCGAGGCCTGATCGGAGGCGACGTAGGTGATCAGGTTCGCCACCTCCGCGGGCCGGATCAGCCGGCCCAGCAACGAGGTCGGCCGGTCCTGGGCCATGAACTTCCGCTCCGCCTCGGCGAAGTCGAGGCCCGGGTACAGGCTCGTGACGAACTCCTGCACGCCTTCGGTCAGCGTCGGGCCCGGCAGCACGCTGTTCACGGTGACGCCGGTGCCGGTGACCTCCTGGGCCATGCCGCGCGCCAGCGCCAGCTGCGCCGTCTTCGTCATGCCGTAATGGACCATTTCGCGCGGCGTCTGGATCGCGGACTCGCTGCTCACGAAAATCACCCGGCCCCACCCGCGACCGGCCATCCGCGGCGCGTAATGCCGCGTGAGCCGGACACCGGAGAGGACGTTGACCTGGTAGAACCGCAGCCACTCGTCGTCCGGGATCTCGAACACCGGCTGGGCCGCGAAGATCCCCGCGTTGTTGACGAGCACGTCGACGTCGGGCAGCTGCGCCACGAGCGCCGCGACACCCTCGGCGGTGCCGACGTCCGCGGCGATCCCGCGCACACCGAGCCGTTTCGCGGTCTCGGCGACGCGCTCCTCGCTGCGGCCGTTGACCACGACGTCGGCGCCCGCCTCGGCCAGCGCCTTCGCGGCGGCCTCGCCGATGCCGGCCGTGGAGCCGGTGACCAGCGCGATGCGTCCGCTGAGGTCGATGTTCACGACAGTGACCACCTCTTCCTTCCTTTTCCCGGTACAGTGGCGTCAGCAATTAAGAGCCTGAGCAATACTTGCAGACGCCGTTAGTTGCACACGCATCATGCCTGACGGAGCGAAACTCTCGCAACCGGGGGCGGTCCGCTGGAAGGGGTGAACCGTGTCACTGGCCGATGACGCCGTCGAGGCCCGGGCGCAGGGCTGGCGCACGCTGGCCGCGTTGCACGCGCGGATCGAGGACCGGCTGCAGCGGGAGCTGGAGCGCGACCACGAGCTGTCGGTGAGCGAGTACACGGTGCTCGACGTGCTCGCTCGCCAGGACGGTTTCCACCTGCGGATGACCCAGCTGGCCACCGCCGTGGTGCTCAGCCAGTCGGCGACCACCCGGCTGGTCACGCGGCTGGAGGAGCGGGGGCTGCTCTCGCGTTACCTGTGCGCGACGGACCGGCGCGGCATCTACACCGAGGTCACGCCGGCCGGGAAGCAGCTGCTCGCCGCCGCCCGGCCGACGCACGACTCCGCGCTCGCCGCCGCACTGGCGGAGGCCGGGGAGCTGCCCGAGCTGGCGCCGCTGGTGGGCGCGCTCGGGTCGTTGACCTTCGCCGCGAAGTAACGCAGTGCCGGCTCAGGGCCGCAGGCGGTGGAGGTCGCGCGGGAACAGCGTGGCCTCGCGGATGTTGGCCAGGCCCAGCAGGCGCGCCGTCCAGCGCTCCAGGCCGATCGCGAACCCGCCGTGCGGCGGCATTCCGTGGGCGAACGCGGTCAGGTAGTCCGCGTAGTGCGCGGCCTGGTCGCCGAGCACCTCGAGATAGTCGGCGTGCCGGTGCCGCCGCTGTCCGCCGGTGACCAGCTCCAGCCCGCGGAACAGCAGGTCGAAGCTGTTCGAGAAGTCCGGAGTGGACGGTGCCGGGTGGGTGTAGAACGGCCGCTTCGCCATCGGGTAGCCGGTCACGAACAGGAACTCCGAACCGTGCTCGCGCCGCGCCCAGTCCGAAAGCCAGCGCTCGTGCGCCGGGGCGAGGTCCGGTTCGCCTCGGGGGTCTTCGCCGGTGTGCTGGGCCAGAAGCCGTTGCGCCGCACGGAAGTCGAGGGCCGGGATTTCGGCGGGCACCTCGGGGACCTCGGCCAGCGGTGCGGCGGCCGCCGCCATGCCCGCGATGACGTCCCGGAGCACGGCCATCACGTCCCGGTGGTCGCGGATGAAGCCGAACTCCGCGTCGAGGCTGGTGTACTGCGCCAGGTGCCGCGCGGTGTCGTGCGGCTCGGCGCGGAAGACCGGGCCGGTCTCGTAGACCCGCTCGAACACACCGACCATGGCCTGCTTGAAGAACTGCGGTGACTGCGCGAGGTACGCGGGCCGGCCGAAGTAGTCCAGCTCGAACACGTTGGCGCCGGACTCGGTGGCGGTGGCGACGATCTTCGGGGTGTGGATTTCGGTGAAGTCCAGCGCGTCGAGTGTCCGCCGGAACCCGGCCACGCTCGCGGCCGCGACTTCGAACCGCTTGCGCAGCAACGGATGCCGCAACGTGACGGCGGCGTTGTCCAATATGGAGGGAAGCCCGGCGGTGACGGCGGGCCGGTAGAGGTCGAACGGCGGCCGCGCGGACGGCTCGGCGATCGTGGTGAGCACGGCCCCGGTCAGCTCGACGCCGCCGGGTGCCTGCGCGTTGGCGGTCACCCGGCCGGTCACCTCGACCACGGTCTCCTCGGTCACCGGCGGGGATAACGGGAACACCGCCTGCGCCGTGCCGGACCGGTCCCGGACCACCACGAACGTCACGGACTTCAGCTCGCGCCGGCGGTGCACCCAGCCGGCGATCTTCACGGTTGCGCCCACGTGTGCACGCAGGTCGGCCACCAGGGTACGAGACATCATCACTCTCCCGGAGTGTGCTCGGCCACCCCTTGGGAGTGCGGGCGAGAAGGGAAACTCGCGGTACCACCGCACTTTCGCCGCCGGCGGGGAGCCGGCGGCCTCGACGGGCCGGGTCACGGCGGCCGGCCGGCGGGGCATGAGACGGCCGGGGCCGCCGTTCCTCCCCGCACTCGGGAGGGTCTTCACCCGGGGCGCGAGGCCGCCATCCCACCGCCGGCGGCTCTCTGGTGCTCGCGTGCTCCCCGCGCTACTCGTCTCCGTCAACGCGTTGCCGGGAGTGTACGAAGTGGACGGCCCGGCTGTCGCGCGATTTTCCGCCGGGCCGCGCGGCCACGGTGCGTCATAAAACACCACCCTCAGCACATAACACGAGAATGAAACG
>DASXYS010000168.1:0-29414 GCA_036502365.1 Amycolatopsis sp.
AGCACCGGCGCGACCGGCCTCGGTGAGATCGAGGTCGGCGCCGCCCGGATCAACGTCGACGACAAGCGGATGATCAACGCCCGCGCCGACGTGAACCAGCTGCTGCCGATGAAGTACCGCTGGGCGTGGGAGAAGTACCTCGCCGGCTGCAACAACCACTGGATGCCGACCGAGGTCGCCATGCAGGCCGACATCGCGCTGTGGAAGTCGCCGGACGGCCTCACCGAGGACGAGCGGCAGATGCTCAAGCGCAACCTCGGCTTCTTCGCCACGGCGGAGTCGCTGGTGGCCAACAACATCGTGCTCGCGGTGTACCGGCAGATCACCAACCCGGAGTGCCGCCAGTACCTGCTGCGCCAGGCCTTCGAGGAGGCCGTGCACACGCACACCTTCCAGTACATCTGCGAGAGCCTCGGCCTGGTCGAGGGCGAGCTGTTCAACATGTACCGCGAGGTTCCGTCCATTTCGGACAAGGACGCGTGGGCGCTGAAGTACACCCAGCACCTTGAGGACCCGGACTTCGAGACCGGGACGCCGGAGGCCGACACCGCGTTCCTGCGCGACCTCGTGGCGTTCTACGTGATCTTCGAGGGCATGTGGTTCTACACCGGTTTCGCGCAGATCCTGTCGCTCGGCCGCCGGAACAAGATGGTCGGCATCGCCGAGCAGTACCAGTACATCCTGCGCGACGAGTCGATCCACCTGAACTTCGGCATCGACTGCATCAACCAGATTAAGATCGAGAACCCGCACCTGTGGACCGAGGAATTCCAGGCCGAGGTCCGCGGAATGCTGAAGGACGCGTGTGAGCTGGAGGTCGCGTACGCCCGCGACACCATGCCGCGCGGCATGCTCGGCCTGTCGGCGCAGCTGTGCGAGCAGTACATGCATTTCATCACCGACCGGCGCGCGCAGCAGATCGGCCTCGCGCCCATCTTCGGGGAGACGGAGAACCCGTTCCCGTGGATGTCCGAGGCCATGGACCTGAAGAAGGAGAAGAACTTCTTCGAGACCCGCGTCATCGAGTACCAGTCGGGCGGGGCACTCGACTGGGACTGATCCCGCACCACTCAAAACGGCTCGTGAGTGTTCCTGCCGGTTCTAACCGTCACGAACACTCACGAGCCGTTCGGGCCGGACCACCCGAAAAGAGGCGCGCGGAAGTATTGCCACTTCGTCAATAAGAGTGCACGCTGGATCACGTCCCAGAGTCAGGCGGGAGATGATCCTCCATGACGAGCGCAGTCGGCAGAGTCGCCGAGGCCCTGCGCGAACGGGTGCCGCCGCTGACGGCGATCCCGTTGCCCCGCAAGGTCGACGAGCGCTGGCTCGGCGCTTCGTGGCCGGTGCGCGAGCTGGCGGCCCCGCCCGCGGGCAGCGGCCTCAAGCCGGTGCTGGGCGACGACGGCCCGCCCGTGGTCGGGCACGCGCTGGAGATGATGCGCTTCGGCCTCGACTTCAGCCTGCGCCGTTACGAGCAGTACGGCCCGGTGTCGTGGATGGGCGGCTTCGGCCGCCGGATCGTTTCGCTGTCCGGGCCCGAGGCGACGCAGATCGCCTTGGTGAACAAGGACAAGGCCTTCTCGCAGGAGGGCTGGAAGTTCTTCATCGAAAACTTCTTCGAACGCGGCCTGATGCTGCTCGACTTCGGCGAGCACCACCTGCACCGGCGGATCATGCAGCAGGCGTTCACCCGCGAGCGCCTCACCGGTTACGTCGCGCAGATGGGCCCGGCGCTGCGCGAGGGCGTCCGGTCGTGGCCCACGGGCACCAGCCCGCGGCTGTACCCGGCGCTCAAGCAGCTGACCCTCGACGTCGCCACCCGCGTGTTCATGGACATGCGTGCCGACACGGACGCGGCGAAGATCAACCGCGCGTTCGTCAGCTCGGTGCGCGCCGGCACCGCGATCGTCCGCGCGCCGGTGCCGGGCGGGCGCTGGGCCGCCGGGCTGCGCGGCCGCCGGGTGCTGGAGCGCTACTTCGGCGAGAACCTGCCCGCGAAACGGCGCGACGACGGCGACAACCTGTTCGCCGCGCTCTGCCACGCCACCACCGAGGACGGCGACCGGTTCAGCGACGTCGACATCGTGAACCACATGATCTTCCTGATGATGGCCGCGCACGACACCACGACCATCACCAGCAGCGCCATGGCCTACTACCTGGCCAAGCACCCGGACTGGCAGGAGCGCGCCCGGGCGGAGTCGCTGGCGCTCGGCGACGACCTGCCCGACATCGAAGCGCTGGACGGGCTCGAGACGCTCGACCTCGTCATGAAGGAGGCGCTGCGGCTGGTGGCGCCGGTGCCCTCGATGGCCCGCAAGACCACAAAGGACACCGAGGTGCTCGGCCACTACCTGCCCGCGGACACGCTCGTCGGGGTCTCCCCGACGTTGAACCACTTCAGCGCCGAGCACTGGACCGACCCGCACACCTTCGACCCCGAGCGGTTCGCGGAGCCGCGCCGCGAGGACAAGTCGCATCGCTTCGCCTGGATGCCCTTCGGCGGCGGCGCGCACAAGTGCATCGGCCTCCAGTTCGGCGGGCTGGAGGTGAAGGCCCTGATGCACGAGATGCTGCGGACCTACCGCTGGTCGGTGCCCGAGGCCTACACCGCGCGCTGGGACTACGTCTCGTTGCCGGTCCCCGCCGACGGACTGCCGATGCGCCTCGAATATCGTTGACGGCTTCCGCTCGACATGAGGGGCGCGGGCCGGGGGCCCGTCGGCATCGGGAGACACGTTCGCGCACTCAAGGTGACAAGCCGTCACCTTTTGTGCAGTGCCCATCACTCGTTCAGCCGGTAGACACCCCGGATCGCGCGTGATGCCGTGGCATCACTCACGACCAACTCATACCTAGTGTGGGTCCATGATTCCTCGCACCACGTCTGAGCTGGCTTTAGTCCGTGCATGAAGGGGTGGAGTGTGCCTGAGCCTGGTGACCGGCCAGGGGTGTCCGATGTCGCGCGCCGGTACGCGGCGAGGCTCGCTGACACCAAAGGAGTAACGCTTCCCGCGGAGGACCGGGAGCGGCTCCTGCTCGAGTTCGCCCGTGACGTCATCCGGACCGCGAACCCGGTGCAGGATGCTGCCCTGCTGCGCTTCACCAAGCTGTTCACCGTCGCGCCGATCGCGATCGCGCTCGCCGACACCACCGGCGACATCGTCGAGGCCAACCCCGCGCTGGGGAAGCTGGTCGGGTCGCCACCGGAGCGGCTGCGCGGGCGGCACCTGTCCGACCTGGCGGCCACCACCCACGACGCCGACCGGATCCGGGGCGGGCTCGAACGGCTGAGCGCGCACGGCACCGACCTGATCACCGAGCGCGGCGTGCACCTCGCGCACAGCCAGGACGGCCGGCTGACCACCAACGTCACCCTCGCCTGGCTGCCCGGCGACGGGCCCGATGCGCGCTTCCCGGTGCTGATGGCCGCCGACACCGACGATCTGCACCTGCTGGGTGAGCGGCTGCTGCACCAGAACCTGCACGACTCGCTCACCGGGCTGCCGAACGGGCAGGCGTTCACCACCCGGCTGGAGGCCGCGCTCGGCGCACCCAACCGCGGTCAGCTCGGGCTGGTCTACCTCGACATCGACGGCTTCAAGGTGATCAACGACGGCCTCGGCGCCGGAGTCGGCGACGAGGTGCTGAAAGAGGTCGCGAGCAAGCTGTCGCGGATCTTCAGCGGCCGGCACGACGGATACGTCGCGCGGCTGTCCGGTGACGGCTTCGGAGTGCTGCTGCGCGGCGAAGAGCTGACCCAGCAACAGGCGGTCACACTGGTCGACCAGGCGCTGGAAGACCTCAACGAGCCGATCTACCTCGGCGGGCACGGGATCGGGGTGAGCGCGAGCGCCGGCATCGTCGTACGCTCCGTCGCCGAGCCCAGCGGCCACGTCGAGCTGCTGCGCGCGGCCGAGCTGGCGCTGCACCGGGCCAAGGAGGCGGGCAAGGCGCAGTGGATGCTGTACGACCCGCAGCTCGACGCGCGGGACCGCGGCCGCTACCAGCTGGGTGCGGTGATCGCCGGCGCGCTGGAGAACGGCGAGTTCTCGCTGGTCTACCAGCCGACCGTGATGCTCGACAACCCGAGCAAGATCGCCGCGGTGAACGCCGGGCTGTGCTGGAACCACCCGGACCGGGGCGAGCTGGGCTCGGAAGAGTTCTACCCGCTGGCGCAGATCACCGGCATGACCATCCCGCTGGGCAAGTGGCTGCTCGCCGAGTCGCTGGCCGCGACCGCGCGCTGGCGGCAGCGGTTCGGCGGCGCGGCGCCGGACGTGTGCATCCGGCTGCCGAAGCGGCTCGCCGCCGACCCGGACCTGGTGCTGCTGGTGAAGGAGCAGCTCGACCGGCACGAGCTGCCCGCGCGGGCGCTGCGGCTGTGCACCGACCGCCAGTCGATGTTCGACGACGGCGGCGACGTGCTCGACTCGTTCACCGTGCTCGCCGACCTCGGCGCCCAGCTGGTGCTGACCATCTCGGGTTCCGACGACCTGGAGCTGATCGCGCGCCACGGGCTGCCGGTGCGGCACGTGATCCTCGCCGGCGCCGTGGTCGACCTGCTCGCCGAGGATCCGTCCGAGACCGACACGCGGCACCTGGCCCAGCTCGTCTCGCGGGCGAAGGAGCTGAACCTGCGGATCGGCGCCGAGGGCGTGCGCACGAACGAACACGCGCGACGACTGCGTGAGCTGGGCGTGCTGGGCGGGCGCGGCTCGTTCGTCGCCGACTCCGCCACCGGTGACGAAGTGGACGAGATGATCGGCCGGCACGCGGGCTGAGCCATCCGGCCGGGCCGGTTCGGAAGACACCGTTCGGAAGACACAGTTCCGAAGACACGGTACTTCCGAACCAATGGGAGGATCTTGTTCCGCGGCACCGACCGAAAGGACCCCCACGATGGAGACCGGCGACCTCGCCCCCGATTTCACGCTGGCCGACGACCAGGGAGTGGAGCGCACCCTGTCGGGCTTCCTGGCGTCCGGCCCGGTGGTGCTGTTCTTCTACCCGGCCGCGATGACCAGCGGCTGCACCGCGGAGAGCTGCCACTTCCGCGACCTGGCGGCCGAGTTCGCCGAGGTGGGCGCCCAGCGCGTGGGCATCAGCCCGGACGCCGTCGAAAAGCAGCGCGCCTTCGCCGCGGCGAACAGCTTCGACTATCCACTGCTGTCCGATGTGGACGGCGACGTGGCCAAGCAGTTCGGCGTGTGGCGCAAGCTGATCCCGTTGCACACCAAGCGCCAGACGTTTGTCATCGACACCGACCGGCGGGTGCTCGACGTGATCAAGAGCGAGCTGAACTTCACCGCCCACGCGGACCGCGCGCTGAAGCTCCTGCGCGACCGCGAGGCGGCTGCTTGACCGGCTGCCTTGACCCCGCCGTTCAGGGGCGGTCCAGGCGCCACACGTGGTCGGTCCCGGAGCAGGCCGGGGCCAGCTGTTCGCCGGCGGCCTCCTTGCGGTCGAGGGTGAAGCCCAGCCGGGCGGGAATGGCACCGCTGCGGGTGTTCAGCTCGTCGTGCTTGATCTCGACGTACTCGGCGCCCGAGCGGAACGCCTCGGCGATCAGCAGCGAAGTGGCCGCCGTCATCAGGCCGCGGCCGGTGTACGGGAGCCCGAGCCAGTAGCCGATCTCGACGCCGCCGGCGTCGGCGCAGCGCATCAGCCCGCAGCTGCCCATGACGGCGCCGTCCGAGGCCAGCATGGCGTACTCGTACGACTCCCCCGCGTCCCAGTGCTCCGCCGTGCCGCTCAGGAATTCGGCGCCCTCGGCCGGCCCGTAGCCGTCGGTCGCCCAGGGCAGCCAGGCGCCGATGTGCGCCAGGGATCCCTGCACGGCCGCCACGAGGTCGTCGGCTTGGTCCGCGCGCCAGCGGGCCAGCGTGATCCCGGTTTCGGTCAGGGTTTCCCGTGGGGTGTCCATCGCCCCATGGTGACAGCAGACGGCGCGCGGGCGCTCGCCGATTTCCGGCGGGCGCCCGCACGGGCATCCTTCAGCTGAGGAGAACACCGTCCGGCACCGCGGTGTCGTTCTTCAGCGCGTCGAACAGTTGCGTGGACTTGGCCTTGTCCCAATGCGTGGCCGAGCCGTCGGTGACCGGCACCGTGCCGGTGAGCACGCCGCCCGAGGAGATGCCGCGCATCGCGATCGCCAGCCCGGCCAGGTTGTGCACGTGGTCGCCCGAGTCCATGGTCAGCGCGGCCGGCGCCGAGGACAGCAGCGGGAAGAAGTGGAACGGGTTGAGCAGCGTGCCCGGGCTCGCGATCTGGCTGACCAGCGCGCCGATGAACTTGCGCTGGTTGGCCACCCGGTCGAGGTCCGAGCGCGGGGTCGCGGCGCTGTACCGCATCCGGACGAAGCCGAGCGAGTCGCGCCCGTCCAGGGTCTGGCAGCCGGCCTTGATGTTGATGCCGGTCTTCTGGTCGCTCATGTCCTTGTCGATACACATGTCGACCCCGCCGATCGCGTCGACCACGGTCGCGAAGCCGCCGAAGCCGATCTCCGCGTAGTGGTCGATGCGCAGGCCGGTGACGCCTTCGACGGTCTTCACCAGCAATGCCGGACCGCCGAGCGAGAACGCCGCGTTGATCTTGTTGGTGCCGTGGCCGGGGATCTTCACCTCGGAGTCCCGCGGCAGCGAAAGCAGCGTCGGCTTCGTGGAGTTGTCCGGGATGTGCGCGACCATGATCGTGTCGGTGCGCTGACCGCTCGCGCCGGCGGTGTCACCGGTGGCCAGGTTCGCCTCCTCCGCGGCCGAGAGCCCGGCGCGGCTGTCGGAGCCGACCACCAGCCAGTTGGTGCCGGACGCGGCCGCGGGCCGGCCGTCGTAGTCGGCCAGCGCGTTGACGCGCGTGATCGAGAACTCCAGGTACGCCCAGATGCCGCCGATGAACAGGACGAAGATCAGCACCAGCGCCATCAGGATCTTGCCGATGCTCCACCGGCGGCGACGGCGCGGCCGCGGGGCGGGGTCGCCGTCGAGCGGGCCGGGCGGGGCCTGGCGGGGCGGCGGACCGGGCGGCGGAGCCTCGCCCCGATTGCCTATCGGCCGCGTCCGCTGGTCGTACGCGCTGGGGGCGGAACCCGGCAACGGCATCATCTGCGCCCGCTGGTGCTGCCGCGGGTCCCCGGGGGGCCGAGGCCCCCGGGGCGGCTCCCGCCGCCTGCCGCCGTCGCCGCCGCCGTACGTCATCGGTCCATCACCCGTTCCCCGAATCCGGCAAAACTGTGCAGCTACTGATCCGGCCACAGCCACGGCGGAGTGGGTTTCCGCAAGCCGATCGGCCGCAGCCCTTGTCCGCCTGCGTCCGGTCGGATCAGCAACTCGTGCGGCCCAGTGAACCGCATGCCCTCAGTATGAGGACGTGCGGCACCCTGGGCCGGTTGCGCGGGAGGGGAACACCCTGCTCAGCGCGGGTCGGCGAACCCGAACTGGTGAACCTCGAGGTATCCGGAGCGGAACCCGGCCTCGGAGTAGGCCAGGTAGAACTCCCACATCCGGCCGAACACGTCGTCGAACCCGAAGTCCTTGATGTCGGTCCAGCGCGCCAGGAACCGCTCCCGCCACAGCTTCAGCGTGCGGGCGTAGTCCTGGCCGAACTCCCGCATGCCGGCCAGCTTGAGCCGGGTGTTCTCGGCCATCCCCTGCTCGATCGCCTCGACCGAGGGGATGATGCCGCCGGGGAAGACGTACTTGTGGATCCAGCTGTACGAGCGCGCCGCGGCCAGCATCCGGTCGTGGTCCATGGTGATCGCCTGCAGGCCGAACCGGCCGCCGGGGCGCAGCCGCTTGCCGATCGTGGAGAAGAAGGTCGGCCAGTAGGACGCGCCCACGGCCTCGATCATCTCCACGCTGACCACGGAGTCGTACTCGCCTTCGGCCTCGCGGTAGTCGCACAGCCGCACGTCGACTCGGTCGCTGTAGCCGGCCTCGGCGATGCGCGCGTCGGCCAGCGTCTTCTGCTCCTGCGAGATGGTCAGCGACGTGACCTTCGCGCCCCGCGACGCGGCGCGGATGGACAGCTCGCCCCAGCCGGTGCCGATCTCCAGCACGGTGCTGCCCTCGCGCACGCCCGCGTAGTCGAGCACGCTGTCGAGCTTGCGGTGCTGGGCCTGGGTGAGGCTGTCGCCGGGGCCGAACAGCGCCGAGGAGTACATCATCGACTCGTCCAGGAACGTGCTGAACAGGTCGTTGGACAGGTCGTAGTGCCGGTGGATGTTCTCCCGCGATCCCTCGATCGTGTTCTCCTCGGCCTCGGGCTGGGCGCGCTCGACGAACCGGCGGAACCGCTGCAGGAACGGCGGGATGATCGTGGCCAGCTTCTCCGCGAACGGGGTCAGCACGGCGGCCAGGTCGTCGGCGATCCAGTCCCCCACCATGTACGCCTCGCCGAAGCCGATCTTCGCGTCCGCGCCGAGGCGGTGGAAAAACGCGGCCGGGCGGCGGATGCGCATCTCCGGCGCCTCCGGGCCGCCCGCGCCGAGCGTGGTCCCGTCGGGGAAGGTCACTCGTAGCTGGAGCGATTTGACGGCGCGCCGGAAGAGCGCCTCCGCGGCCCGCGCGCGCAAGGGCGAATGCGGCGGGGTGGCCAGGCCCGGCCACCGGGATTCGTCGGGGATCTGCTGCGGGATCGGCTGCGGGGGCAGGCCCGCCGCGCGGTCGACACTCGAGGTGGACAAGACACTCCCTCCGGACGGGCTGTGCGGCCCATGGTGAATGGTATTCCCGGGTCACGAAGCGTGCGCTTTGTGCCGGTCGCCCGACTCGCCTCACACCGGGATTCGCAACCGCTCGTCCGCGGGACGGGTCCAGGCCCTGATGAGAGTTTCGTCCTTGTCGCCGGCCTCGATCACGTCCAGTGTGAAAGCACACACCAACCTGGTCCAGACCGCCGAACGGCGGAGCATCGCGTGCCCCTCGCCGCCGATCTCGAACCGGGCGACGCGCGCCGCGACCGCGCGGGCACGCTCGGCGAAGGCGTGGGAATCACGCGGTGAAGTCATCCGATCCCGGGTGCCGTGCACGATGAGCACCGACCGCCCGGCGACGGCGTCCACCGGCTCGCCGGCCGGGGTCCACGGCGCGAGCGCGCAGACGCCCGTCACGGCCGGGTCGTCGGCCACGCGCAGCGCGACCCGCCCGCCCATCGAGTGCCCGACCAGCACCACCGGCAGGCCGGGGTGCTCGGCGCGGATCCGCTCCAGCGCCCGGCGCGCGTCCGGCACCGGGTCCTCGGCGGCCCCGTTCCAGCCGTAGAGCCGATTGCGCAGCAGCCGCACCTCGAGGCCGTGCGGGCCACCCGCGCGGTGCAGGGCTCGGGCCAGCGGAACCATGCGCAAGTACGCCGGCTTCCACGGGGGCACCGGCGCGGTGCCGACCTCGGCCCCGCCGTGCAGCACCAACGCGACCGCGCGCGTGCGGCCACGCGCACGGCGCACCGAAACGACGGGTTCCGCCTCGTCCACCAGCCGCCTCCCAGTCACCGGGATCCGTTTACCGCCCGGCTGTCACGCTAATCCACCACGCTGATCCACCACAAAGAGTGGTCACGCGCTAGATTCGGCGACCGGAACCGCGACGAAGGGCAGGTGTGGTGAGCGCCACGGAGAACTGGAAGAGCACGGCGGACAAGCTCGCGGCCGCCGAGGAGGCCAACGCCGACCAGGTGGCCGCGGCGGCCGGACTGGTGCTGGGGGTGATCCGCAGCGACGCGCTGGTGTTCACCGCGGGCGCCGGGCACTCGCTGGCCGCCGTCGCCGAGACGTTCTACCGCGCGGGCGGCCTCGCCTGCGTGTACCCGCTTTACCACCCGGAGCTGCTGCCGCTGCACGGCGCGCAGCACAGCACCAAGACCGAGCGCCGCACCGGGCTGGCGGAAGAGGTGCTCGCCGAGCGCGCGCCCGGCCCGGACGACGTGCTGGTGGTGTTCTCGACCTCCGGTGTGAACCCGTACCCGGTGGAGCTGGCCGCCGGCGCCCGTCGCCGCGGCGCCTCGGTGATCGCGGTGACGTCGCGGGAATGCGTGGCCGCGGCCCCGCGCCGGTCGCCGACCACGCTGGTCGAGGAGGGCACCGTGGTGCTCGACTCGCTGGTCATCCCCGGCGACGCCAGCCACCCGGCCGGCGCACCGCGCACGGCGCCACTGTCCACTGTGGTCAACGCGTTCCTGTGGAACCTCGTGCTGGCCCAGGTCTTCGACCGCGGCACGGCCGAGGGCCTGGACGTGCCGTTGTGGCGCAGCTCCAATGTGGAGGGTGGCGACGAGGCGAACAAGGCGCTGCTGGCCAAGTACGGCCCGCGCGTCCCGGCCCTGCGCTGACCTGCCGCGACCCGTTGCAGCGGATGACGCTTTCCCCTCGCTGAGCGCGGGGAAAGCGTCATCCGCTGCGTTTCGGGACCGATTAGGCGACGGCGGGCTCGTCGTCGAATTGCGTGTGGTGCAGTTCCGCGTAACGGCCCTCCCGCGCCAGCAGCTCCTCGTGCGTGCCCTGCTCGACGACCGTGCCGTGCTCGATCACCAGGATCAGATCGGCGGCGCGGACGGTGGAAAGCCGGTGCGCGATCACCAGCGAGGTCCGGCCCGCCAGCGCGCCGATGAGCGCCTCGCCGACCGCGGCCTCGGACTCGGAGTCGAGGTGGGCGGTCGCCTCGTCCAGCACCACGACCTTGGGCTGGGCCAGCAGCAGCCGCGCGATGGTGAGCCGCTGCCGTTCGCCACCGGACAGGCGGTAGCCGCGCTCGCCGACCGTGGTGTCCAGGCCGTCCGGCAGCGAGTGCACGAGGTCGCCGAGCCGCGCCTGCTCCAGCGCCGCCCAGATCTCGTCGTCGGTCACGCCCGGCCGCGCGTACGCCAGGTTGGCGCGGATCGAGTCGTGGAACAGGTGCCCGTCCTGGGTCACCACACCGACCGTCTCGCGCAGGGTGGCGAAATCGAGGTCGCGGACGTCGGTCCCGGACAACCGCACCGCACCGCCGTCCACGTCGTAGAGCCGCGGCAGCAGGGACGCGATCGTCGACTTCCCGGCGCCGGACGAGCCGACCAGCGCGACCATCTGGCCCGGCTCGGCGCGGAAGCTGATGCCGTGCAGCACTTCCTCGCCACCGCGATTGTCCAAAGTGGCCACGTCCTCCAGAGAGGCGAGGGAGAACCGGTCCGCCGCGGGGTAGCCGAACCGCACGTCGTCGAACTCGACCGAAACACCAGTACCGACACCAGTACCAGCGGACAGCGTCTTCGGCTCGGCCGGCTCCTTGATCATCGGGTCGAGGTCGAGCACCTCGAAGACGCGCTCGAACGAGACCATCGCGGTCATCACGTCCACGCGCACGTTCGCGAGCGCGGTCAGCGGGGCGTAGAGCCGGGTCAGCAGCAGCGCCAGCGCCACCACGGTGCCGGGCTCGAGCTGCCCGGTCAGCGCGAGGTAGCCGCCGAGGCCGTAAACGAGCGCCTGGGCCAGCGCGGAGACGAGCGTCAGGCTGGTCATGAACCAGCGGGTGAGCATCGCGGTGCGCACGCCGATGTCACGGACCCGTCCGGCCCGCCCGGCGAAGTCCGCGACCTCCTGGCGCGGGTGGCCGAACAGCTTCACCAGCGTCGCGCCGGGCGCGGAGAACCGCTCGGTCATCTGGGTCGTCATGCCGGCGTTGAGCTGGGCGGACTCGCGCTGCAGCCCGGCCATCCGGCGGCCGAGCCGGCGCGCCGGCAGCACGAACACCGGCAGCAGCACCAGCGCGACCACCGTGACCTGCCAGGACAGCGTCACCATCACCGCCAGCGAGAGCACCAGCTGGATCACGTTGGTGACCAGCCCGGACAGCGTCGCGGTGAACGTCCGCTGCGCGCCGATCACGTCGTTGTTGAGCCGGCTGACCAGCGCGCCGGTGCGGGTCCGGGTGAAAAACGCGATCGGCAGCTTCTGCACGTGCTCGAAGACGGCCACGCGCAGGTCGAGGATGATGCCCTCGCCGATGCGCGCGGACTGCCACCGCTCGGCCAGGCCCAGCCCCGCGTCGGCGATGGCCAGCAGGGCGATCACGCCGGCCAGCCAGAGCACCACCGACAGGTTGTGGCCGCCGACGATCGAGTCGACCACCTTGCCCGCCAGCACCGGCGTGGTCACCGCGAGCACCGCCGAAACGACCGTCAGCACCAGGAAGACCAGCAGCCGCACCCAGTGCGGCCGGGCGAAGCGGGCGACGCGCTTGACCGTGCCCTTGGTCAGCGCCCTCGGCGTGTCCGCCGAGCGCATCGCCGAACTCATCAGCGCCCAGGTGTTGTCCATGGAGGTCCCCCATCCTGCCGGCCGGCCCGGTGGTGCGGCCCGGCTAAAACTTCTATATTACTTGAGCTTTCGCGCGGATATGAAGCGCACAACACCGGCACACCCGAAGTTCTTCCCGATCCGGCCGGGCCGCGGCGAACGGGCGGCCGCTCACCCGCCCGGGACCGCTCGGTAACCTGACGCGACGAGGGCACGATACGCCGAGGCGAGGGGGACGCAGGGTGCAGCTGCTCATGGCACCGGGTCGCGCGCCCGAAGCCCGCGCGACCCGGCTGCTCGGCTGGGACCTGCTGTTCTACTTCGGCTGCTTCGTGTTCGCGTTCGCCAGCGCGTTCGCCTCGGAGTTCTACGGCTACCGGATCTGGGGCGAGTTCGCGAGCGCCGGCTACGGCCTCGCCGCCGCGCACAGCGCCTGGCTGCTGATTTCCGCCCGGGCCGGCCGCGAGCCGCGGGGACGGCTCGGCTCACGATGGCTCGGCATCGCGTCCGTCGGACTGTTGGCAATGACCATCCCGCTGGCGGTATTGGTGATTCGCCGACTGACCGGAGTGGACTGGCTGGTCACCCCCGGCTCCTGGGCGGCCCAGCCCGAGGTGTGGGTGATCGAGCGCAGCGCGCGCCTGCTGTTGTTGCACGGCACCCCGTACGTCGACGTGACCACCCTCGGCCGTCCGCCGGAGGTCAACGACTACACGCCCTACGGCCCGGTGATGACGGTCTTCGGCCTGCCGCGGGCGCTGTTCGGCGGCAACCCGGTGACCAACGCGCTCACCGACGCCCGCTGGATGTTCGCGATCGCCGCGTGCCTGTGCGTGATCGTCTCGCTACGAATGCTGAAATGGCCCCGGATTCCGGTTTTCGCGGCGCAGCTGGCCCTTGCCTGCCCGCTGACCGCACTGACGTGGTCGGTCGCCGGGCCGGACCTGGCCATTGCCGGACTGCTGGTGCTCGCGTGCGCACTCGCCGCGACCGGCCGGGCCGGCTGGTCGGGGCTGGTGCTGGCGCTGGTGATCAGCGCGAAGCTCATCGCGGCGCCGGCCGCGGCGGTGCTCGCCGTCTACTTCTACTGCCGCGGACGCGGCGAAAAGGGCCTGGGGCGCGCCACACTCATTCGTTTCGTGACCACTTTGGTCACCACGACGGTGGTGCTGCACCTGCCGGTCTACCTGGCCGGTCCGAAGGCCTTCGTGGAACACGTGATCCGGTTCCCGCTCGGGATGGGCGTGGTGCGCTCCCCCGCGGCAAGCCCGCTGCCGGGCCACCTGATCGCGGAAACCGGCCCCGTGGGCAACGTGGTTTCGCTGGTACTGGTCGGTGCGGCAGCGGTGGCCATGCTGGTGTGGCTGGCGCGCCGGCCCCCCGCAACCGGATCCGCTGTGCTGGTGCGGATCGCCGTCGGTCTCGGCGCCTTGGTCCTGCTCACTCCGGCAACCCGCTACGGCTACCTGGTCTATCCCTTGGTGCTGCTCGGCGCCGCGCTCACGTTCCGAGCCGCCGAACCGGGACTGCGCCCCCCGCGCAGCAGCCCTGGTGCTACTTCTTCTTGACCCGAGTCGCCCCGCCGCGCCCCCGCAGCTGGACTCCGGACTCCGAGAGAACCCGGTGGACGAACCCGTAGGACCGTCCCGTGGACTCCGCGAGGGCCCGGATACTCGAGCCCTTCTCGTATTTCTTCTTCAGGTCAGCGGCCAGCTTGTCGCGCGTGTTGCCGGTGATCCGCGCGCCTTTCTTGAGATCAGCCACGTCGATCGCCTTCCCGCCGAGTGGTGTTCTGGGCCACAAAGGCCCCTGCCGGGGCAATGATCGAACACTGAGCGCCGGAATGCCAGACGACAGACGTAAAACAGTCGAAACTGCGATCACATTGGGCCATTTCAGTGCTTCGCGCCGCTTGGCAAGCACCCGAATGGCCGCATCTGGGTCACGCTAGCTGGACAAGTTCCAGATAATCCGGGGACCAATGGTCCTCGGTGCCGTCCGGCAGCAGGATCACGCGCTCGGGTTCGAGCGCCTCGACCGCGCCCGGGTCGTGGGTGACCAGCACGACCGCGCCCGCGAAGCTGCGCAGCGCGTCCAGCACCTGCGCCCGGCTGGCCGGGTCCAGGTTGTTCGTGGGCTCGTCGAGCAGCAGCACGTTGGCGGCGCTGGAGACCAGTCCGGCCAGCGCGAGGCGGGTCTTCTCGCCACCGGAAAGGGTGCCGGCCGGCTGGTCGAGTTGTTCCCCGGTGAAGAGGAACGAGCCGAGCAGGTTACGCAACTCCTGGGCGCCGGTGTCCGGGGCCAGATGTCGGATGTTTTCCCACACGCTCGCTTCATGGTCAAGCGTTTCGTGTTCCTGTGCGTAATAGCCCAAACGCATTCCGTGACCCGGCACCAAGGATCCGGTGTCCGGGGTTTCCATTCCACCGAGCAACCGGAGCAATGTCGTCTTTCCGGCACCGTTCAATCCGAGTACGACGACCTTCGAACCCCGGTCGACGGCGAGGTCGACCCCGGTGAAGATCTCGAGCGAGCCGTAGGACTTCGACAGCCCCTCGGCCATCAGCGGCGTGCGGCCACAGGGCGCCGGCTCCGGGAACTTGATCCGCGCGACCTTGTCGGCGTGCCGGGTCTCGTCGAGGGCGGACAGCATCTGCTCCGCGCGCCGCGCCATGTTCTTGGCTGCCACCGCCTTCGTCGCCTTCGCGCCGAGCTTCGCGGCCTGCTGCTGCAACGCGGACGCCTTCTTCTCGGCGTTCGCGCGCTCGCGGCGACGGCGCTTCTCGTCCGTGGCGCGCGCGTCGAGGTAGCGCTGCCAGCTCATGTTGTACAGGTCGAGCTCGCCGCGCGTCGCGTCGAGGAACCAGACCTTGTTGACGACGTCGCCGAGCAGCTCCACGTCGTGGCTGATCACCACGAGCCCGCCGTCGTGCTGCTTGAGGAAGCCGCGCAGCCAGGTGATCGAGTCGGCGTCGAGGTGGTTGGTGGGCTCGTCGAGCAGCAGGATCGTCTCGGACTTGCCGCCCGCGCCCGCCTCGGCGGCGGCGAACAGGATGCGCGCCAGCTCCACGCGGCGGCGCTGGCCGCCGGACAGCGTGCTCAGCGTCTGCGCCAGCACGCGGTCGGCCAGGCCGAGGTTCGAGCAAATGCGTGCGGCCTCGCTCTCCGCGGCGTACCCGCCCAGAGACGCGAAGCGCTCCTCGAGCCGGCTGTAGCGGTTGATGGCCTTGTCGCGCTGGCGCTCGTCGACCAGCTCGGACATCGCCGTCTGTGCCTTCTCCATGTCGCGCAGGAGCGTGTCGAGCCCGCGCGCGGACAGCACGCGGTCCTTCGCCGTGACGGACAGGTCCCCCTCGCGCGGGTCCTGCGGCAGGTAGCCCAGCTCGCCGCTGCGGCGGACGTCGCCGGCGTGCGGCTCCCCCTCGCCGGCGAGCACCTTCAGCGAGGTGGTCTTGCCGGCGCCGTTGCGGCCGACCAGGCCGATGCGGTCGCCGGGCTGGATGCGGACGGTGGCGCCGTTGAGCAGAATGCGCGAGCCGGCGCGCAGCTCGAGGCCAGTGGCCGTGATCAAGAGAAACTCCCGGATTCGGGGGTGGGCGTGGACAGCTTCGGGCGCCGGCACCACCCGGTTTCGGCACGGGTGTCCGGTGCGGCCGCTACTCCAGCAGGATTTCCACGAGATCGAGTGTACGGGTCGTCGTCCACGGGTTTTCCGCCCCGTGGCCGGTCTCACTCCGGCTTCACCGGGCGTTCACGTCTCACGCAGCACCAGTTCCACGGAGATCGCCTGCTCCGCCGCGTCTTCGAGCACCGTTCGCCGCGGCTCGGCAATTTCAAGCACCCTGGGCTCCGCGCGGGCGAACAACGGCGCGAGCCGGCGGTCCCCGCGCAACCGGTCCAGCGCGTGCCGGTCGCCGCCGAGCACCACTGCGTCCACTTCGGACAGTCGGGGCACGAGGACTTCGAAGGCGTCCTGGGCGGCCGTGGCCAGCGCTGTCCGCGCCTGTCCCGCGCGACGCCGCGCGAATCGCTGCTGCGACCAGCCGCCGGCGGCGGACCGGCCGTGCACCAGGTGCCGGTCGGTGCGCGAGAGCAGCACCACCCCGCCGCGGGCGAGGCCGAGGCTGTGCCCGCCGAGGCGCACCAGCAGCAGCGCGAGCAGCCGCGGCACGAGCACGTGGGCCACGAACGGCTCAACGGCCAGCCCCTCGCGCTCCCCCGTCACCGCCAGCGGTCCGAACGGGACAGTGGCGGTCGCCGTGACGCCGTTGCCCGCCGTCACGCACACCTCACGCGGCCCGAGCACGGTCGTCCGGACGCCGTCGTTGCGTTCCGCGAAGCGCGTGAACCAGCCGGCCAACCGGTCCGGCGCCACCTCGACCGCCCGCCCGCCGCCCGCGACCTGACGTGCCTTCGCCATGGGAACGACGGTACGGGGCCGCCGTGGAAACGACGGCCCCGTACCCGCTCGATCAGGCGAGGGCGTTGGCCGGGTGGACGGGCCCCGTGGTCACCGACTGGTGCACCCCGGCGGCCTGGCCCGGCGCCGGGCCGGCGCCGACGAAGCCGTTGACGTGCAGCGAAACGCTGCGGATCGAGCCGACGTCACCGAACGCGCTGTCGGCCACCTTGAACGTCCAGGTGCCGTCCGCCGTGCCGAGGCCGTTCAGCCCGGTCTGCGCGTTCACCGGCTTGTAGGTGCCGGTGAACGGCGCGTCCAGCGAGGTGACGGAGCTGAACGGCTTCGCCGCCGAATCGTCGAACACGACCTGGCAGAGGTTGTTGGCGCTGCTGCCCGAACGCTGGAACAACGTCGCCGTCGCGCCCGAGGGCGAGACCAGCGTGCCGGCCAGGTCGGCCACGTACGTGTGGTCGATGCCGACCGTCGTCGCGCCCGCGGTGGTGGTGCAGGTGGTGCCGTCGATCGACACCGACACCTTCGACGCGGGCCCGACCCCGCTCACCACGAGCGGCACCGAGGCGCCGAGGGGCGAGTTGTCCGGGATCGCCACTGCCGGGCCGGTGTAGGCGAAGGTCTGCGCCACCGGCGACGGGGTGCCGACCCCGAGCGGGAACGTGCTGGTGATCGGCGACAACGAGCCCACGAAACTCACCTTGGCAGCCAGCACCACCGGGACGCCGAGCTGCTGGCTCGCCGGCACGGTGACGGTGAAGTCGTTCACGCCGGTCTGGCCCGGGCTGATCGTGCCGTACGCCTTGATGCGCGGCGTGATCGTGACACCCGGGGTCGGGCTGGTCAGCACGACGCTGGTGGACGAGGCGGCGCCGTCACCGATGTTGGTCACCGGCAGCGTCACCTTGGCCGTGTCGCCCGGGTTCAGCGAGGAACCGCCACCGGCCGCCTTGACCGTCGGCGTCTGGGCCTGGGCGTAGGGCTGCGGGGTGGCGCCGGTGTAGGCGAGCACCTTGTCGGCGAGGACGACGCCCGCGCCGGTCAGGTTGTCCGTGCCGGGCGCCTCGATGTCGACGGCGGTGCTCAGGAACGCGTCGCGAACGTCCGATGAGGACAGTCCGGGGTTGCCGGACAGCACCAGCGCCGCGATCCCCGCGGCGTGCGGGGCGGCCGCGGAGGTGCCGAAGAACGGGGCGAACCCGCTCACCGAGGTGCGCACGCCGTCGGCCGCGGTGATCTCGGGCTTGCCTCGCACCTCACCACCGGTCGAGGAGACGTTGCCCGGGGTGATGGGCGTGCCGTCGGCCTCGTAGAACATCCGCCGCGGACCGTCGGAACTGAACCGCTCGGCCTTGCTGGCGCCGGAGAACGCGGCCGGGAACGGTCCGGCCGGGTTGGCCGGGTCTCCCGGCTCCAGCGGGCGGCCGAACGCGGCTCCGGCGGGCGCCGCGGCGACGGCGAACGCGGTGCGCGCGGACGAGTGACCGACCACGGCACCCGGGGTGCTGTAGGCCTTCAGGCCGTCGGCCGAGTCCCGGAACCGGCTGTTGAACGCGGTGATCGAGAGGTAGCGCCCCGCACCGGCGAACTTGACCACCGCGAGCCGCAGGCCGGTGCCGCCGAACAGCGGCGTGGACAGGACCTCGAACGGGTCCTGGGTGCCGTTCTGCACGTTCTGGCTGAAGCTGACCACGTTGCCGGCGGCGTCGAGCAGGTAGAGGTCGTAGTCGTCCGACGCCGCGCCGAGCGGGTCCGACCAGTGCAGCGTCACCGGGACGCCGGCGGACGAGGCGTCGGAAATCGGCTCGAAGACCTGGTTTCCCGCGCTGCCCGCGAAGTTGTGCGCGGTGCCGGCGAACTTGCCGACCGTCTTGCCGGAGTCGGCGAAGTCGCCTTCCCAGTGCGCGGAGGTGCCGTCCGCGACGTTGCCCTCGTTGCCCGCGGAGGAGAAGTAGAGCGCGCCGTCGGCCGTCACGTCGTTCACGGCCTGGGCGATCATCCCGTCCTGGAACGGGGATTCCGCGAAGTAGATGACGTCGTCGACGATCACGTCGCAGTGCGACTGGAAGCGGAGAGTGCGGATGTTGTCGGCGAAGCCGGCATCCGACTGGAAGGCCGAGGCGAAGCCGAGCGCGGCATTGGGCGCGAGGTCGTGGAGGATTTCGAGCATCGCGGTGCCCTCGTCGCCCGAGCCGGCCTGGCCCGCGGGGACGTCGACGTTCGCGGGCAGCTCGCCCTTCGCCTGCGAGACGGCGAGGGAGTCGACACCGTCGGACAGGGCGCAGGCCTTCACGCCGGTGCCGGTGACGCCGAACTGCTGGCGGGCGAGGTCCGCGTTGTGCGCGCGGTCGCCTTCACTGGTGATGGTGGCCACGGCGGCGGAGCGCTGACCCTTCGCCGCGAGCGCCTGCTTCAGCTGGCTCTCGATGCGGGCACTCTTCTGCTGCTTGGTCTCGGCCGGGGCGGCCTTGCCCGGCGCGGCCGGGTGCTCCACCTCGCGAGCGGTGATCGCCTGGTCGGCGGTCTCGACCCGCTTCACGTCGGTGTGCGCGGCAATCGCGGGCAACGCCGAGAGCGGCACCTCGGCGCGGATGCTCGCCTCCCGATCCGACAGCGAACGGATGCCCGCGCCCGCCTTGCGCAGGTCGCCGACCAGCCCGTCGGTGACCTTGGTGGCGCGAATATCGACGAGCGCGGTGCCGGCGGCGGAGACGTCGCCCGCCTTCAGCGCGGGCACGGCCGCCGCGCTGAGCCGCTGGGCCTGGAGCTTCTGCTCGACCAGCAATCGGCTGTCCATTTTGGACTCGACCGCGGTCTGCCCGGTCTTCACCGCTTGCAGCGCGGCGATCTGGCGGGCGGCGGTGGCGGAGAAAGTGTCCGATATGGACGCTGTGGACTGGGTGGCCGCGCCCGCGGGCGGGGCGACCACGCCCAGCGCGGCAAGCAGGGCAGCGGCGCCGGCGGCCAGGACGGCCGCCCGGCTCCGCGGGTCTCTTCTGGGTCTTTCGGTGCTGGGTCTTTCGGTGCTGGCGGCATGGGTAGAACGGCTTCGACGCACGTGCGCCTCCGAATCTTGCACCGCGTGCCCCGACTCACGCTGGCCAATGCCGGTGATCACCGGCTGGCCTTAGCTAAGTACTGTGCGTCTGGGTAAAAATCAGCCGTTAGGGTGACATAGGGCGGGTAATCACCCGCTACCCCCCGGTCGTCGTAGGCCGTTCGGCAGCGGCCGGCGGACAGTCAGAGGACAAACGAGTCCGACCAGGGCTGATCGGCCCGCCCGGACAGCGCGTCGAGCACCGAGACGGCCTGCTTGTCGGTCAGCGAAGCCACGAAGTCGACCACCGCGCGCCCACGCGCGAGGCTGCGGACGGCGTCGGCTCCCTGCACCCGCTCGCCGGTCGCACCGACCAGCAGCCCGGGTGCCGTGCGCGCGACGAGGCTGTACTCCCCGTGCGCCAGCTCGACCAGGTCGTGCAGGCGCCGCGGCAGGCGGGACTCCTCGTCGCGGTCCTGCAGCCACGCGTCGAGCGCGTCGACCAGGCTGGTCACCAGCGCGGCCTGGCCCCGCTGGTGCAGCGCGAGGTCCGCGCGCAGCAGCACGAACCGGCGGTGCACGAACTTCAGCACCTGCACCTCGTGCCACTGCGCGGGCCGCAGCGAGACGTGCCCGGAGCGGATCGACGGCGAGGACGCCACGATCACCCCGTCGACCAGCCGCGAGGTCCATTTCGCCGAGAACGCCGCGGTCGCCTGCTCGGCCTCGATCGAACCGTCGAAGCTGTCCGCCAGCAGGCCGTCCACCAGCTCACGGCGCACCCGTCCGACGGCCTGGGCGAACGCGTCGTCGTCCACGATCCACGCGTCCTTGTGGTGCATCCGCCGCCGCATCCGCTCCAGTGAGCGCCCGGGGCGGCGGATCTCGGCGGACAGCTGGTCGTCGTCCAGTGCCGCCAGCTCGAGCGCGTGGTCGAGCCACTCCCCCAGCTCCGCGGCGACCGGTGCGTGCTGGAGCACCCCGATGCGGTGGAAGTCCTGGAGGTCGTGGATGGCGTAGGCGATGTCGTCGGCAGTGTCCATCACGGACGCTTCCACCGTCTGCTGCCACGGCTCGATGCGGCCGGCGAACGGGAGACGCGCCTGGGCGAAGTCGTCCAGCTCGGTCACGTAGGCGGAGAACTTGCTCGCGCCGGTGCCCGGTGCGTCGCCGGGCTCAGCCGCGCCGCGCGGCGGGTTCGGCAGCGACGTCGGGTGCGGGTCCGGGAGGTGCAGCCGCGCCCACGGGTACTTGAGCACCGCGGCGCGCACGGCCGTGGTCAGGTCGAGGCCGCTCGCCGACGGGCCGCGCACGTCGGTGGTGGTGATGATGCGGAACGACTGGGCATTGCCCTCGAAGCCGTCGGCGAGGCCGAACCGGTGCCGGGCGATCCGGTCGAGCGTCTGCTCGCCGAGGTGCCCGAACGGCGGGTGGCCGAGGTCGTGCGCCAGCGCCGCGGCCTCGGCCACGTCCGGGTCGCAGCCGCCGAGTTTCGCGGCCAGCTCGGCCGATTCGCTCGCGCCGCTGATCCGCTCCGCGATGGCGCGGGCGACCTGCGCGACCTTGAGGCTGTGGGTGAGCCGGTTGTGCAGCAGCCCGGCGCCCGCGGCGCTGACCACCTGCGTCACCCCGCCCAGCCGGGCGAAGAACGGCGACGCGATGATCCGGTCCCGGTCGATGCGGAACGGGCTCGTGGCCAGGTCGGTGAACCCGCCGGCCGAGCTCTCCGGGTCGCGCCGCGCGGCCCTCGGGTCGGTCTCGTCCATGCGGCCCACCGTACTGATCCGAGTTCGCGGGATGCGGCAGGATCTCCGACGTGGCGGACGTGCTGATCGCCGGCGGCGGGCCCGCCGGGTGGGCGCTGGCCCGCGCCTGCGCCCGGCGCGGCCTGGCGACGACCGTCGTCGACCCGGCGCCGCACCGCCCGTGGCGCAACACCTACGGGGTCTGGTCGGACGAGCTGCCCGGGCTGCCCGCCGAGGTGATCGCGGCGGCGCCCTCGGCCACCGTCGCGTTCGGCACGCGGGAGCACCGGCTCGACCGCGGCTACCTCGTGCTCGACAACGAGGGGCTGCGCGCCTGGCTCACCGGCGAACGAGTCCGCGTCGTCACCGGGCAGGCGGCCGCCGTCGAGCCCGGCCGGCACGGGGCGACGGTAGTGCTCGCCGACGATCGCAGGCTCGCTGCCGCCGTGGTCGTCGACGCCTCCGGCGCGAGCCGCGTCCTCTCCGGCGGCGGTCCTCGTGGCGCTCGCGCGGAACAAACGGCGTACGGCCTCGTCCTGCCCGCCGCCGACGCCGAGCGGCTGGGGCCCGGCGCGGCGGACACCGCGGTGTTCATGGACTGGCGCGGCGGCGGGCCGAGCTTCCGCTACCAGCTGCCGCTGGGCGACGGCTCGGTGCTGGTTGAAGAGACCTCGCTCGCCCGCCGGCCGGGGCTGCCGGTCGACGAGCTGGCCCGGCGGCTGCGGGCTCGGCTGGCCGCCGCGGGCGTGCGCGGCCGCTTCCCGGAAGAGCGGGTCCGGATCGTGCTCGACGTGCCGCCGCCCGGCCGGGGCGCGGTCGTCCCGTTCGGCGTCGCGGCGGGGCTGGTCCACCCGGCCACCGGCTACAGCCTGGCGACGTCGCTGCAGCTGGCCCCGAGCGTCGCCGCCGCGATCGCCGGCGCCTTCGAAGCCGGCCCGCGGGCCGTGGTGCGCGCGGCGAAAAGGACGTTGTGGACACCCGAAGCCCGGGCCGTGCACTCCTTGCGGCACCACGGCTTGCGCGCCTTGTGCCGGATGCCGCCGGGCGAGCCGGCCCGGTTCTTCGACCTGTTCTTCGCGCTCCCGCCCGCCGCCCAGCGCGCCTTCACCTCGGGCCGCGAGGACTTGCCCGGCACGGCCGCGGCGATGGCGAAACTGTTCCGCGGCGCACCGCCGGGGCTGCGGGCCCGGCTGGCCGGTCTACCCCCGGTACGAAAGGCACCCGGATGACCACGCCGCGCGACAGCCGATTACTCCGTTCCAGGTAACCCTGGTTCCCGTGCGGTGAACATCTGTCGACAACGGTTTCCTGGTCCGCGGCCCGCTGAGACCATCGAACGGTGACGACGCCCGGTGCGGTCCGCTTCGCCTTCCAGCCGATGTACAGCCTGCACACCGGCGGCGTTGTGGCGTACGAAGCGCTGGCCAGGCCGGGCAAGGGCACCGCCCACGAGCTGCTCGCCGAAGCGCGCCGCGCCGGCCGGCTCGCCGAGGTGGACCTGGGCCTCGCGGCCACCGCCGTGCGCCAGGAGGCCGAGCGCCCCAGCGCGCTGCCGCTGCACCTGAACCTCTCCGCCCGCACGCTGGCCGCCGGCCCGGGCGCGTTCGACGAGCTGATCGCCGAGCTCGGCGCGGCCGGGCGCCGGACCCGCGACGTGGTCCTCGAGGTCGGGCCGCCGTTCTCACATCTGCCCGCCGACCAGCTGGTGGGCGCCATGCGCGCGCTGACCGAGCTGGGCTTCCGGCTGGCCCTCGACGGCCTCGGCCGGGGCGACCTGCCGCTCGCGCTGCTCGTGCGGGCGCCGGTGGACCTGGTCAAGCTCGACCGCAGCGTGCTGCGCGGCCTCCCGGAGGACCCGGCGTCGGTCGCCGTCGTCGAGTCGCTGCTGCACTACACCACCCGCACCGGCATCCGGCTCGTCGCCACCGGCATCGAGACCGGGCCGCAGCTCGACGCCGTGCAGAGCCTGGGCGTGCGCATCGCGCAGGGCAACCTGCTGGCCCCGCCCGCCGCGCACCGGTCCGCGCCGGCCGCGGGCGCCGTCCTGCCGGACGACCGCCGCGCGCCGGCGTCACCGCAGGCACCGCGGGTCGGCGACTTCCTCCGCCCGGCCACCACGCTGCCCGAAGACGCGACTTGCAACGACGTCCGCGAGGTCCTCGCGGCAGCCGACGCGCCGAGCGGGGTGGTCGGCGTCGATGCCGATGATCGTCCACAGTGGTCAGTGGACCGGACGCGTTTCCTCGTGGCGGTAACGGGTCCGTACGGCCACGCGCTGCACGCGAAGCGGCCGGCCCACCGGCTGGCCGACAAGCCGCACACCATCGACGCCGGCGCGAGCGCGCTGGAATTCCTGGAGCTGGTCACCGACGCGGACTGGGGCCGCACCGGCGACGACGTCGTGGTGGTCGACGACTCCGGCCACTGCCTCGGCGTGGTGCTGGTGACCGAGGTGGTGCGCGGGGTCGCCGAGGCGAAGGTCGAGGAGGCCGTGACCCTCAGCCCGCTCACCCGCCTGCCCGGCAGCGAGACGGTGGCCCGCGACGTCGAGCGCCGCATCGCCGCCGGCGAGCCGTTCGTGGCCGCGTGGCTGGACGTCGACGCGTTCAAATCGGTCAACGACAACGTCGGTTTCGCCGCGGGCGACGACCTGATCCGCGAACTCGGCTCGACGCTGTCCACCCTGGCCGGCCAGCTGCGGAGGATGCGGGTGAGCCACGTCGGGGGCGACGACTTCCTGATCGTCTGCGACGTCGACGAGATCGGCACCGTCGCGGCGGCCTTGCTGGACACCAAGTGGTCGGCCGAGGGTTTGCCGGTCACGGTTTCGCTGGCGACGCTCGTGTGCGGCAGTGGTTCCCTCGGCTCGTACCGCGAAGCCTCGCGCCTGCTCGCGCCGCTGAAGAAGCGGGCGAAGGCCGTCTCCGGTTCGAGCTGGGTGCTGAGCCGCCCGGGCACGGACCGGGTGGAGGTGCTGCGCGGGGTCGGCCGCGACGTGGCCGTCAGCCGCTCGGCGTGACGAATCCCGTTTCACCCGCCTGGCCGCAGGCGGCGACCCGGGCCAAGACGCTTTTGCGCCTCGGCACCCGGCCGCCGCCCGCGGTACGGGGAGATCAGTAGACCGAGGTGACCCGGGTCCCGGTGCCCATCGTGGCGAACCCGTTGGCCCACAACGACTCCACCTTCGAAGCCTCCTCGGCGCTCGGCTTCGCGTTCTTGCAGGAGGTCCCCGGCCCGTGCCCGGACATCAGCTCGGTGCAGGGCCCGGTGTAGTCGTCCGGCAGCCCGAGGTTGTGCCCCATCTCGTGCGCGGCGATCCGGGTCGGGTCGAATCCCTGGGCCACCTGGCTGGTGTCGAGGTAGATGTCGCCGTTGCCGTGTCCGTCGGTGTTCGTGTACGAGCCGCCGCTGTTGGTCTCGTGGAACACCACGGTGCCGCTGCCGTCGCCCTTGACCAGCTTCACGTCGCTCACGGCGGCGTTCCAGTTCGCCGCGCCCTGGTCGATCTGCGCCAGGTAGTCGGGCGCGCCAGTGGAGTCGTAGTACACCGTGGTCGTCTGAGCGGCCGACGCGCCGGGCGCCGTGACCAGGCCGATGCCCAGCGGCGCCGCGACGGCGAGAGCCAGCGCCGCGACCCGCCCGAACCCGCGTACCTTCATCGTGTCTCCTTCGCCGGGGAAATCCCATTCGGCTGCCGGAAAGCGGCAACCGCGGTTCGCAGGAACACGTTAGGAGTTCACCGAATGCGCGGCCACGTCCGAAAGTAGGAGACCGTGCACGGTACGTGGCCGGCGAAGGATTTCCCGCCTGCCGGCGCGCCCGGTGTCCGGATCGAGGTCATCCGGGCGTTGTGTGCCGCGATGTTCGGAGGCTCAGGTGCGCCGTCTCCTGGCAGCGCGGGCCGCGGTCGAGATCGTGCCGGCGAACCCGATCAGGAACAGCAGTACTCCCCCGGCGACGGTGAGCCGGGCGGCGACCGGTCCGGTGTCCTCCGTGGCCGCGCCGGTCAGGCCGGCGTCGGTGAACGCCGTGGTGGGCTTCAAGGTCGTGGCCCAGAACAGACTGCCCTCGGCCACGACCACACCGTCCATCTTGGACAGCGGGACCGCACCGCCGCCGGGCTGGTCCGTGTATATCCGGGAATCGTTGGAGTTGTCCCGGGTGTCCCCCGCGACGAAGACCGTCCCGGCCGGGACCTTCGCCTTGAATCGCAAGGCCCCGCGCTCCGGGGCCACGGCCGGGTCGAGGTACGGCTCGGCGACCGGCTTGCCGTTCACTTCGATCCGCTGCCGCGCGTCACAGCACTCCACCGTGTCGCCACCGACCGCGATGACGCGTTTGACGAGCCGGATTCCCGGCTTGTCCGCGAATTGGCCGGCCTCGAAGACGACCAGGTCGCCCCGGCGGACCTCTTCGCCGTCGCGGAGCCGGTAGATCACCGAGGTTCCGGCCGGCACCGTCCGCCCCATCGAGCCGCCCGGCACGGCGATCGTCCGGTAACTGAACACCTTCACCAGGCCGAACCCCGCCAGCGCCGCCCCGGCGACGAGCACCACCAGGAAGATGGCCAGCAGCGGCGAAAACCGCCGCCGAACGGGAGCTGCGGGCGGCGGAGCGGGGAAGTCCGGTTCGATCACGCCCGTCTATCGTGCCCGTTCCGCGAACGTTACCCGGTTCGCGGCGCGTACATGATCACCGCGACGCCCGCGAGGCAGAGCAGTGCGCCGATCACGTCGAAGCGGTCGGGCCGGTAGCCGTCGGCCACCATGCCCCAGGCGAGCGAGCCGGCCACGAAAATCCCGCCGTACGCCGCGAGGATGCGGCCGAAATGGGCGTCCGGCTGAAGGGTGGCAACGAATCCGTAGAGCCCGAGTGCCACGATGCCCCCGCCGATCCAGGCCCAGCCGCGGTGTTCGCGCACGCCTTGCCAGATCAGCCAGGCGCCGCCGATCTCCAGCACCGCGGCGGCGAGGAAGAGCAGAATGGAGCGCAGGACGGTCATTTACTTCTCATTGCCGAAATAGTCACCATAGGCGCCTGGGGTGTTCTGGAGCGGTACCAGGGGCGGTGTCCACGTAGGACTGAGCGCGAAGGTGACCGCCCCGGCGAGCCCGACGAGACAGGTCAGCACCCCGGTCAACTCACCCGCCCGCGCCAAGTCGCCGTCAGGCCGACGCGCGCCGCCGGTGATCCCGAAGACGATCGCCAGCGCCCCCGCGAGCAGCGCCACGAACCACAGTGCGCCGAGCACGAACAGCAGGGCCTGCCCGAGGAACGCGTTTCCGGGCTGAGCCAGTACCCGCGGCCGCACGAGCAGCCACGCCGCCCACGTCGACACCGCCAGCACCAGGCTGACCACCGCCACCGAAACCGCCGCCACGGCGAGCCCCCGGCGGGGTCTGCCGACCGGGTCTTCGCTCTTCTCGGGCTCCGTCATGGATTCAGTTATAGCGTGCCGGACCGGGCGTTCGCGGCATTCCGCCGGCGCCGGGTGAACGCAACCCCTCCAGCAACAGGTCCAGCACCATGCGGACGGCGGCTGGCCGGGTGGGGCGCAGCGACGAGATGGCCATGAGCGCGACGCGGACGTCGGCGACCGAGACGCCCGGCCGCAGGGCATTGTCCCGTTGCGCACGGGCGACGAGCCGCTCCAGCGCCGCCGACTGGGCCAGCCGGTCGTCATGGAAAACAGTCGCGTGTGGACCGAACAGAGCCGCGTTGAGGCCGGGCGCGCGGATCTGGTGCTCGGCGAACCAGCGGATGGCGCTACTCAGCGCGAGCCACGCGTCCGGCTCCGATTCCGCGGTCCGCATGCCCGCCCGGCACGCCGCCACGTGCTCGGCGAGGGCCGCGCCGATCAGGTCGGTGCGCGTCGGAAAGTGCCGGTACAGCGTCGCGACGGCCAGGCCGGCGCGCCGGGCGATCTCGCGCATGGGCAGGTCCACGCCGTCGGCCGCGAAGGCTGCACGAGCCGTGGCCACGAGGTGCGCACGGTTGCCGACCGCGTCGGCCCGGACTTTCCGAGTCACTTCCCCGCGCTCCCCTCTCACTTCCCCGGCCGGCGGAACGTCTGCCCCGGAATCAGGTTTACCCCATCAAACGCCCGGAGGCCCCGGGCGGGAGAGGTGATCATGTTCGCTGTGCAGTTCGAGCGATTCGGCCCGCCCGGGGTACTGGCCGTGGGCACCGCGCCCGAGCCACGGCCCGGCCCCCGCCAGGTCCGCATCGCGGCCAGGACGGCCGCGGCCTCCCCCGTCGATCTGGGACTGCGCGCCGGTGAGACCGCGATGAGCCGGAATCTCGCCCTGCCACACATTCCCGGTGTCGACGCAGCCGGGGTGATCGACGAGGCCGGCGCCGACGTGACGGGCTACCGGGTCGGCGACGAGGTCTTCGGCGCGGTCGACGTGGCCCGCCTGGGCGGTGCGAGCGCGCAGTTCGTGGTGCTGGATTTCTGGGCAGCCAAGCCGAAAAGCCTGAGCTGGGCCGAGGCAGGCGCGGCCGGCACCGGCGTCGAGACCGCGACCCGCGCCCTGGACCTGCTCGACGTCGATCACCGCACGACCCTGCTGGTCGACGGTGCGGCCGGCGGCGTCGGCAGCATCGTGGTCCAGCTCGCCGTGGCCCGCGGCGCCCGCGTGATCGGCACCGCGCGCGCCGCAAGCCACCAGTTCCTCGAGGACCTGGGCGCGGAACCCGTGGACTACGGCCCCGGCCTGCCCGCCCGCGTCCGCGCGCTGACCACCGGCCCGGTCGATCGGGCGCTCGACGTCGCAGGAGCTGGTTCCCTCGCCGAGCTGATCGACCTGACCGGCGCCGCGGACCGGGTCGTCACGCTCGCCGACTTCGGCGCGGCCGGCCATGGCGTCCGCCTGTCCACCGGCCGGCTGGGCGGCCGGCCCGACGGCGTCCACGGACTCGCCACCGCCGCCGCGCTCGCCGATCAGGGCCGGTTCCGCGTTCCCGTCCGGGAAACCTATCCGGCGGCGCGGGCGGCCGAAGCCCACGAGACCGCCGCGAAACCACCCCGTCGCGGAAAGGTCGTCCTCGATCTGAGCGATCTCGGCCGGCACTGACGTGTGCGTTCCGGTGACGGTTCGATCGGCCGCTTCGCCGGATCAGTCCCGCACGTCCTCGGCGGTGAACGAGCGGCGCTCGGTGAGCTGGGCCAGGTGTGTTTCCAGGGTCTCGAGCTGCTCGGGTCCTATTCGGACGGCCCAGCGGCTGCGCACGTCGTCGAACAGCGCACTGCCGACGGTCATCAGCTCGCGGCCGCGCGGGGTGACCCGCACGCGCTTGCGGCGTGCGTCGGCGGGGTCGGGCTCGCGGTCGACGTAGCCGAACTCCTCCAGCGCGGCGATGGTCTGCGCGGCGGCCTGCTTGGTGACCGACAGCCGGCGGCCGAGTTCGGAGGCGGTGTCCGCACCCGCGTCCACGGCGCGCAGGGCGAACTCGTGCGCGGGGCGGACGCCTTTGTGGCCGCGCTTGGCCAGCTCGACGTGCACCTCGTCGACCATTGTGTGGTACCCGCCGAGCAGCAGACGCGCGAGCTCGGCGCCGCTGGACTGCGCCATGCGGCCGATCATACGAGGCCCGCCGGTATGGACAAGTCGCTTGTCTATCTTCTAAGGTTAGACAAGTAACTTGTCCATCGGCTCGAAGGGACCTCATGAACCGCCTCGCCGCCACCATCCCCGGTGCCGTCCACCACCGGGTCCACCTCAACGGCACCGAGCTGCACTACGTGGCCGCCGGCACCGCCGGGCCTCCCGTGCTGCTGGTGCACGGCTTCCCGGAAACCTGGTGGGTCTTCCACAAGCTGATCCCCCTGCTGAGCCGGCACCATCGGGTGTTCGCGGTCGACCTGCGCGGATTCGGCGACTCCGCCACCGCCACCCCGGACCACGACAGCGCGACCGCGGCGAAAGACCTCAGCGACCTGATCGCCTT